>JBDHRG010000034.1:0-25180 GCA_039807445.1 Candidatus Competibacteraceae bacterium
TTCCTGGCGCTGTCACGGCGGCATTCGGTCCGCCTGAGCGCCGAGCTCGCGGCGCGCGATGCCGCGGAAACGGGCACAGCGCCCGGCACTGCCCTAAGCTAGTCGGGCGCAGCCGGTATTGCGGTGGAGCCGAGGGCTGCAGACGAGCGCAGCGTGATTTCCGGCGTGGCCCCGCGCGGGCGGCGGGAGCAGCGGCTGTGTGGGCGCACGCGCCGGCATGCGGAATGCGGTCCGCCCGGTGAAACAGGCTGCACGGGTTCAGGTGGCACGCGTGGTTTTTTTACGAAATATCCGTTTTCCGGGTTGGCAAAATCGGGTGAACGAATACACTTAGGCGTGCTTTGTTGCGGGAAGCACAACCCGTGTGTCAATTATGCATCATAAAGGAGTGCATGCCATGAAGAACCTGGTCAAGCTGTCCGCCCTTGCCGCTCTGGCCGCTCTGTCGGTCGGCTGCGCCAGCACCAGCGACCTGGAGGCCGTCCGCGCCGAAGCCCAGAAGGCCCAGGCCACCGCCAACCAGGCCCTGGACGTCGCCAACCGCGCCAACGCCACCGCCAACGAAGCCAAGGCGATCTCGGCGGATAACAGCGAGAAGCTGAACCGCGCGTTCAAGAAGTCGATGTACAAGTAATCGGCGCTTCGCTTTCGCAAAAAAGCCCGGCTCCGGCCGGGCTTTTTTATGGACGCCGTTCGTGATCGGCGCAGCTGCCTGCCGCCGGCGTCACGGGCGCGGGCGCGCCGCTGCGGGGACCGCCGGCAGCGGGCGGGCGCCTGCCGGTGCGGCGGTGGCCTGTCCGGCTGCCGGGCTGACAGGGACCCGGGGGGGCTCGGCCAGTGGCGCCTGCGCGACGGCGGGGGCCGGCGGCGTGATCGCGACCGGCAGGCCGCTCGCCTGGCGCACCACGGTGTCGACGATGTCGGGCGCGATCAGCGGCGTGGCGCCGAGGCTGGTGCGCACCGCCTGCACCGTTTCGGCGACCTGCTGCTCGGTGGGCTCCTGGTCTTCCTCGAGCGGCGAGTGGTACTCGAGGTAGACGGTGCCGTCGCTGCCGCGGCCGAGCTTCCAGGTCTGGTTGACCAGCGTCACCGGCGTGCCGACCGGAACGTCGGGGAACAGTGCCTCGACGTCTTCGGGGTACATGCGTATGCAGCCGTGCGTCACGCGCATGCCGATGCCGTTCGGGTTGTTGGTGCCGTGGATCAGGTAGCCGGGGATGCCGAGGCGCATCGCGCGCGTGCCGAGCGGGTTGTCCGGACCGCCGGGCACCACGTCGGGCAGCGGATCGCCCTTGGCGGCGTGTTCGGCTTTGATCGAGGCCGGCGGGTACCAGCTCGGATTGACCTGCTTGGCGGTGACCGAGGTCCGCCCGAGCGGGGTCTTCCAGTCCATGCGGCCGATGCTGACCGCGTAGGTCTTCACCGTACCGCTGCCGCGCGGGTAGTAGTACAGCCGCATCTCCGGGATGTTGACGACGATGCCTTCGCGCGGCGCGGCCGGCAGCACGTGCTGCGTCGGCAGCACCACCGGCATGCCGTCGCCGGGCAGCCAGCGGTCGACGCCGGGGTTGGCAGCGACGATTTCGTCGTAGCCGAGGCCGGTGCGCCGGGCGATGTCGAGGAAGGTGTCTTCGTGCTGCGCAGGCTCGATCTGGATCTGGCCGACCAGGTCGACCTCGGCCGGCGGCAGCGGGTAGACCTCGGCCTTGCCGTGGGCGGCGAGCACGGGTGCGAGCAGGCCGAGCGCGGCGAGCCAGCGGCGGAAAGGGGGCGGGGTGCGCATCGGGGTCGTGAACTCCTGGAGAAAAAAGACCGGTATTATAAGCACTTCGCGCCCGGTCTGGCACGCGGCGATCGGAGCGGGCAGCGCGTGGCGGTTGTCGGCGGGCGGCTTCGGCGGCGACAATCGCAGGCCCGCACGGAGGAACGACCATGGAATACCGCCTGAGCACCTACGACGATCTCGCCGTCGGCCGCCGCGCCCAGTTCGCCAAGACCATCACCGAAGCCGATGTCGCGCACTTCGTCGCCTTCACCGGCGACGTCAACCCGCTGCACGTCGACGCCGAGTTCGCCCGGCGGACCTTCTTCGGTCAGCGCATCGCGCAAGGCATGCTGTCGGCGTCGCTGCTGTCGACGCTGGTCGGCATGTCGCTGCCCGGCACCGGTGCGATCTACCGCTCGCAGACGCTCGAGTTCCTGCGCCCGGTGCATTTCGGCGACACGCTGACCGCGACGCTCGAAGTCACCGCGGTCGACGCCACGGCCGAGCGCATCGAGATGGACGCCTGGATCGACAACCAGCGCGGCGAGCGCGTGCTCCAGGGCAAGGCGGTGGCGTCGCTGCTGCGCGGGCTGCGCCAGGCCTGAACGCGTCTCACGTTTCACGAGGTCGATGAATGGGCAAACGCGTCTACGTCGCCTACACCGGCGGCACGATCGGCATGGTGCAGACCGCCGAGGGTTACGCCCCGGCGCCGGGGCTGCTCGAGCGGCTGCTGCACGAAGTGCCGCAGCTCGGTTCGGCGCCGGTGCCGGCGTTCGATGTGCACGAGTTCGAGGTGCTGCTCGACAGCGCCAACATGGCGCCGGCCGACTGGAACCGCATCGCCGCAGACATCGCCGCGCACTACGCCGACTACGACGGCTTCGTCGTGCTGCACGGCACCGACACGATGGCGTACACCGCATCGGCCCTGTCGTTCATGCTCGAGGGGCTCGACAAGCCGGTGATCCTGACCGGCTCGCAGATCCCGCTGTGCGAAGCGCGCAACGATGCGCGCGACAACCTGATCGATGCGCTGATCCTGGCCGGGCACTACCCGATCCCCGAGGTGTGCCTGGCGTTCAACGGCAAGGTGCTGCGCGGCAACCGCGCGGTGAAGGTCAAGTCGGCGGGGCTCGGCGCCTTCGAGTCGCCCAGCTATCCGCCGCTGGCCGAGCTCGGCATCGACATACGCGTGCACCGCGAGCGCATGCTCGGCCCGGCGCGCACGCCGTTCCGCGTCCAGCCCTGCGGCGCGGCGCCGGTCGCCGCGGTGCGCCTGTTCCCCGGCATCTCGGCCGAGTTCATCGCCAACATCGCGCATCCACCACTGGCCGGGCTGGTGCTCGAATGCTACGGCGCCGGCAACGGCCCGGTGCGCGACCCGGCCTTCCTCGAGGCGCTGCGCGAGGCCAGCGCGCGCGGCGTGGTGATCGTCGACGTCAGCCAGTGCCTCAATGGCCACGTCGATCTCGGCAGCTACGCCGCCGGTTCGGCGCTGGCGCGCGCCGGCGTGATCGGCGGCTTCGACATGACGGTCGAGGCGGCGCTGACCAAGCTGATCTGGCTGTTCGAGCTCGGCCTCGAACCCGAGGCGATCCGGCGCGAGATGCAGCGCGATCTGCGCGGCGAGCTGACGCGGACGTAGCGGCGCGCGCCGCGAGCGGCTATCCGTTTCGACTGATCACCACACCCGCGCGCCGCCCGGCGCGAAAGGAGTCCGCCGTGAGCACCATCGTCCATCTGGGCGCGCGCATCCTGCCCGCGCACATGTTCGTCATTTCCGGCTGGGGCAAGATCGGCGGCTATGCCGCGACCCAGACCTACATGGCTTCGCAGGGCGTACCCGGCGCGCTGCTGCCGCTGGTGATCCTGCTCGAGCTCGGCGGCGGGCTGTGCATCGCCGCCGGCTGGTTCACGCGCTGGGTGGCGCTGGCGCTGGCCGTGTTCAGCGTGGCTTCGGCGCTGCTGTTCCATATGGACTGGTCCGTCCAGGGGCAGCAGATCCAGTTCATGAAGAACCTGACGATCGCCGGCGGCTTCCTGCTGCTGTTCCAGCACGGCGCCTCGAACCCGAGCGTCGATACGCGGGGGTGAGGGGAAGACGCTTCACGGCGCCTCTTCGCGGACCGCGTAGCGGCGTAGCGGCGCGGCCCAGTCGCCCTTGGCGCCGACGCGGCCCGCGTCGTCGAGCACCAGCCAACCCTGGCGGCCGTAGTGGGGCAGCCGGCGGGCGAGTTCGGCGAGGCGCGTCGCGTCGGCGGCCGAGACCACGAGCAGCGGCCGATCGCCGAGGCGCGCCGCCCAGGCATGGGCCCGGCCGCTGCCGACTTCGCGCGGGCGGCTCAGCCCGTGCCGGCCGAGCCAGCCATCGACCGCCGCTGGCGGGCCGACCAGCAGCAGCGCGCCTGCGCCGTCCTCGTCGCGCGCCGGCGCGTCGAGCAGGCGCGCGGCGAGCGCGCGGGCCGCTTCCCGGTATTGCGCGTCGGTGTCGAGCACCGCCAGCCGCGGGGCTGCGGCGACCATGGTATCGCGCACGCTGGCGGGCAACTCCTCGGGCGCGAGCCGGCGCGGCACGGTGTAGTCGGGGTCGATCACCAGCGCGTCCGGGCGCTGGTCGAGCCACAGCGTCAGCTCGGCCGCGATGGCGTCGAACTCGACGCGGTACAGCTCGGTGCCGGCGCTGGTGGTGATCGCGAGCGGCAGGCGCAGGTGGCGTGCCGGCGCGTCCTGGCGCAGCTTCAGCCGCAGCGGCCAGAGCCCGTCTTCGCCCGCGGGGCGGGTCGCCGCGTCTTCGATCGCGATGCTCGGCAGCCCCGGGCGGTCGATCCAGTCGGCCTTGAAGCGCGCCAGGCTGCGGCCCGAAGCCAGCTCGAAGGCGTCGATCAGGTCGTCCCATGAGGCGGCGCGGCCGCGCTGCTCGGGCCAGAAGTACAGCCGCAGCGCGCGCTCGAAGGTCTCCGCGCCGATCGTCTCGCGCAGCAGCAGCAGCGCGAACGCTGCCTTGCGGTAGCCGACGATCTGCGAAGCGCCGTGGAAGCGCGCGCCGAACGCGCTCAGCGCCACGTCCTCCGAAGTCGGCACCGCGGCGAAGTCGCGCAGCCAGTCGAGCCGCAGCGCGCGCGCCGCCGCCGCGCCCTCGGCTTCCCGCGCGGCGTAGTCGGCCATCAGCGTGGTCAGCCCTTCGGCCCAGTTGCCGCGCGCGGCGTCGATGCGCACGCCGAGCCCCCACCACTGGTGCAAGACTTCGTGCGCCAGCGAGCTGGCGCGGATGAACGGCAGGCGCAGCACGTCTTCGCCGAGCGCGGTCATGCCCGGCAGCGCGACGCCGAGCGGCAGCGGGCTCGAGACCAGAGTGAAGTCCGCGTGCGGGTAGGGACCGATCGCCGCCGAATAGCGCATCAGCGCGGCGGCTGCGGCGTCGCGGTAGCCTTCGGCGAGCCCGGCGACGGCCGGTGCGAAGTAGCTCCGTACCCGCAGCGGCGGACTGCCGGCGCGCGCGACGTGCGCCTCGCCGAGTTCCCACGGACCGGTGAGCAGCGTCGGCCCGGCGTCCGGCGCTTCCGAGGCGAATTCGGCGCGGTAGCCGTCGGCGTGCGCCGCTTCGCGCAGCCGCCGCCCCGACGCCACGCCGCGCTGCCCGGGCGGCAGCCGCAGTCGCAGCCGCCAGTCGAAGGCTGCGGCGGCCGGCGCCGGGTACCAGCCGCTGCCCTCGGGTAGCACGCTGCCGCGGGCGTCGACGGCCGGCCGCACCGGCGCCGGACCCTCGCCGGCGCCGTCGAGCCCCGGCAGCGTGCCGCGGTAGCGGATCGCGCTGGCGCCGGGTTTGTGCCAGCGCACCCAGTCGGGGCCGCGCGCGGCGGCGCGCCAGGATCTGCCGTCGGCGTCGGGCAGCGGCTCGAGGCCCACGGCGAGCGTCCAGCCCGCGCTCGGCGGCGGGCTGATCTTCGCCTCGGCCTCGAGCGTGCGCGTAGCCGGATCGAGTTTCAGGGTCAGGTCGAGCGTGTCGGCGGCGGCCAGCGAAGCCGCACAGCCGAGCGCGCATCCGAGCAGGGCATGTCGCATGGTGCGGTTGGTCGGTTGAGTCGGTTGGTCGCGGCGCCCGCGGTGCAGGCGACCTCAGCTTTCGGGCGGGAACTTGGCCAGCACCAGGCGCGTACGTCCGCGGCGCTCGACCGCCATCGGCAGCCAGCTGCCCGGCGGCTGGCGCCGTACCCGTGCGCTGACCTCGAGGACGCTCTTGACCTCGCGCCCGGCGAGCGCGCGGATCCAGTCGCCGGGGCGCAGCGCGGCGGCTGCGGCGACGCTGCCCTCGAGCACCCGGTCGATGCGAACGCCGCCCTCGGTTTCGCTGAGCAGCACGCCCAGCGTGGCCTGCGGCGGGGGCGCCAGCGCGGCCATCGCATCGAGCCCGAACAGCGCGTCGGCGTAGCCGGGCACCAGGCCGTCGCACGGCGCCGGGTCCCAGGGCTGCAAGTGGCGCACGCGCTCGAGCCCGAGCGCGCGCAACTGGTGCGGCACGCCGTAACCGTTGACCAGGTGCCCGGCGCCGACGATGCCGACCACCAGCGGCGCATCGGCGGCGCGCGCGCGTACGGCGATCGCCTCGGCCATCGCCCGGTCCCAGACCAGCTGGCTCTCGACGAAGCGTTCGAAGCGCGCCTCGCGCTCCGGTTCGGCGTCGCGCCGGTGCGCATCGAAGCTGTCGCGCAGCCAGCTGACGTAATCCGGCGAGGGTCGGGTCGGGTCGCCGACGCCTTCGCGCTCGGCCGGCGGCACCGCCTGCCAGCCCTCGGCGCCGACGCGCCGTACCAGGCTGCGCTCGACGTTCAGCGCCAGCAGCGGCACGCGGTTCATGCGCGCGAAGTGCAGGAGCGGCAGGTAGAGCTGCGGATCGTAGCGCCAGATGCGGTCCCACTCGGCCTGTTTCAGGAACTCGGCTTCGGACAGGCTGCCGGCGACCCAGCGGTCGAGCACCGGCTGCAGCCGGCGCGGGAACATCTCCATGCCGATCGCGAGCTGCGGGCGCAGCGCGTGCAGCGCCGCCAGCGTCTGCAGCTGCCAGCGGTGGTGCTCGGCGCTGTCGTGGCGCTCGCCGAGCAGCACCGCCTGCATCGACGCCAGCTCGCGCAGCAGCGCTTGTTCGGCGATCGGCGTTGCGGTGGCTTCGCCCGGCGCGGCCCAGCGTCCGGGCGGCACGCAATGCTCGGACGACACCTGCGCGCCGGCGAGCGTCGGCAGCAACAGCAGGCAGGCAGCCAGGCGGCGGGCGGCCAAGCGGGGAGCGGGATGGGCGTTCACGGACACGGGACTCACCTCGACGATCGGTGTGCCCCGCGCGGCGCACCCTTTCAGCTCGACAGACGCGTCGCGCCGGTCGCTCACGCCGCCACCGGCTCGGGCTCGCGCACGCCGCCGGGCAGCGCGCTGGCGATCGAGTGCAGCACCGCCGCGGCGTAGGGAATCGACTGCACCACCAGGATCACCGCCCAGAACCACACTTCGCGCACGTGCAGGCCGTACTCGAACACGATGCCGGCGGCCGAGATCCACAGCGCCAGCAGGATCAGCCCCTCTTCGCGCGCCATCAGCAGGCCGCGCACCAGCGCCGCGCTGTTCTCGCCCTTGGGCGTGCGCAGGAAGGCGCGGCCCTTGGTGAACAGCCCGGCGATGATCGCGCGCGCGATCGAGTGCGTCAGTCCCATGCCGGCGATCGCCGCACCGAAGCGCTGGCCGAAGGTGCAGGGCACACGTGCCGAGTACAGCACGAAGCTGTGCACGATTTTGTAGGCGAACATACCCAGCGTCGGGAACAGGAACACCGCCAGCGGGAACTCGAAGTACTGCGGCAGCACCAGCAGCCCCACCGACCACACCAGCGCCGAAACCGTGAACACCAGGTGCAGCGCATCGGCGAACCACGGCAGCCAGCCGGTGACGAAGTGGAACTTCTGCGCTCCGCTCAGGTGGCCCGCGGCGCCGAGCGACTTCGGCAGCATCCACTTCCAGTAGCGCTTCAGGATCTGCACCGCGCCGTAGGCCCAGCGGAAGCGCTGGCCCTTGTAGGCGCCGAAGGTGTCGGGGGCGACGCCCTTGCCGAAGGCATGGTTGACGTATACCGCCTCGTAGCTGGCTTCCATCACCCGCAGCCCCAGCTCGGAGTCTTCGCAGATGCACCACTCGGCCCAGGGGCCGGTCGCGTCGATCGCCTGCTTGCGGATCAGCGTCATCGTGCCGTGCTGGATGATCGCGTCGCGCTCGTTGCGGTGCACCATGCCGATGTTGAAGAAGCCGGCGTATTCCCAGTTGGCCCACTCGGTGAAGCGGTCGTGCTCCCAGTCGCGGTGGTCCTGCGGCGCCTGGACGAAGCCGACCCGGGGGTTGTCGAAGTACGGCACCAGGCTCTTCAGCCAGTCGGGCTCGACGATGTAGTCGGCGTCGATCACGCCGACGACCTTCGCCGCCGGGTGGGTGCGCCTGAGGCCGAAGTTCAAGGCGCCGGCCTTGAAGCCGGGCCAGGGCTTGAGGTGCATGAAGCGGAAGCGCTCGCCGAGCTGGCGGCAGTGTGCTTCGAGCGGGCGCCAGACGGCTTCGGACGGCGTGTTGTTGTCGATCACCAGCACTTCGAAGTTCGGGTAGTCGAGGCGGGCGAGCGCGTTCAGCGTCTCGATCACCAGTTCGGGCGGTTCGTTGTAGCAGGCCAGGTGCAGCGACACCATCGGCCAGTCGCTGCGGTCGGGCTGCGGCTCGAGCGGTTTGAACAGGCGCTTCCAGTCGCGCTTCCACAGCATCTCGGTGAACTCGAAGCCGTTGATCAGCGCCACCATCAGCAGGCCGAACTGCGCCGGCAGCAGGATGCCGAGCATCAGCAGGCCGAGGTTGGTCAGGTACAGGTGTGCGGGCACGAACAGCGTCCACACCAGCAGCGAGGCCGACAGCTGGATCAGCGTCGCGTAGAACAGCTTGCCGCGCAGGTGCAGGTCGTTGAAGCGGGCCGCGAACCAGACCATCGGCAGCAGCGCGACGATCGCCGCCAGCAGCGCCTGCAAAGTCCAGCTCTCATCCTCGACGATGGCGCCGCTCATCGGGAACTTGGGCTCGCGCTCGGCGTTCCACACGCCCCAGTACGCGCCGACCGAACCCTCGATCGCCTTCTTCCAGGGCTGGTCGAAGGCTTCCATCACGAAGTAGTCGAGCTGCTCGTCCTCGGCGACGTTGAGGAAGCGGCGCAGGAAGCGCGCCTCGTGCGTCAGCGTCGGCACGGCGGCGCCGACGCGGTTGCCCTCGCTCGGCCAGCCGACCTCGGAGATCAGGATGGGCTTGTCGGGGTAGGCGGCCTCGAGTTCGTGCACACGGCGCAGCACGTAGTCGACCGCCTGCTCGAACGGCACCTTTTCCCAGTACGGCAGCAGTTGCACCGCGATGAAGTCGACCTCCCTGGCCAGCTCGGGGAAGCGCAGCCACACGTGCCAGGGCTCGGCGGTCGACACCGGCACCTTGACCTCGCGGCGTACCTGGCGCAGGTAGGCGGCGAGCTCCTTGATCGTCAGGTCGGCGCGCAGGATCGCCTCGTTGCCGACCACGACGCGGGTGATGTTGTCGTTGGCTTTCGCCAGCGCGATCAGGTTGTCGATCTCGCGCTTGTTCAGTTCGGTGCGCTGGTCGAGCCAGGCGCCGGCGGTGACCGTCAGGCCGTGCTTCTTCGCCAGCGGCGGCACTGCGTCGAGGCCGTCGAGCGTGGTGTAGGTGCGCACGCTCCTGGCGTACGGCGCGATGATGCCGAGGTCGCGATCGATCTGCTCGGGCGTCGGGTGCTGGCCCTCGAGCGGATTCTGGTCGCGCTGGTAGGGGCTGAACGAAAAGCCGTTGATCTGGCCGTGCCAGGGCGTCTCGGCGGTCGGGCGGTTGAACAGCGCCCAGAGGCCGATGTTGGCGAAGATCACCAGCAGGACGATCAGCAGACCGTGTCGTCTACGCATGTCGGAGAACTACCTCGGGGTGTCGGGTGCTCGCCGCGCTCGAACGGAAAGCGCGCCGCGTGGACCGTGGCCGGGCGATGAGCCGCGGTGGCGGGCGGCCCGCGGGATGCGGTGAATTGCGCGCGATTCTAAGCCGATCGGGGGGGTTGGGGAATGGGCGTGATCCTGCCGATCGTCGGCGGCTTGATGCGCGTCAATGCGATCGCGTCTCGAACGCTTGGTCGCTGCTGATCGCTTGCGTCGACGAATGAGAATTACTATCGTGTCGAAACTCATCCAGCAGGAGACCCATGTCGTGATCGCTCAATCCGTTCGTTCGCTGGCGCTGGCCGTGGCCGCCGCGCTGTCGCTGCCGGCCGTCGCCGCCGACGAAGTGGTGGTCTACTCGGCGCGCAACGAGCAGCTGATCAAGCCGCTGTTCGACGCCTATACCGCCAGGACCGGCGTCAAGATCAGCTACGTCACCGACAAGGAAGGCGCGCTGCTGGAGAAGCTGAAGGCCGAAGGCGCCAACACCCCGGCCGACATCCTGATGACCGTCGACGCCGGCAACCTCTGGCAAGCCGCCAACGAGGACGTGCTGGCCGAGGTGAAGTCGAAGGTGCTCGAGGCCGACGTCCCGGCGCACCTGCGCGACCCCGAGGGCCAGTGGTTCGGCCTGTCGGTGCGCGCACGCACCTTGGTCTACAACACGCAGAAGGTGAAGCCCGAACAGCTGTCCAGCTACGAGGCGCTGGCCGAACCGCAGTGGAAGGGGCGTCTGTGCCTGCGCACCTCGAAGAAGGTCTACAACCAGTCGCTGGTGGCGATGATGATCGTCCGTGACGGCGAACCGGCCACCGAGAAGACCGTCAAGGGCTGGGTCGCCAACCTCGCCACCGATCCGTTCGCCGACGACACCGCCGCGATCAAGGCGGTCGCCGCCGGCCAGTGCGACGTCACCGTCGTCAACACCTACTACTTCGGCCGCCTGATCAAGGACAGCCCGGATTTGCCGCTGGCGGTGTTCTGGCCGAACCAGCAGGGCAGCGGTGTGCACGTCAACGTCTCGGGCGCCGGCGTCACCAAGCATGCCAAGCACCGCGACGCGGCGGTCAAGCTGCTCGAGTGGCTGTCGGGCCCCGAGGCGCAGGCGATGTACGCCAACGGCAACATGGAGTTCCCCGTCAACAGCCAGGTCCAGCCGGACCCGCTGGTCGCCCGCTGGGGCAGCTTCAAGCAGGACACCATCAACGTGTCCGAAGCCGGCCGACTGCAGGCCAAGGCCGTGATGCTGATGGACCGTGCCGGCTATCGCTGATCGAGGGCGCCCCCCCTGCGCCGGCCGGCAGGCCGGTGCGGGCGGACCCCGCCCCGCGTCGGTTCCGGACGGCGTGTGTGCGCCGTACATCTGCTTTCCGCGTCCGTGGAGACCAGCGCCATGGCGAGCGTGGTGAGCGCCCCGCCGTCGATCGCGTCCCGGACCGTGCCGGCGCCGCGCGGCCGCGGCTGGCGCCTGGCCGTGGCGCTGCTCGCGGCGCTGGTCGGCGTGCCGCTCGCGGTGATCGTCGCCAGCTGGGGCACGATCGATGCCGAGATCTGGTCGCATCTGGCGTCGACCGTGATGCCACGGCTGCTGGCGAACACCGCGCTGTTGCTCGCCGGCGTCGGCGTCGGCACCGCGGTGCTCGGCGTGGGTCTGGCATGGCTGACGGTGATGTGCGCCTTCCCCGGGCGGCGCTGGTTCGACTGGATGCTGATGCTGCCGCTGGCGGTGCCGGCGTACGTGCTGGCGATGATCGCGATCGGGCTGTTCGACTTCAGCGGCCCGCTGCAGACCGCGCTTCGCGCCTGGCTCGGTCCGGGGCAGTGGCTGCCGCCGATCCGCTCGACCGGCGGCGTGGTGGCGGTGATGACGCTGGCGCTGTACCCCTACGTCTACATGCTGGCGCGCAGCGCCTTCCTCGGCCAGGGGCGCAGCCAGCTCGAAGCGGCGCGCGCGCTCGGCTACCGGCCGCGTGAAGCGTTCCTGCGCGTCGCCATCCCCGGGGCGCGGCCAGCGATCGCCGCTGGCATCGGTCTGGCGCTGATGGAAGCGCTGGCCGATTTCGGCACCGTCGCCACCTTCAACTTCGACACCTTCACCACCGCGATCTACAAGACCTGGTTCGGCTTCTTCAAGGTCGAGGCCGCGGCGCAGCTCGCTTCGCTGCTGCTGCTGCTGGTCGCGCTCGGTGTGTTCGGCGAGCGCAAGCTGCGCGGGCGGGCGCGCTACGTTGCCAGCGGCGCGCCGGCGCGCGACACGCCGATCCGCCTGCGCGGCGCGCGCGCCTGGGCGGCGAGCGGCGTTTGCGCGCTGGTGTTCGCGCTCGGCTTCGGCATCCCGATGGCGCAGCTCGCACTGTGGGTGGTGCCGAACCTGGCCCGCGAGCTCGACGCCCAGTACTGGACGCGCCTCGGCCACACGCTGGTCCTGGGCGGCGGCGCGGCGCTGTTCACCGTCGCCGGCGCGCTGGTGCTGGCCTATGCCCGGCGGCACTGGCCGAGCCGCGGGCTGCGGGCTTCGGTGCGCATCGCCACGCTCGGCTACGCGCTGCCGGGCTCGGTGCTCGCGGTCGGCATCATGATCGCGTTCACCTGGATCGACCGCGGGCTGGCGACGGTGCTGGCCGGTTTCGGCATCGAGCTCGACGCGGTGCTGCGCGGCTCGGTGTGGGCGCTGCTGCTCGCTTATGCGGTGCGCTTCCTCGCGGTCGCCTACGGCCCGGTCGACAGCGGCTTCGAGCGCATCCGCCCGAGCCTGGTCGAAGCCGCGCGCAGCCTCGGCGCCGGCCAGCGCCAGATCCTGACACGCGTCTACCTGCCGCTGCTGCGCCCGGGCGTGCTCAGTGCGGCGCTGCTGGTGCTGGTCGACGTGATGAAGGAGCAGCCGGCGACGCTGATGCTGCGCCCTTTCGGCTGGGACACCTTCGCCGTGCGGATCTTCGAGCTGACCTCGGAGGGCGAATGGGAGCGCGCGGCGCTGCCGGCGCTGACGCTGGTGCTGACCGGGCTGTTGCCGGTGCTGCTGCTGGTGCGCAAGTCGGCGGGGCGGTAGCCGCCGCCTTGCGCCCTACCGTGCGCGGGCCAGACTTGCGGGGCCGGCACGATGCCGGTCCGGCTGAAAGGAGAAAGCCCATGCCCGGTCTCAGCGCATCCGTGGGGCTCGGCGGCGCCAACCGCGCCGCCGACGTGAGCCAGGTCCAGCAATTGCTCGACCGCTTCGTCGCGCGCCTCGACCTGCCGCCGCTCACGGCCGACGGCGACTTCGGCCCGCGTACCGAGGCGGCGATCAAGGCGTTCCAGCGCGAAGTCGTCGGCATGGAACACCCCGACGGGCGAATCGACGTCGGCGGCCACACCTGGCAGGCGCTGCAAGGCCCGGCGGAAGCCGCTGCGCCGGCGGCGCCGGAAGCGATGCCGGCCGGGCTGGGCGCGCTGTTCACGCCGGGACCGCATGCCGCGCTGGCACCTCAGGACTACGCCGATGCCGCCGCCCGGCTCGGCTGCGAGGTCGCCGCGATCCGCGCGGTCGCCGCGGTCGAGTCGGGGCGCAACGCCTTCGACGCGCAGGGCCGACCGACCATTCTGTTCGAGCGCCACCTGTTCCACAAGCTGACCGAAGGCCGCTTCGCCGCGCAGGTGCCCGATCTGTCGAACCCGAGCTGGGGCGGCTACGGCAAGGCGTCGGCGCAGTACGGTCGGCTCGCGCGCGCGTACGCGCTCGACGCCGAGGCGGCGCTGAAGTCGTGCTCGTGGGGCATGTTCCAGATCCTCGGCCTGAACCACGCGTCGGCCGGCTTCGCCGCGGTCGAAGACTTCGTGCGCGCGATGGCGCGCGGCGAGGCCGAACACCTGCAAACCTTCGTCGCCTTCATCCTGTCGCACGGCTCGATGCACGCCGCGCTGACGCGCCGCGACTGGGCCGGCTTCGCGCTGCGCTACAATGGCCCCGATTACCACAAGAACCGCTACGACGAGCGCATCGGCGAGCGCTACCGGACATTCGCGTCGGCCTGAACCATGCGCCGACATCCCGCTGTCCGGGCGGCTGCGTGGCGCATCCGCTGGACATCAGGAAGGGCGATGATCGAGGGGGACGAGTGCCGCGCGGACCCCTCCCTCATCCCTCATCCCCCATCACCCGAAAAGGAGAAAACCCGTGTCCGAAGCGATCAGCCGCTTTCCCGTGCCCGAGCTCGACGCGTTGCCCGAGGACGTCCGCGCGCGCATCCTCGCGGTGCAGGAGAAGGCCGGCTTCATCCCCAACGTGTTCCTGGTGCTCGCGCACCGGCCCGACGAGTTCCGCGCCTTCTTCGCCTACCACGACGCGCTGATGGAGCGCGACAGCGGCCTGAGCAAGGCCGAGCGCGAAATGATCGTGGTCGCGACCAGCGCCGCCAACCAGTGCGAATACTGCGTGGTCGCGCACGGCGCGCTGGTGCGGATCTACGCCAAGAACCCGTATCTCGCCGACCAGCTCGCCGTCAACCACACCCGCGCCGACATCAGCCCGCGCCAGCGCGTGATGCTCGACTTCGCGCTGCGCATTGCGTTCGATGCCAACCACGTCGAGGAAGCCGACTTCGAGCCCCTGAGGCGCGCCGGCTTCAGCGACGACGACATCTGGGACATCGGCGCGATCGCCGCCTTCTTCGGCCTGTCGAATCGCCTGGTCGGCCTGACCGGCATGCGCCCCAACCCCGAGTTCTACCTGATGGGGCGGGTTCCGCGCGGCTGAGGGGTGAGGAAGAACGATCCCGGCTGGCAGCCTCACGAAGCAGCCCCTATAGTCTGCGCCACGCCGCAAGCGGCGCTCCGACCATCGGCCCGCGGCGCGGGCCGCAGCGCGAGAGGACGAACAACGATGAGCGAGATTCCCGCCGATCTGCACTACACCCGCTCGCACGAGTGGATCCGCGTCGAAGCCGACGGCAGCCTGACCATCGGCATCAGCGATCATGCGCAGACCGCGCTCGGCGACCTGGTCTACGTCGAGGCGCCGCAGGTCGGCCGCGTCGTCGCCGCCGGCGAAGCCTGCGCCGTGGTCGAGTCGGTCAAGGCCGCCTCCGACATCTACGCGCCGGTGGCCGGCGAAGTGATCGAGGTCAACGAGGCGCTGGCCGAGACGCCCGAACTGGTCAACCAGGACCCCTACGGCGACGGCTGGCTGTTCAGGCTGCACGCCAGCGGCCGCCCCGACGGTCTGCTCGACGCTGCCGCCTACGCCGCCTCGATCGAAGAATGAGGCACCGTCGGCTCCGGCCGCCCCCCCTGCCTGATAAAGAAAAAGGAGATCATCGCGATGGCCACCGTGACGCTGAAGGGCAATCCGGTCACCACCAATGGCGAGCTGCCGGCCGTCGGCAGTAAGGCGCCCGACTTCCACCTGGTCAACGCCAGCTTGGGCGACGTGCACCTGGCCGACTACGCCGGCAAGAAGAAGCTGCTGAACATCGTGCCGAGCCTCGACACCCCGACCTGCCAGCTCTCGACCCGCAAGTTCAACGAGCACGCCAAGGCCCACCCCGACGCCGTGGTGCTGATCGTCTCGGCCGACCTGCCGTTCGCGCAGGGCCGCTTCTGCACCGGCGAAAAGCTCGACAACGTGGTTCCGCTGTCGATGATGCGCTCGCGCAACTTCGCCAAGGATTACGGCGTGCTGATCGAGGACGGCCCGCTGGCCGGCATCACCGCGCGCGCGGTGGTGGTGCTCGACGCCAACGACCAGGTCGTCCACACCCAGCTGGTCGGCGAGATCGCCGACGAGCCCGACTACGCGGCGGCGCTGAAGGCGCTGGGGTAAGCCGTCGCGCTCGATGGCGAACCAGCCGTACACCGGCTTGCGCCGCCTGATCAAGGCCGCCCACTGTTCGTGGGCCGGCCTGGAGGCTGCCTGGTGCAACGAGGAGGCCTTCCGTCAGGAAGGCCTCCTCGTCCTTTTGCTGTCGCCGCTGGCGCTGTGGCTCGGCGACACCCCGCTCGAGCGTGCCGCGCTGATCGGCAGCCTGCTGCTGATCATGATCGTCGAGCTGCTGAACTCGGGCATCGAGGCCACCGTCGACCGCATCGGCCCCGAGCACCACGAGCTCTCCGGCCGCGCCAAGGACATCGGTTCGGCCGCCGTGTTCGTCTCGCTGCTGAATGCTGCCGCGGTCTGGGGGCTGATCCTGCTCGGCTGAGGCCGCAGCCGCATCGGCGTCGCTCGCCGCCTCAACCGTCGCGGTGCGCGGCCGATAAGATGGCGATCAGGCCCGCCCCCTGCGCGGGCTACCCCCTCTGGAGGCCCGAGATGAAGCCCTTGCTGCGCCTGCTGCTGCCCTGGCTTGCCGCGCTGTGGCTGGGCACCGCCCCCGCCCAGACCGCCGACCGGATCGAAGTCATCCCCTTGCAGTACCGCACCGCTGACGAGCTGGTGCCGCTGCTGCGCCCGCTGCTCGCCGGCCGCGGCGCCGTCACCGGCGAAGGCTACGAACTGGTGGTGCGCGCCACCCCCGAACGCATCCAGCAGGTGCTCGACGCCGTGATCCAGCTCGATACCGCACGCGCGCGGCTCTTGGTCAGCGTGCGCCAGGCCGGACTCGACGAATTCGAGAACCGCGGCGGCGGCTTGCGCGGCGGCACGGCGGTGATCTCGCCCGATGGCGTCGCTGCGTCCGGGCGCCTCGAGCGCAGGCACTACGGCACCCGCCGCAACGACGACGTCACCCAGACCGTGCAGGTCATCGACGGCGGCGAGGCCTTCATCGCCGTCGGCCAGGAAGTACCGGTGGTCGACGCCGTGTCGCCGAACTACGTCGGCGGGTTCGTCGCGCAGCTTGCGTACCGGAACGTATCCACCGGCTTCGCCGTGCGCCCGCGCGTCAACGGCGTCGAGGTCGTCGTCGAGATCACCCCCGAGCGGCGCACCGAGAGCGCCCAGGGCGGCGGTCGCTTCGACCGCTCCGCCGCCTCGACCACGCTCAGCGGCCGCCTCGGCGAATGGCTGGTGATCGGCGGCTCGTACCAGACCCGCAGCACCGATCGCAGCGCCGTCGGCCATTCGACCCGCGACCGCGCTTCGCAGGAACGGGTGCTGCTGATCAAGGTCGAGGAGCTACGCTGAGGTCGGCTGCGTCTCACCCCCGCAGCATCGGCACCAGCGTCGGCCACACGTTCTCCAGCAGCCGCTGCTGCGCCGCGGCGTTGGGGTGGATGCCGTCGCCCTGCATCAGCGCGGGCTCGCCGGCGACGCCGTCGAGGAAGAATTCGACGCAGGGGATGCCGTGGCGCTCGGCGAGCTCGGCGTAGGTGGCGTGGAACCTCTCGGTGTAGCGGGGGCCATAGTTCGGCGGGATGCGCATGCCGAGCAGCAGCACGCGTGCGCCGGTGCCCTTGGCCGCGTCGATCATCCGTGACAGATTGCCTTGCAGCTCGGCGAGCGGCAGGCCGCGCAAGCCGTCGTTGCCGCCGAGCTCGAGGATCACCAGGGCGGGCTTCTCGCGCGCCAGCAGTTCGGGCAGCCGTGCGAGGCCGCCGCGCGTGGTGTCGCCGCTGATGCTGGCGTTGACCACGCGCCAGGGCAGGCCGCGCGCCTCGATGCGCTCGGCGAGCAGCCGCACCCAGCCCTGCTCGGGGGAGATGCCGAAGCCGGCGCTGAGGCTGTCGCCGAGCACCAGCACGGTGCCGGGCGCCGCCCCGGCGGACCAGGGCAGCAGTGCGGCGAAGACGAGCAGCAGCAGGCGGTACAGGCGCATCGGGTTCCCTTTCGGCTACGAGGCGGTTTGGACGATGGAAGCGATCGTACGGGCAGAAAATCTGGGCAAGCAAGTCGACGGCCCCGACGGGGGCCTGACCATCCTCGCCGGTGTGGATCTGGCGATCGGCGCCGGCGAGCGGGTGGCGATCCTCGGCGCCTCGGGCTCGGGCAAGTCGACCTTGCTCGGCCTGCTGGCCGGACTCGACTTGCCCAGCCGCGGGCGCGTCTGGCTGGCCGGCGCCGAGCTCGGCGCGCTCGACGAAGACGGCCGCGCGCGGCTGCGCGCCGAGCGCGTCGGCTTCGTGTTCCAGTCCTTCCAGCTCTTGCCGGGGCTGACCGCGCTCGAGAACGTGATGCTGCCGCTCGAGCTCGCCGCCCAGCCCGATGCCGAGGCACGCGCGCGCGACGTGCTCGAGCGCGTCGGGCTCGGTGCGCGCGCGCGGCACTACCCGGCGCAGCTTTCGGGCGGCGAGCAGCAGCGCGTCGCGATCGCGCGCGCCTTCGCACCGCGGCCCAGCGTGCTGTTCGCCGACGAACCCACCGGCAACCTCGACCGTCGCACCGGCGAAGCGGTGATCGAGCTCCTGTTCGCGCTGAACCGCGAGCAGGGCACGACGCTGGTGCTGGTGACGCACGATGCGCGCCTGGCCGAACGCTGCGAGCGGCGGCTCGAGCTCGAGGCGGGCCGGTTGCTCGGCGCCGACGGCGTCGATGCGGCGGCCGATTTCGCCGCCGCATCGGTCTGAGGGGACGACGATGCATGCCGCCCACCTCTGCCGTTTCGCGCTGCGCGGGTTGGTGCGCGATGCCCGCGGCGGCGAACTCGGCTTGCTGGCGCTGGCGCTGGTGATCGCGGTCGCCGCGACCGCGGCGGTCGGCTTCTTCACCGACCGCATCCGCGGCGCACTCGAGCGCCAGGGCGCCGAACTGCTCGCCGCTGACCTGGTGCTGGCTGCGCCGGCGCCGCTGCCGGCAGACTTCGAGCGCGAGGCCGCCGCACGCGGGCTCGCCGTCGCGCGCACGCTGAGCTTCCCCAGCGTCGTGCTGGCCGGCGAGCGCTCGGCGCTGGCCGAGGTCAAGGCCGCCGGCGCCGGCTACCCGCTGCGCGGCCAGCTCGCGGTCAGCGATGCGCCCTTCGGCGACGCCGTGCCGACCGCAGCGCTGCCGGCGCCGGGTACGGTGTGGCTCGACGAGCGGCTGCTCGCCGCGCTCGGCGTCGGCGTCGGCGCGCGCATCGAGCTCGGCGCGCGCGAGTTCACCGTGGTCAAGGTGCTGGCCTTCGAGCCCGATCGCGGCGGCGAGCTGTTCAGCATCGCGCCGCGGCTGCTGATGGCGCTCGACGACATGGCTTCGACGCAGCTGGTGCAGACGGGCTCGCGCGTGCAGCACCGCCTCGGGCTCGCCGGCGAGCCCGAGGCGGTCGCGGCGTACCGCGCCTGGACGGCGCCGCGACTGCCGGTCAACGCGCAAGTGCAGGGGCTCGCCGACGCCCGCCCCGAGCTGCGCGCAGCACTCGAGCGCGCGCAGCGCTTCCTCGGGCTGGCTTCGGTGGTCGCGGTGATCGTCGCCGGCGTCGGCATCGCGATCGCCGCGCGGCGCTTCGCCGCACGCCACCGCGATGCGGTCGCGGTGCTGCGCACGCTGGGTGCCACCCAGGGCGCGGTCGCGGCGATCTATGCGCTCGAGCTGGCGCTGCTCGGGCTCGCCGCCGGCCTGCTCGGCGCCGCACTCGGCTTCGGCGCGCAAGCGGGGCTGACCCGGCTGCTCGGCGCGCTGGTCGGCGGCGCGCTGCCGCCGGCGTCGATCCGGCCGCTGCCGGCGGCGCTCGCGACCGGGCTGCTGGCGCTGCTCGGCTTCGCGCTGCCGCCGATCCTGAGCCTGCGGCGCGTGTCGCCGCTGCGCGTGCTGCGCCGCGACCTGCCGGTCGCCGACGGCGCCGGCATCGGCACCTACGCCGCGGCCGCCGTCGCGGTCGCCGGGCTGGTGCTGTGGCAGGCGGACGAGGCGCGGCTGGCGGCGCTGGTGTTCGGCGGGCTCGCCGCGGCGCTGGTGCTGCTGGCGCTGGTGGCGTGGGCGCTGTTGCAGGGGTTGGCGCGGCTGCGCGGCCGGGTCGGCGTCGCTTGGCGCTTCGGCTTCACCAACGTCGCGCGGCGCGGGCCGGCCTCGGTGGCGCAAGTGGTCGCGCTCGGTGCCGGGCTGATGGCGCTGCTGGTGCTGACACTGGTGCGCTCGGACCTGCTCGCCGAGTGGCGCGCGAGCCTGCCGGCGGACGCGCCGAACCGTTTCCTGATCAACATCCAGCCCGACGAGGTCGCGCCGCTGCGCGACTTCCTGCACCGCCAGGGCAGCGGCGAGGTGACGCTGTACCCGATGGTGCGCGGCCGGCTGACACGCGTCGACGGCCGAGCGGTGTCGGCCGCCGACTATCCGGACGATCCGCGCGCGCAGCGCCTGGTCGAGCGCGAGTTCAACCTGTCGTGGGCCGACACGCCGCAGCCCGACAACCGCATCGTCGCCGGGCGCTGGTGGACGCCGGCCGAGCGCGGCCGGGCGCTGGTCTCGGTCGAGCAGGGGCTGGCGCAGACGCTGGGGCTGGCGCTCGGCGACAGACTGCGCTTCGAGGTCGCCGGCGAAGCGGTCGAGGCCGAGGTCGCCAGCCTGCGCAGCGTCGAGTGGGATTCGTTCAACGTCAATTTCTTCGTCGTGTTCCCGCCCGGGGTGATCGAGGCGCTTCCCGGCACCTGGATCACCAGCTTCCACCTGCCCGCGGCGCGCAACGCCGTGCTGCTCGAGCTGGTGCGCGCCTTCCCCTCGGTGACGGTGCTCGACGTCGATGCGCTGATGCAGCGCGTGCGCGGCATCATCGAGCGCGTGACGCAGGCGGTCGAGTACGTGTTCCTGTTCACGCTCGCCGCCGGCTTCACCGTGCTCGCCGCCGCGGTTCAGGCGACGCGCGACGAGCGCCGCTTCGAGAGCGCGATCGTGCGCACCCTCGGTGCGCCGCGCGCGGTGGTGCTGAAGGGCTTGCTGGCCGAGTTCGCGCTGCTCGGACTGACCGCCGGCCTGCTCGCCGCCTTCGCCGCCTCGCTGCTCGGCTGGGTGCTGGCCGAGCGCGTGTTCCACTTCGCCTACGCGCCCAGCCCGGTGCTGTGGCTGATCGGCGCGCTCGCCGGCACGCTCGGCGTCAGCCTCGCCGGGCTGGCCGGCACGCGCGCCGTGCTCGACCAGCCGCCGCTGCGCACGCTGCGCGAGGGCTGAGGCGCCGCGCCGCCAAGCCGACGAAACCGGCGGCGAGCAGCGCCCAGGCGGGGGGCTCGGGGATGCCCAGCGCGCCGCGCGCGGCTTCGGCGATCAGCCGGTGCACGGCGGTGCTCGGGTGCTGTTCGTCCCAGAAGAAGGCGTCGGTGTCGAAGCCGACCGGCGAGCAGTCGAACGGTGGCAGCAGGCAGCCCGAGGCCGGGCCGGCGACGACGCCGCTGCCGAAGCCGAACGCCGCCGGATCGGCGAGGATGCGCGCGAACAGTGCGTGCACATCCAGGGGCGTCAGCGAGATCCCGGTCAGCGAGGCGCCCAGGTCGGCGAGCGCCTGTCGCAAGAGGCTGTTGTGCGCGTCGGTCAGCGCGCTCAGTGCGGCGCCGGCGCCGAGCGCCTGCGCGATCGGCGTCGCACCGAGGTCCGGCAGGTTGGGCACCAGGACATGGCGCGCGCCGAGCGCGTAAAGCTCCTCGATCGCGGTCTCGATGTTACCCACCGACGCGCTCGGGTCGGTCGTCAGGCCGAGCAGGTAGTCGTTGGCGCCGCCCCACAGCACGTGCAGTGCGCTGCCGTCGGCCGGCTGCCCGGCGAGCGCGTCGCGGTAGAGCGCGACCTGGCCGAGCACGCCCGGCACGAGGAAACCGCCCGGGGTCGGGTTCGGGGTGCGCTGGGTACCGGCGCCGCCGTAGGCGAAGGACACGCTGTCGGCGAGGTCGAAGCCGCCTTCCGAGGGCTTCAGTGCCGCACCCAGCGCCTCCGCCAGCGGCTCCGCCCAGATTGGGCCGTTGGTGAAGCGGCCGCGGTCGTAGCGCGGCGGTGGCGGAACCGCTCCGAGGGTGAGGGCGAAGTCGTTGCCGACGTCGGACAGGCTGTCGCCGAAGGCAACGACCCTGCCGCCGAGCGGCGCGGCCGCGGCGCCGGCCATGGACAGCAGCGCCAGGATCAGCAATCCCGGCCGCAGCAGCGAGGCGTGCATGATGGCGGTATCTCCGTGTGTCGCGAGCGAGACGAGCTCAGCCGCCAGTCTAGGTGGCCGCGGCGCCCGAGCGCGGGGTGTTTGGCTGCGCGCCGGCCGTGGAATGCATCAGCGTCTGCCCGTCTGATCGGCAAGGTATTGATCCTTCGGATGTTCGCATCGGCCAACCACGGCGTGGCGCGCGATATCGCGCGATATACGGATCGCGCCGGGCGGATACCGCGCCGTGGTGCTACATCAAATAGGGAAGGCCCCGCCCGGAGCATCCCCGATGACCGACTTCTCCGACACCCGCCGTCTGCTCGAAGCCCGCGCCGCCGAGCTCGAGCAGCGACTCGCGCACATCGAGGCGCGCATCCACCACACCGAGGCGCCGCCGGACAAGGATTCGGCCGAGCAGGCGATCGAGCGCGAAGACGACGACGTGGTCACCACGCTCGGCTTCGACACGCGCGCGCAGCTGCGCGCGATCCGCAAGGCGATCGCGCGGATCGACAGCGGCGACTACGGCGTCTGCAGCGCCTGCGGCGCCGACATCGCCCTGGCGCGCCTCGCCGCGCTACCGTGGACCGAGCACTGCGTCGCCTGCGCCGAACGCCTCGAACGGGGCCGCTGAAGCGTACGCGTCCGGGCGCCCCATCCCCGTCGCTTCCCGGCTCGCCGAACTGCTGTCCCTGGCTTGCCGGCGCTGTTCAGTGGCGTAACTTGCCGAATGGCTCGGCACAGAGCGGCGGGTTGCGGCCTTCGGCCTGACCCGCCCTGCGCCGCCCATCTCCCCGGCGCCGTCTGGCCGGACCCGGGGTCGAGCGACATCACCGCCCTGTCGCCAGCGGTTCCAGCCGGCGCAGACGCAGCGCGATCGCCAGGCAGGCGAGCAGGCAGGCGGCGAGCGCGGCGACGACGCCGCGCCAGCCGTCGACGTGCCACAGCAGGCCCGACGCGGTGCCGAGCACGCTCGAGCCGAGGTAGTAGGCGGCCAGGTACAGCGCCGAAGCCAGGCCCTTCGCCTGGCGTGCGCGGCGGCCGACCCAGCTGCTCGCGATCGCGTGTGCGCCGAAGAATCCGACGGTGAGCAGGCCGACGCCGGCGACGATCAGTGCCAGCGGCGCCGACAGCGTCAGCAGCAGCCCGGCCAGCATCAGCGCGGTGAAGGCCCACAGCACGCGTCGCAAGCCGACGCGGTCGGCGAGCCGCCCCGCCCAGGTCGAGCTGACGGTGCCGAGCAGGTACAGCGCGAAGATCCAGCCGATCTGGCCGGTGCTCAGCGCGAAGGGTGCGGCGCCGAGCCGGAAGCCGAGGTAGTTGTATACGCTGACGAAGCAGCCCATCAGCAGGAAGCCGAGTGCGAACAGCCAGGGCAGGCCGGCGTCGCCGAAGTGGGCATGCGCGCTGTCCCACAGCGCCGCCGGGTGCAGCGGCCGCGGCCGGAAGCGGCGCGAGGGCGGGAGGCTGGCGCGGAAGGCGAAGGCCGCGAGCAGGCCAAGCGCGCCGATCACCGCCAGCGCGATCCGCCATGAGGCGAGCTCGCTCAGCCAGGCGGCGAGGAGGCGGCCGCTCATGCCGCCGAGCGCATTGCCGCCGATGTACAGCCCCATCGCGGTGGCCAGCCCGCCGGGTTCCATCTCTTCGCTCAGGTACGCCATCGCCACCGCCGGCAGCCCGGCCAGCGCGATGCCCTCGAGCGCGCGCAGCACGACCAGCTGCACGAAGTCGCCGCTGCCCGCGGCGGCGAGCGACAGCAGTGCCGATGCGAACAGCGCCCCCACCATCAGCGGCCGGCGGCCGAGGCGGTCCGAAACCACGCTCGCCGGAATCAGCGCCAGCGCCATCGCCCCGGTCGCCGCCGACAGCGCCGCGCTCGCGCGCGCCGGCGACAGCCCGTAGCCCGCTGCCAGCAGCGGCAGCAGCGCCTGCACGCAGTACAGCAGCGCGAAGGTGGCGAAGCCGCCGACGAACACCGCCCGGCGCAGCCGCGCGAACTCGGGGCTGCCGATGCGGATGCCGGCCGGCGCGGGTGGGGCGGGAGCGGGCGTGGACATCGGTGGGCCTCGGCGGGGCAACACCCACGAGGCTAGCCTTCCGCTGCGCTGCCAGTCCAATGTGACGCGGGTGCTCGCGGCCGGCGAGAGGGTAGTTGCACCGTAGGATTAAGTTTGTATTAAAACTACATAAATCGCTGATAACCGCTTGATGATCGCCATTGTTTGTAGTAATACTACATTTATCGAATCCATGGCGGTCTCCGGGCTGCCCGAGCGGAGAAACGGCGATGACGATCAGGGTGGCGATCAACGGGTACGGACGTATCGGCCGCAACGTGCTGCGCGCGCTGTACGAGAGCGACAGGCGCTCCGCGATCGAGGTCGTGGCGATCAACGACCTCGGCGACGCCAAGACCAACGCCCACCTGACGCGCTACGACACCGTGCACGGGCGCTTCGCCGGCGAGGTCGCGGTCGACGGCGAGCACCTGGTGGTCAACGGTGACCGCATCCGCGTGACGGCGCAGCGCAACCCGGCGGAGCTGCCCTGGCACGAGCTCGGCGTCGACGTGGTGCTCGAATGCACCGGGCTGTTCACCAGCAAGGCCAAGGCGAGCGCGCACCTCGCCGCCGGCGCGCGCAAGGTGGTGATCTCGGCGCCGGGCGGCGATGACGTCGACGCGACCGTCGTCTATGGCGTCAACCATCGGGTGCTGAAGGCCGAGCACACGGTGATCTCGAACGCCTCGTGCACCACCAACTGCCTGGCGCCGCTGGTCAAGCCGCTGCACGAGGTGATCGGCCTCGAGAACGGTTTGATGACGACGATACATTCGTACACCAACGACCAGGTGCTGACCGACGTCTACCATTCCGACCTGCGCCGCGCGCGCTCGGCGACGCAGTCGCTGATCCCGACCAAGACCGGCGCCGCCGCCGCGGTCGGACTGGTGCTGCCCGATCTGGCCGGGCGCCTCGACGGCTTCGCGGTGCGCGTGCCGACGATCAACGTCTCGCTGGTCGACCTGACCTTCACCGCGGCGCGCCAAACCTCGAAGGCCGAGATCGACGCGATCCTGCGCGATGCCGCCGGCGGCGAGCTCAAGGGCATCCTCGCCTACAACGACGAGCCGCTGGTTTCGGTCGACTTCAACCACCACCCGGCTTCGTCGATCTACGAGGCGAGCCAGACCCGCGTCAGCGGCCGCCTGGTCAAGGTGCTGGCCTGGTACGACAACGAGTGGGGTTTCTCGAACCGCATGCTCGACACCACGCTGGCGCTGGCCAGCGCCAAGTAAGACCGTTTTCCTCCACGCTGGACCCCCCTCGGGGCTCTCGGACGCTCGCTGGCCGCAGAGCCCTTCTTTTTTGGAGACGCCATGCGCAGAACCCGCAACGCCAAGATCATCGCCACGCTCGGCCCCGCCAGCTCGGACCACGCCACCATCCGCGCCCTGGTCGAGGCCG
>JBDHRG010000035.1:0-25157 GCA_039807445.1 Candidatus Competibacteraceae bacterium
AGCGCCGGCGCGGCTCCAAGGTCCACCTGGCTGTGGACACGCTCGGCCACCTCCTGGCGCTGCACGTGACGCCGGCCAACGAGCAGGACCGTGCGCAGGTCGCGGGGGTGGGCCCAACAGGTTCAGGCGGTGAGCGGCGACAACGTCGAGATCGCCTTTGTTGATCAAGGGTATACCGGCGAGGCCGCCGCCAGCGCCGCCAAAGCCCATGGCATCCAGTTGGCGGTCATCAAGCACACCGAAGCCAAGCGCGGCTTCGTGCTGTTGCCGCGCCGCTGGGTGGTCGAACGCCGCTTCGGCTGGGTGGCGCGCTTTCGTCGCCTGGCCCGCGATTACGAGCGCTTGGCGCAGACGCTGGCCGGGCTGCACTTTGTCGTCTTCGTCTGCCTGATGCTACCCAAGATCATCGCCACTCTCGCCGGCAGTTCATAACACGCTCTAGGACTTCGGGGGGCGCGGGGGTACTCGCGGTGTGAGTACCCCTGCGACCGACGATCAGGCGTTTGCGACGGCGGCGTCGACGGTCGGGCGGCTGACGTTGAAGATGGCGGCGAGGGACTTCTTCGACTCGCCGCGCGCGTGGCGCTGGCGAATCTCCGCGCGCTGCGCCTCGGTCAGGCGCGCGGGGCGGCCGAGCTTGGCGCCTTCCGCTTTGACGCGCTGTAGGCCGGCCTGGGTGCGCTCGATGAGCAGATCGCGCTCCATCGCCGCGATGGCCGACAGCACGGTCAAGATCAGCTTGCCGGCCGGGCTGGTCAGATCGGTGTCGCCGAGCTGGAGCACCTTCACCTTGACGCCGCGGGCGGCGAAGTGGTCGACGGTGCGGAGCACGTCGGCAGCGTCGCGACCGAGGCGGTCGATCTTGCTGACGATGAGCGTGTCGCCGGGGAGGGCGCCGGTGTCGGCGTCGAACAGTTTGGCGAGCTTCGGGCGCTCCAGCGCCGGAACCTTGCCACTCACGCCTTCGTCGGCCAACCAGCGGTCGACGCGGTAGCCGGCAGTTTCGATTTCCAGACGCTGGTTGTCGGCGGTCTGACCGACGGTGCTGACTCTCCCGTATGCCCACGTCGTCATGGTGATGCTCCCTTGCTAGTGTGCAGTTAATGGGGTGCAGTTTAATTGAGGGTGCAGAAAATAGCAAACACTGTCTTGTCTGCATAGGGTTTTGGCTGTTTTTCGGGGTGCAGGAGTACGATCGTTTGTCTGCATCCTGCGGCGGGCCGAGGCGGTCGCCGTCGCCTGCTTCCGGGCACCAGCGGGGCAGCACGAAAGAGCCCGCGCAGGGCGGGCTACTCGAACAAATCGGCGTGCGTGCCGGTGCGCTCGAACGTGATCGTGCCGGCGTCGCGATCCGACAGGTAGATCAGCAGCCAGTCGGGCTCGACGTGGCACTCGCGGCGGCCGATGTAGTTGCCGACGAGGGCGTGGTCGCGGTGGCGCGGCGGTAGCGTCTGCTGCGCGACCAGCGCAGCCATGATCGCCTTGAGCTTCGCCATGTCCTTGCCGCGGCGTTTGGCGCGCTCCACGTCTCGCTAGAACCGCTTGGTGGTGCGTGGGGTCAGCATTCAGATGCCGAGGTGCTCGAACATCGCTTCGGCGTCGGCGTGGGTGGTGATGTCGCGCCCGGCGTCGGTGTCGGCGAAGGTCTCGAGCGTTTCGGCGTTCGGTCGAGGCAGCTTGAGGTCGAACGGCAACCCGCCGCGCAGCACCACCTGACGCAAGAACACGTTGATCGCCTCGGGCGTGGACAAGCCGAGGTCGGCGAGCACCGCATCGGCCTCGCGCTTGAGGTCAGCATCGACGCCGCGGATGGTTGCCTTCATCGTCATAGCCTCCGGGTTGGCGAGCGGATCGAGGGTAGCACGGACCGCGCGGGCGGCAGCCGCGGCTTGGCCCGATGGCGCCGATCTTGGTCCAGTTGATCGCCGCGTCCGTCTCGGCGAGTGCCTTGATGATCGCCGCGTGGGCGAGCAGCGCCAGCTTCTCGGGCGACAAGCGGTAAGCGCGATTGCCCATGTCGCTCGCCTCATACCCCATCAAGTACGTGCGCACCGCGTCCTGTAGATCGGCCTCGACGAGCG
Organism: Candidatus Competibacteraceae bacterium; assembly: GCA_039807445.1. Lineage (GTDB taxonomy): Bacteria > Pseudomonadota > Gammaproteobacteria > Competibacterales > Competibacteraceae > JBDHRG01. Next base: position 2,082 of record JBDHRG010000035.1, read on the forward strand.
CACCGTGGAAGGTGTGCCGGAAGCTGTAGAACGCCTTGCGCCGCGATGTGAGGCCGAGCTTCCGTTTCTCGCTGACAAAGTGCTCGGTGATGCTGTGGCCGTGCGAGCGCTCGGCCGCGTGATTGCGATTGAGGCCGTCGAACAGCCAGCCGTCCGGGCCGACTTCCTGTCGACGCTGGCCGAGATAGTCGCCGAAGCCGAGGTCGAGCAAGCGCGGATGAAGCGGCACCAGCCGACGGCGGTGCTCGGTTTTGACGCTGCGGTCGTCGTCGGTGTCCTCGGTGAGTACATCGAACACCAGCACGCCGCCGACCTCACGCACGTCGGCGGTGTGGAGCTGTCCGATTTCGGCCGAGATGAGGCCGGAAAACAAGGCGATCACTGGCGACCAGAACTGATAGGCGTGCCGGTAGGTGTGGTCCGGGCGCTCGAAGATCAGGCGCAGCTCGTCGGGCGAGAAGGCATCGCGCTTCTTGGTGGTGCTATTGGCCTGACGCTTCTCTTTGCGGGTGAGGCTGAAACCGACAGCCCGCACGGCGTTGTGGTCGAGCCAGCGCTGACGCTTCCTGCCCGGCCCGAAGCCGGCGTGCAACGCATCGGCGAGGCTCTGGAGATCGCCGAAATACTGCCGCTGCGTGCCGAGGCTCCGGAGCTTGCCGCTCGGCAGCGTTTCGGCGCGGAACTGCGCGATGACCGCGGCGACGCGCTCGTCGTCGGACAGCACGGAAACCTGGGCGTCGAGCCCGCCGAACAGATTCGCCCAATGGCGCAGGTGCTGAACGCGCTGGCGGGTGCGCTTGGTGTCGGCGACCTCCGGGCGGGCTTCGAACACCTCAATCGCCTCGACGAAGATGCGCGCCGGGAGGTCGGACTTGGCGGGGGCGGCCTCTTGCAGGGCGGTCGGCACGACGGCCCGGACGGTCTGGCGCACGATCTCCTGGATCGCCTCGGGCGTAATCGCCTGGGCGGGCTGCTTGGCCTGGGGAGCGGGCGGCTCGGCGAGTTGCTGCTTGAGGTGGCGCAGGCGCAGGCGTGCGCGCAGCTCGCGCGCCAGGACATCCGCGGCGTCGACCTCCTCGTGCGACGAGTCGGGCAGCGGCGGGGCTTTGAGCACGCACACCAACTCGCGGCGCTCGGCGTGGTCGAGGTCGGAGCCGAGCAGTTCGTCGGCGCGCAGGGTGCCGAGCGCCGCCTTGTCCATCAGGCTGCCGGGACGCACTAGCTCGACCAGCGCTTGGTGCTCGGCGAGCGCGGCAGGGCTTGAGGGGGCCGGGACGGGGGCGGTGCCGTCGACCGCGGCGCGGTACTGGCGCGCGAGCTTGGTGCCGGGCGGCTCTTGGTCGGCGAGCGCTTGCTGTTCGGAAGGGGTCAGCAGCCCGGCGGCAGCGCGGTGCAGGTTGAAGACGAGGCTGTCGGCTTCGTCTGGCCAGCGGATCGCGGCGAGGGCGGCGCGCAGTTCGGCGAGCGCTTGCTGTTCGTCCGGGGTCAAGGCGTTGGTCTGCTCCCGGGCGAGCAGATCGGCGATTTGGGTATCGGTCAGCATGGTGCGGATACGGAGCAGCAGGGCGTTGACGCGGGCGCCGAGTATACGCGCTCGCGGCACGGCTTCGCCGCGCCGACCGGTGTCGAGGCTGCGGCGCACCTCGCGCTACTGAAAGAGCGGTCGGCTCCATGCCGGGAGTACTTGACGAAACTGGAGTTGGCCCCATGTAGTACGCCGTAGACGGCTCGCTATCTGCCCGGTGTGGCCCACGTCGATGACCCTCCTCGTTGGACCGGCGGCAGGTTTGCGGGCTTGCGGGCTGATTTGAAGGGTTTCCATTGCCGCTTCAAAGGGTTAGCTTGAAGGATGGAATACAAGGATTACTACAAGATCCTCGGTGTCGCCCGCGACGCCGGGGATGCCGAGATCAAGCGGGCGTACCGGCGGCTGGCGCGCAAGTATCACCCCGATGTCAGCAAGGAACGCGACGCCGAGGAGCACTTCAAGACGATCGCCGAGGCGTATGCCGTGCTCGGCGACGCCGAGAAGCGTGCCGCCTACGACCAGCTCGGGCCGTACTACCGGCCCGGGCAGGACTTTCGCCCGCCGCCGGGCTGGCAGCGACCGGGCGCAGGCGGCCCCGACCCGCGCGCGGGCTTTTCCGGCGCCGATTTCAGCGACTTCTTCGAGTCGCTGTTCGGTGCGCGCGGCTTCGGCGCACGTGCGCCGAAGCCGCCGCGGCGCGAGGGCGGCGACCGCAGCGGCACACTTGAGGTCACGCTCGAAGAAGCCTTCCACGGCACGACCAAGACCGTGCAGCTCGCGGCGGCCGAGCCCGATCCCTTCGGTCGCGCACGCGCGCACGCGCGCACGCTGAGCGTGCGCGTGCCGCCGGGCGTGAGCGCCGGGCAGAAGATCCGCCTCGCCGGCCAAGGCGAGACCGGCCAGGGCGGCGCGGCGAGCGGCGACCTCTACCTCGAGATCCAGCTGCTGCCGCACCGGCTGTACAAGGTCGAAGGCCGCGACCTGACGCTGGAGCTGCCGATCGCGCCGTGGGAAGCGGCGCTCGGCGCCAAGGTCGAGGTGCCGACCCTCGGCGGGCGCGTGACGCTGAGCATCCCGCCGGGCTCGCAGTCCGGGCAGAAGCTGCGGCTGCGCAGCCGCGGCTTGCCGGGCGATCCGGCCGGCGACCAGTACGTGCGGCTGCTGATCGTCAATCCGCCGACCGACTCGGCGCGGGTGCAGGAACTGTTCCGGCGCCTGCGCGACGAAGCGGCGTTCGATCCGCGCGCCCGCCTTGGCTAGCGCGCAGCGCCTCCCTCCCTCCCACCCGACCATGCGAAGACGCCCATGACCCGACGCTCCCTGCGCAAAGCCTTCGCGGCGCCGCTGGCTGCCGTGTCGCTGCTGCTCGCCGCCGCCTGCTCCGATGCCGCGCTGCCGCTCGCGGTGAACGGCCAGGAACTGCCCTCGCTCGCGCCGATGCTCGAGCGCACCACTCCGGCGGTGGTCAACATCGCCACCGAGGGCCGCGTCAAGCTGCAGCGCAACCCGCTGCTCGACGACCCGGTGTTCCGCCACTTCTTCAACCTCCCGAAGCAGCCGCGCGAGCGCAAGACGCAATCGCTCGGCTCGGGCGTGATCGTCGACGCCGCGCGCGGCTACGTGCTGACCAACCACCACGTGATCGAGGGTGCCGACACCATCGCCGTGACGCTGCGCGACGGCCGCCAGCTTGCCGCGAAGATGATCGGCTCCGACCCCGAGTCCGACATCGCGGTGATCCAGGTGCCGGCGCATGACCTGAGCGCACTGCCGCTGGCCGACTCCGACGCGCTGCGCGTCGGTGACTTCGTGGTCGCGATCGGCAACCCCTTCGGCCTGGGCCAGACGGTGACCTCGGGCATCGTCTCGGCGCTCGGCCGTTCGGGGCTCGGCATCGAGGGCTACGAAGACTTCATCCAGACCGACGCCTCGATCAACCCGGGCAACTCGGGCGGCGCGCTGGTCAACCTGAAGGGTGAGCTGGTCGGCATCAACACCGCGATCCTGGCGCCGAGCGGCGGCAACGTCGGCATCGGCTTCGCGATTCCGGTCAACATGGCGCGTCAGCTGATGGATCAGATCGTCAAGCACGGCGAGGTGCGCCGCGGCATGCTCGGCGTCGCCGCGCAGGACCTGACGCCGCAGCTCGCGCAAGCCTTCGGTCTGCGCCAGGACCAGGGCGCCGTGGTCGCGCAGGTCAGCCCGCGCTCGGCGGCCGAGCGGGCCGGCATCCGCGCCGGCGACGTGGTCACCGCGATCAACGGCCGTGCGGTGCGCGACTCGGCCAGTCTGCGCAACACGATCGGCTTGCTGCGGGTCGGAGAAGACGCGCGCATCGATCTGGTGCGCGACGGCAAGCCGCTCACCGTCACCGCGCGCATCGGCGAAGCCCGCGGCGACGAGGCCGCCGGGCGCGCGCTGAGCCCGCGGCTCGAGGGCGCGAGCTTCGGCGAGATCCCGCCCAACCACCCGGCCTACGGCGAGCTCCAGGGCGTGCTGGTGCGCGGGGTCGAGCCCGGCAGCGCCGCCGCGCGCGCCGGGCTGCGCAAGAACGACGTGATCGTCAGCGTCAACCGCCAGCCGGTCGCCAGCGTCGACGAGCTGCGTCAGGCCGCCGCCGGCGGCGGCGCGCTGCTGCTGAACGTGCAGCGCGGCCAGGGAGCGATGTTCCTGATGATCCAGTAGTCCGCCGTATACTGGGCGCCGCCGTTTCGGCTCGAGCACGACGAGGTCGGCCATGGGCAGCCGCTACACCGACGATTTCCATGCCTGGACGCAGGAGCAGGCCGCGCTGCTGCGGACCGGGCGCTTGCGCGACGTCGATGCCGAGCACCTGGCCGAGGAGATCGAGAGCATGGGTGGGAGCGAGCGGCAGGCGCTGAGCAGCCGCCTGACCGAGCTGCTGCTGCATCTGCTGAAATGGCGCCACCAGCCGGAGCGCCGTGGCAGCAGTTGGGTGGCTTCGATCAACAAGCAGCGCATCGGCATCGACGCTCTGCTCGACGAGAGCCCCAGTCTGCGCCACCAGTTGCCCGAGCGCTTCCAGCGCGCCTACGGCAAGGTGCGGCGCTACGCCGCCGTCGAAACCCGGCTGCCGATGAACACCTTCCCGGACGCCTGCCCGTTCACCGTCGAGCAGACGCTCGACCCCGAATTCTGGCCCGACTCCGAAACCTGAGCGCCCCGGAGTCGCGCCCCGGCTCACATCCCGAGCGCGGCGCGGTCGCGCCACAGGCAGCGGTCCATCACCACCAGGATCCCGGCCTCGCGTGCGCGCTGCGCCGCTGCCGCGTCGACCACGCCGTCCTGCAGCCACAGCGCCGGCACTTTCAGGCAGATGCAATCGTCGACGATCCCGGCGACGTGCTCGGGCGCGCGGAACACGTCGACCAGGTCGACCGGTTCGGGGAGCTCGTCGAGGCTGGCGTAGGCGCGCTCGCCGAGCGCGTGTTCGATGTTCGGGTTCACCGGCACGATCCGGTAGCCGTAGCGCTGCAGCGCCTGGGCGACGCCGTGGCTCGGGCGACTGGGCGATGCCGACAAGCCGACGACGGCGATGGTCCGCACGCGCCCGATCAGTTCGGCGATCGCCTCGGGCGGGGGGTTCTGGAAGGCGGTGGACATGCGGCGATGCTCCCTGGATCGTGACCGCCCGCCATCGTGCGGCGCGCCGCGGCGCAGCACAAGCGCGGGCTGCGGGCGGGATCGCCGCTTGTTCGATGCGGCGGGCTCCAGCAGTTTGCATGGTAGTTGCTCGCATTTGCGCAAATTTGAACGGCTCGGGGTGTCGTGTACGATCAACGCCCCACAAATGTTTTCAGCTTCGCCGCTTTGACAGCGTTTCGAGGCATCACTACGCTCTGTTTCGGTACGGCGAGTTCCGCCGGAACCGGTCGCAAGACCAGAAGCCTGTGGAGAGGTCGTGAGACCTGGGGGAGCATGCGGTCGCCTCGTCAGCGTAAAGCTCCCTGCTGTGGGGAGTTTTATTGGCGAAAACCAAGCCGTTCCCCCGGGCAGCCTCGGTGAAGCAGGAAGTCAGCTTCGAACCTGTTTGAGCGGGAACGAGCAAGTCTGACGGAACGGCTTCTGTTCCACTGGGCGCACGTCCGTAGCCGCCCGAGCGACATGAACCGCACCGAGCTCGTCCGCCACCTCCACGCCCTCGCCGCCGCCGGCAAGCTCCCGCCGGCGGCACTGGCGCGTGCGCTTGCGCTCGCCGCACCCTCGTCCGTCGACTGGCGGCGCTTCCTCGAGCGGCTGCTCGCCGCGCTCGGCGGGCTGCTGTGCCTGGCGGGCGTGGTCTACTTCGTCGCCTGGAACTGGGCCGAGCTGCCGCGGCTGGTCAAGCTCGGGGTGCTCGAAGCCGGGCTGGTCCTGCTCGTGCTCGCCGCCGACCGGCTCGGGCTGGCGCGGCTGCCGGGCCGTCTGGCGCTGCTGCTGGCGGCGCTCGGCATCGGCCCGTTGCTGGCCGCCTACGGCCAGATCTACCAGACCGGCGCTGACGGCTACGCGCTGTTCCGCGGCTGGGCGCTGCTGATGCTGCCGTGGGTGCTGGTCGGGCAGTCGGCGGCGCTGTGGCTGGCCTGGCTCGCGGTCGCCGACGCCGCGCTGGTGCTGTGGGGGCTGACGCACTACGGCTTCGAGCAAGCCTTTTACGGCGTGCCGCAGCAGGCGCTGCTGGCACTGAACCTCGCCGCGCTCGCCGGCTGGGAGCTCGTGCTGCGCCACCGCCGCGGCAGCCGCCTGGGGCCGCGGCTGATCGTCGCCGCGGCGGCGCTGCAGCTGACCGTGCTGGCGCTGAGCGGGATCTTCGACGACGCGGCGCCGCGCTGGATCGCCCCGGTCTGCGTCGCCGCGGCCGTCGCGGCCGCCGTGGTCTACCGCCGCGTCGTGCCCGACCTGCACCCGCTCGCCTGCCTCGCTGCGGCGCTGGTGGTGACGATCACCGCCGGGCTCGGCGAGGCGCTGCTCGAAGCCGACCACGATCTCGACATCGCCGAATGGTTGCTGCTCGCGCTCGCCGTGGTCGGCCAGTCGGCGCTGGTCGGGCGTGTGCTCCGCCAGCTCGCCCGCGAACTGCCGCGATGACCCCGGAAGCGCTGTTCGCGCGGCTGCACGCCGAGGGCCTGGTCGATTCCCCGTTCGCGCCCGCGCCCGAGGCCGAGGCACGCGTACCCTGGACCGTGCGCGCGCTGCTCGGCGTCACCGGCTGGCTCGGCGCGCTGTTCTTCATCGGCTTCCTCGCCGCGCTGCTCGGCGAGCTGTGGTTCGACTCGCCGGCTGCGCTGCTCGGGCTCGGCACGCTGGCCGGGCTGACGTCGGCGGCGCTCGCGCGCAGCCGCGGCGGCGAATTGCGCGCGCAGTTCGCGCTGGCGCTGGGGCTCGCCGGTCTCGGCGCGATGTGCATCGCCGCCGCCGAGCTGCTCGACTTCCGCGCCACGGCGGTCGCGATCGCCACCGGCGCGATCGCGGGCACGGTCCTGTGGCTGAACCGCGACCCGGTGCACCGCTTCCTGTGCGCGTTGCTCCTCGGCGGTGCGTGGATGGCGCTGTGCTGGACCGCGCTGCTCGGCGAGGACGCCTACCTCGATCGGATCTTCGCACCTCGAGGAAACCTGGGCCGCGTCCCCCTCGCCGAGGCGCTCGGACTGGCGCCGCCCGCGCTCGGCGCCGTCTGGTTGTGGCTGGAGCCGCGCTGGCGCGCCGGCGCGCTCGCCGCGCTGCTCGAGCCGCTGGCCTGGGCGCTGACGCTGACGACGCTGGTGGCGCTGGGCTGGACGGTGCTGACGGGCTCGGCGCGCGCAGCGGAAGGCATCGAGATCCCCGGCCTCGCCGAGGCCTGGCTGGCCGCGCCCGGCAGCGGCGCGGTCGCGGCCGCGATGCTGGGCTGGACCGTCTGGCGCCTGGCCGGCCCGCTGGCGCCGCGCCGACGGGGTCTGCTGCTCGCAGCCGCCGCGCTGTTCGTGGCACTGACGCTGCCGGCCCCGGGGCTGGCAGCGGCGCTGGCGCTGCTGCTGATCGGCTTCGCCACCGGCGAGCGCCTGCTGACGGCGCTCGCGGTGGCGTTCCTGCTCGCCTTCGGCGCGGCGTACTACTACGCGCTCGCGCTCGGCCTGCTGGCCAAGTCGCTGGCGCTCGCCGGCTCGGGGATGGCCCTGCTCGCGCTGCGCCGGGTGCTGCCGCGGCTGATCGGCGGAGGCAGCGATGCGCACTGAACGGCTGCGTCGGATCGGCCTGTGGGGCGGGCTGGCGCTGGTGCTCGGCGCGGTCGACGCGTCGATCTGGCAGCAGGAGCGGCTGCTCGCCGACGGCGCCGTGGTGCGCCTCGAGCTGGCGCCGGTCGACCCGCGCTCGCTGCTGCAGGGCGACTACATGGCGCTCGACTACGCGCTCGCGCGCGCGGCGCAGGCGGCGCGCGGCCGCGACTTCGCACGCGTCGAAGACGGCGTGCTGATCGTGGTGCTCGACGCCGAGCGCGTCGCGCGCTTGCGCCGCTTCGACGACGGCACCCCGCTCGCCGCCGACGAGCGGCGGCTGCGCTACCGCGTGCGCGACGGCCGGCTGCGGATCGCGACCGACGCCTGGTTCTTCCAGGAAGGCCACGCCGCGGTCTACGCGGCGGCCAGGTACGGCGAGCTGCGCGTCGCGCCCGACGGCGAAGCGCTGCTGACCGGGATGCTCGACCGGACTTTCGCGCCACTGGAACCGCCCCTCCCCTGAGCCGCGGACGGATCGCACGCGGCGGCTACACTTCGGCCTGCGTCCACTCGCGTGCGGAGGCAGCGCCATGAGCAGAACCACGCCCGGCGGCATCGCCTGGGAGGTCGCGGGCCAGGGCGAGCGGCGCTGCTGTTCCTGCCGGGCTGGTGCACCGGGCGCACGGTGTTCCGTGCACTGCTCGAGCACTGCAGCCGGCGCCGGCGCACGCTGGCGCTCGACTGGCGCGGCCACGGCGGCTCGGCTCCGGCCACGCACGACTTCGGCTCCACCGCGCTGGTCGACGATGCGCTGGCGGTGATCGAGACGAGCGACCCCGGGCACGTGGTGCCGGTCGCGCTGTCGCACGCCGGCTGGGTCGCGCTCGAGCTGCGCCGTCAGCTCGGCGCGCGCATCCCGAAGCTGGTGCTGCTCGAGTGGATCGTCAGCGAGGCACCGCCACCTTTCCTCGAGGCCTTGCAGGGTCTTCGCTCGCCGCAGCGCTGGCGGCAGACGGTCGAGGGCTTGTTCGGGCTGTGGCTGCACGGCGTCGAGCAGCCGGAGCTGGTGCGTTTCGTGCGCGAAGAGATGGGCGCTTACGATTTCCAGATGTGGTCGCGCGCGGCGCGTACGCGCAGCCCGACGACCCCGGCTATCTCGCCGCGCAGCAAGCCTTCGCCGCCGCGCATCCCTGGTTTACCGCGCGCAGGCCCGACGCGCGCAGCCACTTCCCGATGTTCGAGGTGCCCGAGGCGATCACCGAAGCGATCGAAGGCTTCGTCGGCTGAACAGCCGTGGAGCGGGCAGGCGGCGGATTAGGCCGAAGGCCATAACCCGCCCTGCGGTACTGGTGTCCAGCCAGGACGCGCCGCAAAGATCACGGCCGTTCCGCTTCCCGTGCCGCCTGCTGCTCGGCCGGAGAAACCTCGGGCGCCTGCTCGCGCAGGGTCCGCAAGGTGGCGACCGCGGCGGCTCGCCGCTGGCGTCGTTCTTCCTCCCCGACGGTCGTCTGCGGTTTTTCGGACGAATCGCCGCTCACGGCAGCACGTACTCCCCGGCGTACAGCTCCGCCAGCGTCTCGCGTTCGCGCACCACCGCCACCTGCTCGCCGTCGACCATCAGCTCGACGGCGCGCGGGCGCGAGTTGTAGTTCGAAGCCATCGTGAAACCGTAGGCGCCGGCCGAGCGCACCGCCAGCAGGTCGCCGGGCTCGATCGCCAGTTCGCGCTGCTTGCCGAGGAAGTCGCCGGTCTCGCACACCGGGCCGACCACATCGTAGGTGCGCGGCATCACGTCGGTGCGCTGCACCGCCGGGACGATGTTCATCCACGCCGAGTACAGCGAGGGCCGGATCAGGTCGTTCATCGCCGCATCGACCACGGCGAAGTTCTTGTGCTCGCCGAGCTTCAGGAACTCGACCGTGGTCAGCAGGATGCCGGCGTTGCCGGCGATCGCGCGCCCCGGCTCGATCAGGATCTCGTAGGGCGTGCCGGCGAGCTTGCGCAGCACCGCGGCGGCGTGCTCGGCCGGCAGTGGCGGGGTCTCGTCGCGGTAGCGGATGCCGAGTCCGCCGCCGAGGTCGATGTGGTGCAGGTGTATGCCCTGCGCCTCGAGCTTGCGCACCAGCACCAGCAGGCGGTCGAGCGCGTCGATGAAGGGCTCGACCTGGATCAGCTGCGAGCCGATGTGGCAGTCGACGCCGACCAGCTCGAGGTCCGGCATGCCCGCGGCGCGGGCGTAGACGCGGGGTGCCTCCTCGATCGCGATGCCGAACTTGTTTTCCTTCAGCCCGGTGGAGATGTAGGGGTGGGTCAGCGCGTCGACGTCGGGGTTGACGCGCAGGCTGATCGGCGCGCGCTTGCCGAGGGTTGCTGCGACCGCCTGGATGCGCTCGAGCTCGGGCTCGCTCTCGACGTTGAAGCAGCGGATGCCGAGCGCGAGCGCGCGCGCGATCTCGTCTTCGCGCTTGCCGAGGCCCGAGAACACCACCTTGGCCGGGTCGCCGCCGGCGGCGAGCACGCGCTCGAGCTCGCCGCCCGAGACGATGTCGAAGCCCGAGCCGAGCTTCGCCAGCACGCTCAGGACGCCGAGGTTGCTGTTGGCCTTGACCGCGTAGCACACCAGGTGCGGATGCCCGGCCAGCGCCGCGTCGAAGGCGTGCCAGTGGCGCTCGAGCGTCGCGCGCGAATAGACGTAGGCGGGAGTGCCGAAGCGGCGGGCGATGTCGGCGACGTCGACGTGTTCGGCGTACAACCGTCCGTCATGATAGTTGAAGTAGTCCATGGAGCGTCCGTGGTTCTAGCGCGAAGTCTGCCTGGCCTTGGGCGGGGTCTGGTCGGGCAGGTACAGCGGCCCCTTCTGACCGCAGCCGGACGCCGCGAGCAAGACCGCGCAGACGAGCAGGACGGATCCAAGCGGGCGGATAGAGGGCATGGTCGTCACTCCGAAAGGCCGGATCGGCGAGTATACCCGTCCATGCGGCTGCCTATACTCCGCCACAGACCCGCTTTACCAGGAACGAGACGCACATGAGCGAACCGCTGCCAACGCTCGAGATCGACCCCGCCGTTCCGGCGACCGCCTGCGTGATCTGGCTGCACGGCCTCGGCGCCGACGCCAGCGACTTCGAAGCCGTGGTGCCCGAGCTCGGCCTGCCGCCGCACCTGCCGGTGCGTTTCGTGTTTCCGGACGCGCCGGTGCGCCCGGTGACGCGCAACGCCGGCTACGCGATGCGCGCCTGGTACGACGTCTACGCCGCCGATACGCCGCGCATCGAGGACGAGGCCGGCATCCGCGACTCCGGCCAGCGCCTGCGCACGCTGCTCGACCGCGAAGTCGCGCGCGGCATCCGCGCGCAGCGCATCGTGCTGGCCGGTTTTTCGCAAGGCGCGGCGATGACGCTGCACGTCGGGTTGCGCTACCCCGAGCCGCTGGCCGGGCTGCTGGCGCTGTCGGGCTACCTGCCGCTGGCCGACAGCGTCGCCGAAGAGCGATCGGCGGCCAACCAGGGCACCCCGATCCTGCTCGCCCACGGCACCGACGACGACGTCGTCCGCCCCTCGCGCGGGCGCGACGCGCGCGGCCGCCTGCTCGCGCTCGGCTACGCCGTCGCCTGGCGCGAATACCCGATGGGCCACGAAGTGTGCTGGGCCGAGATCCGCGACGTCGGCGCCTGGCTCACCGGTGTATTGCTTGGCATGGATTCTGCTTAATACTATCCGCATCCGGCAGCGCCGGCCTTCGTGAAATCAGGAGACACCAGGGATGATTCGGAACCAGAAGCGGCTCGCGATCTCGGGCATCGTCCTCGCCTTTGCCCTCGGCGGCTGTGCGCAACAGGGCGGCTATAGCGGCGGCAGTTCCGGCGGTGCCCCCGCCGGCAGCCAGGGGCAGATGAGCAACACCAGCAAGGGCGCGATCGCTGGCGGCGTGATCGGCGCGCTGGCGGGCGGCCTGACCCAGGGTCACGACAAGGCCAAGCGCGCGCTGATCGGCGCCGGCATCGGCGCGCTGGCCGGCGCCGCGGTCGGCAACTACATGGACAGGCAGGAACAGCAGATGCGCCAGCAGCTCGCCGGCTCGGGCGTCGAGGTCAGCCGCCAGGGTGACAACGTGGTGCTGAACCTGCCCGAGAACCTGACCTTCGACACCGGCAGCGCCAAGCTCAAGCCCGCCGCGCAAGCCGAGCTGAACAAGGTCGCCGCGGTGCTGAAGCAGAACCCGCAGACCGTCGTCGACGTGTCGGGGCACACCGACAGCACCGGCTCCGACGCGGTCAACAATCCGCTGTCGCAGAAGCGCGCCGGCGCGGTCGCCGCCTACCTGGTGCGCGACGGCGTGCCGCAGAGCCGCCTGGTCGTCAACGGCTACGGCGCCAGCCGCCCGATCGCCGACAACGCCACCGACGCCGGCCGCGCCGCCAACCGCCGCGTCGAAATCACGCTGCTGCCGCTGACGCAGGGGTGATGGCAACAGAACCGGACGCATGGTCGCGCCCGATCTCGCCCGCCTGCCCAACCTCGGTCCGAAGTCTGCGGCGATGCTCGCCGCGGCCGGCATCGCTACAGCCGAACGGCTGGCTGCGCTCGGCGCGGTGCGCGCCTTCCAGCGCGTCGAGCGCGCCGGGCAGGCACCGAGCCTGAACCTGCTGTGGGCGCTCGAAGGCGCGCTCTGCGGTCGCCGCTGGCAAACCGTGGCGCGCAATGCGCGCCTGCGGCTGCTGATGGCGCTCGAAGACCGCCGGGCCGCGGCGCCGCGCCGCGTGCGGCTGATCGGCCCCGAATCGACCGGCAAGACCACGCTCGCGCGCCGCCTGGCCAGGCACTGCGGCGGCGCCTGGGTGCCGGAGTTCGTGCGTGGCTACCTGGAGGCGTTCGGCCGCCGCGACTGCGTGCCGGAAGACTTGGCGGTGATCGTCGCCGGCCAGGTCGCGCTGGAAGACGATGCCGCCGACGCGACCCGCGGCTGGCTGTTCTGCGACACCGACCCGCTGACCACGGTCGTCTACGCCCGACACTACCTCGGCGGCTGTTCGCCGGCGCTCGAAGCGATCGCCGCGGCGCGGCGCTACGACGTGACGCTGTTCACCGACACCGACCTGCCCTGGGTGCCCGACCCGCTGCGCGCCGAACCCGAGCGCCGCGGCGAGCTGCGCGAACGCTTCCTCGCCGCGCTGGCCGAGTTCGGCGTCGAGCACGCGACGGTCCGCGGCAGCGGCGAGGCGCGCGTCGACGCGGCGCTGGCGGCGCTCGGGCGGGGCTGTCGTCCCGAAGCGACCGGCCCGTAGCCACGCTCACCAGACGCGGTACACCTGCCCGGTCTGCGCGCCCTCGACGCTCTTGGCGTAAGCCAGCGCCGCGCGCGCGGCCGACACCGGCTGGTAGCCGCGGAAGTACGCCGCCAGCCGCGGCATCGACTCCTCGACCACGGTCGGGCTGACGGCGTTGATGCGCAGCCCGCGCGGCAGCTCGATCGCTGCGCCGCGAACGAAGCCCTCGACGGCGGCGTTGACCATCGAGGCCGAGCTGCCGAAGCGGATCGGGTCCTCGTTGAGCACGCCCGAGGTCAGCGTGAACGAGCCGCCGTCGCCGATGAAGTCGCGGCCGATCAACACCAGGTTGACTTGCCCCATCAGCTTGCTGTCGAGCCCGACGCGGTATTCGGTATCGTGCATCTCGGCCAGTGCGGCGAAGTGCAGGCTGCCGGTGGTCGACACCAGCGCGTCGAAGGGGCCGATGCGTTCGAACAGCGCGCGGATCGACGCGGTGTCGGTGATGTCGCACTGCAGCTCGCCGTGGGTGTGGCCGACGCGGACCAGTTCGTGGCGCTGGCCGAGCTCGGCGCTGACGGCCTGGCCGAGGGTGCCGGTGGCGCCGACGATGACGATCTTCATGACGGATTCCTCGGTTGTCTGTTGCCTAGGAAGTGCTCTAGTAGCGCCCCATGTGCGCCGTGCCGCCGTCGCGGTCCGAGCCGCCGCGGCCCCAGTGCCCCTCGAGCCGTCCGCCCTCGCCGGCGCGCAGCACGCCGCGGCCGGTGTCGGCGCCGTACTGCCAGAGGTAGTGCAGCGCAGCGCCCTGCACGCGACCACGGATGCGGCCGACGCCGAGACCGAAGCTGTACGCACCGACCACCTCGTCGCCGCGCCGCTCGAGTTCGAGCACCACCTCGAGCGTGCCGCCGGCGTCGGTGAATTCGCCGCGGTAGCGGCCGCTGAAGGGCTGGTCGGCCGGCGTCGGCGCGACGCCGGTCGCCATCGGCTCGCCGGGCTTGCGCGGCGCCAGCGCCGCCGGTGCCAGCGTGCGGCCGAGCAGCGCGATACCCTGCTGCACCTCTTCGTCGTCGAGCAGTCCGGCGATACCCTCGATCTGTCCGGCGATGTACACGGTCGCCGCGCGGGCGCGGCCGATGTCTTCGGCCTTGCGCGCGAAGTCCTCGGCGCGGCTGCGCAGCACTGCGGCGAGCGCGCGCAGGCGCTCGCCGGTCAGCGGGTGCGAGCCGTGTGCGACGTAGTCGCGCCACGCGGCTTCGGTTTCGAAGTCCCAGCGGTTGGGCAGCCAGTGCGCGGCGAAGGTGAAGAATCCGACCGCGCCGACCGGCGGGTAGCCGAGCCGCGCCATCACCTCGAGCGCGAAGGCGTCGGCCTGGGCCTCCTGGCGCTGCGACGCCGCCGGGTCGCTGCTCGCGCGGTCGACATGGCCGTGGCGCAGGTGGCCGAGTTCGTGCAGCAGCACGAACACGATGCCCGAGGTGAAGAATTCGCCGTGGCGGCGCGCGACCGCGGGCTCGTCGCGCGCCGAAGTCGGCAGGCCGAGCGCGCCGGAGGGCGGCGGCAGACGCAGCGCCGGGCGGTACTTCAGCAGCGTCAGGTAGTTCGCCGGCGCGTCGATCGCGTAGCCGTGCGCTTCGAGCCAGACCAGCGCCAGCGACAGGTCGGAGAACAGCCGCAGCGACAGCATCGAAGCCGTCACCCGCGGACGGCCTGCCGCGTCGCGCCAGGCATAGAAGGCGAAAGGCTCGCGCCCGGCCTGCTCGCCCGGCGCGCGCAGCGGGAACTCGAACTCGAGCCCGACCAGCAGCGCGCGCTCGTCGCGCGTCAGCGCCGGCAGGATGGATTCGCGGTACACGGCGCGCGCGTCTTGCGGCGTGATCGTCTGCCAGTGGCGCAGGTACGCGTCGTCGTAGAGGCCGAGCACTTCGGCGCCGGACGGGCACGGTGCCAGCAGCCAGCCGGCGAGCACCAGCCAGGCCCACGGCTTCACGGCGCCGCGCCGTGGCGGAAGGCGCGCGCCGCCGCTTCGAGCCCCGCCGGTGGCGGCTCGGCGGCGCCCTGCTCGCGCACCCAGGCGTCGAACGCCGCCCAGTCGCCCCAGTCCGACCCCCAGACCGTCGCCAGGAGCCGCAGCTTCACCAGCGGCAAGTCGCGCGCCACCGCCGCGCGCGTCGCCGCGTCAGGCGCGACGCGCTCGAACGCGTTCAGCGTGTACAGCAAGCCGCGCACCTCGGCACGCGCCACGTCGCGCTCGGCGTCGGGCAAGGCTGCACCGGGGCCGGCGATGCCGCGGAAGCGCTGCGCCGCCGGCCCCGGCGCGGTCGAGGCCGGCTCCGGGCTGCCTTCGGCCTCGCGCGCGGCGACGCTGCGTCCACGGTCGACCTCGATCGGCTGGGTCAGCGACAGCCCCAGCGCCACGGTGCCGAACAGCGCGAAGAAGGCACCGGGGCCGATCCGCGCCAGCATCACCTCGACGCCGCCGGGCAGCTTCACGCGGCCGTTGGCATCTTTCTCGGCCGGGATCGCCAGGAACAGCCGGTAGCCGAGCCAGATCGCGAAACCGCCGAACAGCACCACCAGGATCCGCTCCAGCGCCCGCAACAGCACCACGTCCATCGCCCCGCCCTCCGCTCGGAGTTCCGCGCCCCGCCGAAGTTACACCACTTGACCGGCCGCTACCTGCCGCGCCTGCACCGGCGCCTAACACTTTCCGGTTATCCGGCTTCCCGGCGCGCGCAGATCCGGCTAAACCTTCGGCACACCAGAACGATACGAGCAGACGCACCGGCCGCCCCGGCGGTAGCCGTCGACCACCGAGGAGAGAGAGCACGATGATCCGCACCCGGCGTCCGCCCGCCCGTCCATCGCGCGGCCTGTCCGCTGCGCCGCCTCGCTGAGCCGCGGGGCCGCTTGTATTCCGGCCGCCCCCGCGCGGCTTTTCGTCATCAAGCACCCCCCAGCGGGGGACTCGCCGGCCTGCGGCCGGCTCAGCAGGAGACGCGTCCATGAAGCATCGCATCCCTCTGTCGGCCCTGGCGCTCGCCGGGCTGGCAGCCGGTGCCGCCACCGCGGCGACACCCGACGGCAAGCAGGTGCTCGCCACCACGTGCGCCGCCTGCCACACGCCCGCGGCCGACGGCAAGTACCCGCGCATCAGCGACATCCGCAAGACGCCCGAAGGCTGGGACATGACCATCGCCCGAATGACGGTCTGGCACGGCGTCGAGGTGGGGTCCGAGGAGCGCCGCGCGCTGGTCAAGTACCTCGCCGACACCCAGGGCCTGGCACCGAGCGAGACCGCCGGCTTCCGCGAAGCGCTCGAGCGGCGGCCGAACGTCGCCGACAAGCCGCCGAGTCCCGAGCTCGGCCAGATGTGCGGGCGCTGCCACAGCTTCGGCCGCGTCGGCCTGCAGCGGCGCGACGAGAGCGAATGGCGCAAGCTGGTCAGCACCCACGTCGGCCAGTTCCCCAGCGTCGAGTACTCGCTGTACGGTCGCGACCGCGACTGGTTCAAGCTCGCGAGCATCGAGGTCGCCGCCGAGCTCGGCAAGCGCTTTCCGCTGCAGACCGAGGCATGGAGCGCGTGGCGCGTGCGCAAGCCGCTCGACCCGAGCGGGCGCTGGCGCGTGGCCGGCGAGCGCCCCGGCGTCGGCCGCTACAGCGGCGTGCTGACGGTCAAGCCGGCGGGCGGGGACCGCTACGAGGTCGGCTATGCGCTCGAGTACGTCGACGGACGCAAGCTCGAGGGCGCGAGCCAGGCGATGCTGTACTCGGGCTACGAGTGGCGCGAGCAGGGCAGCCTCGGCAGCGAAGCCATCCGTGCCGTGTATGCGCTGTCCGAAGACGGCAGCACGCTGAGCGGGCGCTGGTTCCTGCGCGATGCCGAAGAGCTCGGCGCCGAGCTGCGGGCCGAGCGCATCGCCGAGGGCAAGTCCGGCATCGTCGCGGTCGAGCCGCCGTTCGTGCGCGCCGGCGACACCGTCGAGCTCACGCTCGCCGGCTACGGCCTCGCCGACAAGCCCGAGCTGCCCAAGGGACTGAAGCTGCTCGCCAGCGAAGCCGCCGGCCCCGAGCGCGTCAAGCTGAAGATCGAGGTCGCGCCGGATGCCGCCGAGGGCTGGCAGCCCCTGCGGCTCGGCAAGACCGAGGCGAAGCTCGGCGTCTACCACCAGCTCGACAGCGTGCGCGTCGAGCCGGCGTACGCGGTCGCGCGCGTCGGCGGCGGTGGCCCGATCGCGCCGGTCAAGGCGCAGTTCCAGGCGATCGCGTACCTCGACGGCCCCGACGGCAAGCCCGGCACCGACGACGACGTGCGCTTGGGCAGCGTGCCGGCCGCCTGGACGCACGCCGACCTGAACGAGGCCGCGAAGGCGATGGACGACGCGCGCTTCGCCGGCAAGTTCTCCGGCGAGGGCCTGTTCGAGCCGGGGCCGGCCGGGCTCAACCCCGAGCGCCGCTTCCAGACCAACAACACCGGCGACCTCGCGGTGACCGCGACGGTCAAGGACGGCAGCCGCAGCCTCGAGGGCCAGGCGCACCTGATCGTCACCGTGCAGCGCTGGAACAATCCGCCGATCAAGTGAGGCCGCCGCGATGAGCTCGCTGAACCTGCAACGCAACAATTACCACGAGGTCCGGGTCGAGGGCCGCCGCGTGCTGTTCCACATCCCGACCACGGCGCTGTACGAGCTCGACGAAGTGAGTGGCGCGGTGCTCGACCTGTTCGACGAGTGCGGGCAGGTCGGCGCCGAGGACGTGCGCCGACGCTTCGACGGTGCCTGGCCGGCGGAGCGCGTGATCGCGGCGCTGTGCGAGCTGAAGGACCTGCAAGTCGTCGCCGACGCCGGGCGCCCGCGCGAAGCCAGGGTCCCGGCCGCGCCCGAGCGCTTCCCGCTGTCGACGCTGGTGCTGAACGTCAACACCGGCTGTAACCTGAGTTGCAGCTACTGCTACAAGGAAGACCTCGCTACCCCGGCCAGGGGGCTGAAGATGGACCTCGCCACCGCGCAGCAGAGCATCGAGCTGCTGTTACGCGAGGGCGCCGAGCGCGAGCGCGTCAGCATCGTGTTCTTCGGCGGCGAGCCGCTCAGCAACCTGCCGCTGATCCGCGGCGCGGTCGAGTACGCCGAGCGCCGCGCCGCCGAGCTCGGCAAGCCGGTCGACTTCTCGCTGACCACCAACGGCACGCTGCTGAACGAAGCGACCGTCGACTGGCTCGACGCGCACCGCTTCGGCGTCGCCGTCAGCATGGACGGCCCCAAGGCGCTGCACGACAAGCGCCGGCTGACGGTCGGCGGTCACGGCACCTACGAGGTGGTCGCGCGCAAGGTGCGGATGCTGCTCGGGCGCTACCGCTCGCGCCCGGTCGGCGCGCGCGTGACGCTGACTTCGGGCGTCACCGACGTGCAGGCGATCCACCGCCACCTGAAGGACGAGCTCGGCTTCCACGAGGTCGGCTTCGCGCCGGTGACCTCGGGGCCGATCTCGCACTTCAACCTCGACGAGACCGAACTCGCCGAGGTGTTCGCCGGCTTCAAGGCGCTCGGCAGCCGCTACCTCGAGGCGGCGCTGCGCGGCGAGAACACCGGCTTCTCCAACATGCACCAGCTGATGACCGACCTCTGGCGCGGCACGCGCAAGGCGCTGCCCTGCGGCGCCGGCGTCGGCCTGCTCGCGGTCGACAAGGACGGCGGGCTGAACCTGTGCCACCGCTTCACCGGCTCGGAGCTGCCGACCTTCGGCGACGTGACGCACGGCATCGACCGCGAGCGCCTCGGCGGCTTCCTGGCGCAGGCGATGGACCGCAGCGGCCGTGGCTGTGCGAGCTGTCGCATCCGCAACCTGTGCGCCGGCGGCTGCTACCACGAGTCGTACGCCAAGTACGGCGATCCGCTGAAGCCCACGTACCACTACTGCGAGCTGATGCGCGACTGGGTCGACTTCGGCATCGCCGCCTACGCCCGCCTGCTCGAACGCAACCCGGCGTTCTTCGAGCGGCACATCGAGCCCCGCCGGAGGACCCACTGATGAAGACGCTGAAGCCCCTGAACCAGAAGGCCGACCTGCTCGATCAAGCCATCGACGAAGGCCAGGCCGAAGACGTGTTCCTGATGAGCTCGGTGGTTTCCTGCACCACCACCACCGACCCGGGCTGGGAAGTCGACGCCTTCGGCGGCGTGTCCGGGCTGTGCCAGCCGATGGAGTCCGACCTCTACGGCTGCACCGACCCCTGCTGGTGGCCGGCGCAGACCGCCGACTCGCTGAACACCAACCGCCAGTGGACCACCGGCGCCGATGCCGCCGAAACCGACTGGCGCAAGCTGCAGTCGGTGTTCCCCGAATCGTGAGCCGCGGCCAGCGGAGGAGAACGACGATGAACAAGCTGCTGAGGAGCGCGCTGCTCGCGCTCGGCTGCCTGGGGGCTGCGGGCAACGCGCTCGCCGCCACCTACCTGCTGACCGCCGCGCGCCCCAACCAGCTGGTGCTGGTCAACGCCACCGAGCGCAAGGTCGAGCGCGCCTACCCGATCCCCGGCGACGGCATCCCGGGCGTGGTCTCGGTCGCGCCCGACGGCAAGGTGGCTTATGTGGCCACCAACCGCTGGGAGAGCGTGTCGGGGATCGACCTCGACACCGGCAAGGAGGTGTTCCGCGCCGAGCTGTCCGAGCCCGGGCTGCGCGTGAAGACCATGTTCGGCATGGCCGTCGGCCCGGACGGCAAGGCGCTGTACGTCTACCGGATCCCGACCCGGCTGAAGACGGCCGAGTACCAGATCGAGGACACCAGCATCGCGGTCTACGACACGTCGGCGGGGCTCCAGGCCAAGCCCGTGCGCACCTTCCCGGCGCCGCGGCAGCTGGTGCAGCTGCTGCCCTCGGCCGACGGCAGCCGGCTGTACGCGATGGGGCGCGAGATGTTCGTCTTCGATCCGGCGAGCGGCAAGCTGGTCGACACGCTGCCGCTGCAGTCGTGGAAAACGCCGAACCTGTCGGCGCCCGACATCCTGGCGATCTGGCCGCAGTACGAGCAGAGCGGCGTGTTCTCGACGCCGTACTACGCGGTGCGCACCGATCTGAAGCCCGACGACCCCGAGGCCTTCCGCACCGGCATGCTGACGCTGGATCTCGCGACCGGCGCGATGAAAGCCACCGACTTCGAGCCGACCTCGGTGGTGATCTTCTCCTCGGTGATCAACCCGGCGAAGCGCGACGAAGCCTTCACCGTGTACACCCAGCTGAGCAAGGTCGACCTCGGCT
The DNA here is from genome assembly GCA_039807445.1 of Candidatus Competibacteraceae bacterium. Classification (GTDB taxonomy): domain Bacteria; phylum Pseudomonadota; class Gammaproteobacteria; order Competibacterales; family Competibacteraceae; genus JBDHRG01. Next base: position 22,333 of record JBDHRG010000035.1, read on the forward strand.
CCGGCAAGCTGGTCAAGCGCATCGACCTCGACCACACCTACTACTCGATCAACATCTCCGACGACGGCAAGGAGGTCTACGTCGGCGGCGCGCTCGGCGACATCGCCGTCTACAGCGCCGAGTCGCTGGAGAAGCTCGGCAAGATCGAACTGCCCGGCGGCGTCAACATGAGCACGGCGTCGATGCGGGTGGTGAAGCGCTAGAGGCGTGCACGCCTGCCCCGCCCTCGGGCGGGGCAGGCGCGATTCCCGGGATACCTGAGGAGAGCGACGATGAGCGCAGCGCAACATCTGGGCAGCTACGCCCAGGGCTGGATCGACGGCGATGCCGAAGTCATCCTGGAGGTCACGGCCGAGGGCTACGCCTTCGACGATCCCAACGCCGGCCGCATCCCGAAGAGCGGCTTCGCCGCCTACCTCGACGGGCTGAAGGCGCTGGCCGCGGCGCGCCGCGGCGGCACCCTGCCCGAGCCCTTCATGGCGCTGTCCGAGGTCGTCACCGAAGAGCGTGACGGCGTCCTGACCGCCTGGGGCTGGTGGAGCATCGCCGGCGCCGACCTGCAGGGCAGCGCGCTGATCAAGGTCGGCCCCGAAGGCGTGCGCTCCGAGGTGGTGACGTACTACACCAGGCTGCCCGCCTCGTGATCGCCGTCGCGCGATGAATGCCGTCATCCCCGCCCGCTTCGGCCCCGCCGAAACCCTCGCCTGGCTGAAGCGCCTGCTCGCGCCGCGCAGGGCACTGGTCGCCGGGGTGCTGGCGCTGTCGTTCGGCGGCGTCGCGCTCGGGCTGGCGCAGCCCTGGCTCAGCAAGTGGATGATCGACGAGGGGCTGATCGCTGGCGACTACGCCGTGGTGCTGGGTATGGCCGGGGCGATGGTCGCTGCGGCGCTCGCCGGCATGGCGGTCGAGGCAAGTAACCGCGTGCTCTACCTGCGGCTGTCGGCCTCGGTGCTGTTCGGGCTGCGCGAAGGCGTGTATCGGCACCTGCAGCGGCTGTCGCCGAGCTGGTACGCGCGCACGCGCGCCGGCGACCTGCTGTCCAGGCTCGACGGCGACGTCGCCGAGGTGCAGCGCTTCGCGATCGACGGACCGCTGGCGCTGGTCAACGGCGTGGTCGCGCTGCTGCTGGCGGTGGCGCTGATGCTGCAGCTGAGCCCTGAGCTCAGCCTGCTCGCCGCCGCGGTGATCCCGCTCGAGGTGATCTTCCTGCGCCGCATCCGGCCGCGGCTCGAGGCGCGCACGCGCGAGCTGCGCGATCGCGGCGCCGCGGTCACGGACTTCCTGGTCGAGACGCTGCAGGCGATGAAGTTCATCCAGTCGAGCGCTGCGGAAGAGCGCGAGCACGCGCGGCTGCGCACGCTGAACGCCGACTACCTGCGGTCCCTGCAGGACCAGCAGCTGCTCGGCCTGGCGGCGAGCGGCGTGCCGCGGCTGCTCGCGGCGGTGTCGACCGCCGCGGTGTTCGCCTGGGGCGGACATCGCGTGATCGAGGGCAGCCTGAGCCTCGGCACTTTGCTCGCCTTCTCGGCTTACCTGCTGCGCGCGACCGGTCCGGCGCAGACGCTGCTCGGGCTCTACCTCGGGCTGCAGCGCGCCAGGGTCAGCCTCGAGCGCGTCGGCGACTTGCTCGGTCAGGCGCCGGCGGTCGAGTCGCCGTTGCGGGCGGTGCCGCTTCCGGCCGCCGCGCGCGGCGAGCTCGCGCTCGAGGACGTCGACTTCCGCTACGAAGACGGTGCGCCGGCGGTGCTGCGCGGCGCCAGCCTGCACGTCCCGGCCGGGCGCAAACTGGCGCTGGTCGGCGCCTCGGGGGTGGGCAAGTCGACGCTGATCGATCTGCTGCTGCGCCACTTCGACCCGCAGGCCGGGCGCATCGCGCTCGACGGCGTCGACCTGCGTAGCCTCGAGCTCAACGAGCTGCGCCGCCGGGTCGTCGTCGTCAGCCAGGAGGTGACGCTGTTCGCCGGCACGCTGCGCGACAACCTCGCCTACCTGCGCCCCGACGCATCGGATGCCGAGCTGGACGCGGCGCTGGCGGCGGCGCGGCTCGACGAGCTGCCGCTGGCCACGCGCATCGGCTTCGGCGGTGCGGGGCTGTCGGGCGGCCAGCGCCAGCGCCTGGCGCTGGCGCGCGCGCTGCTGCTCGACCCGCGGGTGCTGATCCTCGACGAGGCCACCGCCGCGGTCGACGCGCCGACCGCGTGCGAAGTGGCCCAGGCGATCGACCGCCGCTTCGCCGACCGCACCCGGCTGGTGATCGCCCACCGCCTCGACACGATCGGCCCGGTCGACGGCGTGATCGAGCTGCGCGAGGGCCGGCTGGTGGCGGTCGACACGGAGGTGGTGGTGTGAGGTTGACCCTCTCGCGTAGGGTGGGCAGCTCGCTGCCCACCGTTGTTGCCGCATGGGCGTCGGCGGCGTGGTGGGCAAACGCCCCGCGCTTGCCCACCCTACAGCGCGTGCTGGCGGCGGAGACCCTATGAGCCTCCTCCGCGTCGGCCTGATCGACAGCGGCCTGTCGCCGGCGCTGGCGGCGCGCGCCGCAACCGACGTCGCCGTGCGCCTCGACGACGGCGGCGAGGCGCGCTTCGGACCGGCGCGCCCCGACGCCGTCGGCCACGGCAGTGCGCTCGCCGGGCTGATCCTCGCCGCGGCGCCGAACGCCCGGCTCTACAGCGTGCAGGCCTTCGCCGGCGCCGGCCCAGGCTCGGCCGGCGCGGTCGCCGCGGCGCTGGACTGGCTGGTCGAGCAGCGCGTGCGGCTGGTGAACCTGAGCTTCGGCGTGAAGGCCGACCGCACGGTGCTGCGCGCCGCGGTCGCGGCGGCGC
>JBDHRG010000274.1:0-4169 GCA_039807445.1 Candidatus Competibacteraceae bacterium
CTCTCGGGCATCTTCAAGCCCGAGCCTCTGTTCCAAGCGTCCGCTCCCGGAGCTGGAAGGCTACTGTTCCTAACGGGCGGGCCCGACACCCGGTGTGGTCGTTACCGCGACGGGAAACCCGGGAGGGTCGCAAGAGTCAGGGCGAATTTTGAATCGATAGCCGACGCGATAAACGAGATGCATACCAGCCCTGGAAATCAAAGTTTCTATTATAATACCTGACAAGCGGGAGAGGCACATGTATACACGCAACTCTGGCTACACAACAAGAGCGAACACGGCATTTGCCCTTGCGATCATCCTGGCGCCAGCAAGCTCCTTTGCTGCTGATGAGGGCCCGGTGATCATGAAACCAACCGATCGAGAGCAGCGTCAGAGCATCCAGGAATACTGGACGCCCGAACGCATGAAGAATGCCATTCCCAAGCCATTCCCCGCGCTGCCCCAGGTGATGACCAATGATCAGAAGGAAGGGGTACCGGCAAGCACCGGTCCTCAGCCGGATGCACTGCCGGGCCTGTCACCGGGCTGGCGGCCGGGCGGCGGTCCCCAGCCGGGTCCGGGTGCGCTCATCGAACTCTCCCCGGGTGATCCCGTGTACGCATCGTCGACGGGCGGAAACCAGTTGCAAACGAGCCCGCCGTTTGCACCACCCGCCAATCCAACGGATTTCGGCAATTATGCTCCCTTCAACCGCTTCACGTGGCATGGAGGCAACTATCTGATCTATCCGATCTCGGTCGTCGGCAAGCTGTTCTTCACCCAGAATGGCCAGAATTTCGTCTGCTCGGCTTCCGTGATCAACAGAAGCACGCTCGCAACCGCCGGCCACTGCGTCCATGCCGGCAGCGGCGGGGTCGCGGGCTGGTCCAGCAATCTGCTGTTCTGCCCATCCTTCAATCCGGGCGGTGTGAACCCCGCGCGCGGCTGCTGGAGCTGGCTCCTGATCGCGACGTCATTCCAGTGGTTCAATGCAGGCAACATCGACCGCGACTATGGCTGCATCGTGACGCCGGCGGCGGGTACCCTCATCGCCAATCGCGTGGGAAATGTCACCGGGTGGTCGGGCCGCGCCTGGAACTGGCCAACCAGGCAGTCGACAATCGCGTGGGGCTATCCCGCCGCTGCGCCGTTCGCCGGCAACAGGATCGTCACCGCTTTCTCCACCGAATGGTACCAGCTGAACAGGAACGCCAGCGAGAGCCAGCTATCGAAGTACATCGGCAACGACATGACCGGCGGCTCCAGTGGTGGTCCGTGGTGGATCAGCATGGTCCACAACAACCTCGAGTACGCGGACACGGATGGTTCGAACCTCACCGATCCGGTCCAGACCGCGGGCTTTGGTAAAACGCCGTTCATCAACGGCGTCAACAGCCACAAGCGGTGCACCCAGGCCAACTGTCCAGCGGGCAGCATTTTTACCCAGGAGATGGGGTCGCCCCAGTTCCGCAACACTGCTGCCGACATCAACGAGAGCGAAGACGTTTTCGCGACCTGCTTCAATAATGGCGGGACGAACTGAAAAACCTTCCTCACCGCAGCAGGAGCGAAGCTTCGGCGAGGACACCCGATTTTCGAATCGGATCCCCTTGGCACGAGAGGTGAAGCTATGGTATCGAAGGTACATCTGTAAGTTTTCCTGCAAGAGAACGGTTCGGCTAGCTTTTTCCTCGATGCGTGTCGCGAACCGGAACGTGAAAATGGACAGGAGACCATCAGCAAACAGGAGGTCATGTCCATGAACCACAACAAGAGATGGGGTATCGGAGTCATCAGCGCGCTTTTTCTGGGGCTGGCGACGATCTGTCTGACGGCAACCGAAGCACAAGCACAGCAGCAGTTGTTGGCCTACTCGGCGAAATTCGTATGCGGCCCTTGGGGCAATGATCTGGGCCCCGTCGTCAGGGGGCGCTACGCCACCACGGTCAATATCCATAACCCGCGGTTCACCACGGTAAGTTTTCGCAAAAAGGCGGTGATAGCGCTACCGCAGCGTTCCGATCGCGGCCCGATTTCTCAGTTCGTTTCCGAGACGCTCATCGCTGATGCGGCGCTCGGGGTCGACTGTCGGGATATCCGCGCGCTTTTCCCTGGAGTGGTGCTGCCGGCGTTCATCGAGGGCTTCGTCGTCCTCTACACCCCGGTGGAGCTGGATGTGGTCGGGGTCTACACGGCACGGCATCGTACCGGGACCGATACTGCCGATCCGAACAAATACGACGTCGAGAGCATCGATGTAGAGGAGGTCACGCCGAAGCGGATCGATTAGGAGCCTATCCCGATCCAGAGTACGTACACACCGCGAGCGTGCGATGGGAATGAGGGGGACCGGATGCTAGCCGGCCTGGAGGCTCGCGAACGCCTGCGCCAGCGGCGCGGTCATCGCGGTGCCGAGCGCGGCGCCGACGCTGAAGGTGCCGTTGAGCAGGCTCGCCAGCCAGGTCAGCCGTGCCGGCGGTGTCACGTCGTTGAGCACGGCGGCCATCAGCGGGTACAGCGCGAACACGAAGCCGCCGAACAGCGCCAGGCCGGCCGTCAGCGCCGACGCCGAGGCGCCGAGGACGAGCGCACACAGGGCACCGCTGAGCGCCGTGCCGGCGAACGCCACGCTGATCGCGGCGCGCCGGCCCACGCCGTCGGAGAGCGCGGTCAGCGGCCACAGCAGCACCAGTCCCCCCCAGATCAGCGCGCTCGTCGCGGTACCGATCGCCTGGCGATCGAAGCGCAGGGCTTCGAGGAACAGCGAGGTGTTGCTGAGGCTGGCGCCGACGAGGAAGCCGGCGACCAGCACGCCGAGCAGCGGCCAGCGCCACCGCAGCGCGCCCCCGGCGGCCTCCGCCGCCGGCGGCACGACCACCGCGGCCACCACCACCCGGGCCGGCGCGGCGACGGATCGCCACCCCAGCCACATCAGCGCGAACGGTGTGCCGAGGAGCACCGCGCCGAGCAGCAGCAGGCTGCTGTCGTCCTGCCCGACGAGCCCGAGCAGCCACGGCCCGGCACCGAGCGCGAGCTGCACGACGGCCATGTAGCTGCCGAGCAGGCGGCCGCGCCAGCGGGTTTCGGCGAGCCGGTTGAGCCAGCTCTCGATGGCGATGTACACGGTCGCGACGCAGGCACCGCAGAGCCCGCGCAACAGCACCCAGACCAGGACCTCGTGCGTGGACATCAGCGCCATACCGGCAGCGCCGCTGAGCAGGCCGACCACGGCGAGCAGGGCCAGGCGCTCGAAGCGCGGCACGAGGCGCGGAGCCAGCATCGCCCCGAGCGCGAAGCCGGCGAAGTAGGCGCCGCCGACCACCCCGATCTGCTGCGCCGAATGGCCGAGCGCGTTCAGGTGCAGCCCGGTCAGCGTCAGCAGCAGACCGTTGCCGGCGAGGTACACCCCCAGCGCGAGCAGCAACGGCGGGATCAGGCGGCGCGACGCGTCCATGCGCGGATGTGCTCAGTCGGCCAGGCGCAGCAGCGCGTCGACCGCCACCGCCCCGTCGGGCAGCGCCATCAGCGGGTTGACGTCGGCTTCGACCACCCGCTCGGCGTGCTCGAGTGCGAACGCGCCGACCGCCATCGCGGCGTCGACGATCGCTTCGCGGTCGGCCGCTGCCCGGCCGCGGTAGCCGTTCAGCAGCTTGGCGCCGCGCAGGCCGTCGAGCGCCCGCCCGACCGCCGCGCGCGAGGTCGGCAGCAGCAGCGTGGCGCTGTCCTCGATCAGGTTGACCAGGATGCCGCCCGAGCCGATCACCAGCGCCGGGCCGAACTGCGGGTCGCGGGTCACGCCGAGGATCAGCTCGGCCACCGCGCCGGCCGCCATGCGCTCGACCAGCAGCCGCCCGTCCCAGTCGGGATCGGCGTCGCGCATCGCCCACTCGATGTCCGCCGCCGCCGCGGCGACCTGCTCGGCGTCCTCGAGCCTGAGCTTGACCACGCCGGCCTCGGTCTTGTGCGCCAGGCGGGCGCTGACCGCCTTCAGCACCACCGGGAAGCCGATCGCGGCCGCGGCTGCCGGCGCGTCCACGCGCGTCGCCAGCCGGCCCGGCGGCCGCTTCAGCCCGTAGCGCTCGAGCAGCGTCTTGCTCTCCCACTCGTCGAGCATCCGCGCCGAGGCGGCATCGAGCGGGCGGTGCCCGGGCAGCGTCACGCTGTCCCAGCCGCCCTCGGCCTCGATC
>JBDHRG010000275.1:0-4137 GCA_039807445.1 Candidatus Competibacteraceae bacterium
CCCCCTCCCTGAGAAATCAGGGTGCAAATGCGGCGTTTGTTGTCGCCTGTCAGCAAACGTGAGCGTTAATGTATCGGAAACGGCTGGAAGTCTACCGGAAGAGAACGAGAGGAACGGCTCCGACGCGCGTTCTCGCCAAAGTATCGAGGTGATGCTCGACACCTCGCACGCGCCGGGGCCTGGTCAGCTGGGCAGACACGCAGACGTGCTGCCGCAACACCGCGCAGAGAGATTGCCCGATGAGCCGGAAAGCCAAGCCACTGCCCGAGGTTGCGGGCCTGATCGGCCAACTGCGTGCGCTGATCAGCGAGGGCCGCCAGCAGGCACTGCGCGCCGTGGACACCGTGCAGGTGCGCACCTGCTGGGAGATCGGGCGGCACATCGTCGAGTTCGAGCAGGGCGGCGCCGCGCGGGCGGAGTACGGCGCGCGCTTGATCTCGCGGCTGGCCGAGGCGCTGAGCGGGGAGTTCGGCAAGGGCTTCGACGAGCGCAACCTGCGCAACATACGGGCATTCTTTCAGGCGTTCCCGATCTGGAACGCAGTGCGTCCCGAATTGAGCTGGACGCATTACCGCATCTTGCTGCGCGTCGAGGAGGAGCCGGCCCGCCTCTGGTACAGGGATGAAGCCGCCGCCCAGAACTGGAGCTCGCGGGTGCTGGAGCGGCAGATCGGCACGCTCTACTACGAGCGCCTGCTGGCGAGCCGGGACCGGCCGGCGGTCGAGCAGGAGGCCCGGGCACACGCGGCAGCATTGCAGCAGTCACCGCGCGAGTTCGTGCGCGATCCGGTAGTGCTGGAGTTCCTGGGCATGCCCCAGGCCGGGCAGCTGCTGGAGGCCGAGCTCGAGCAGGCCCTGATGGACAATCTGCAGGGCTTCCTGCTCGAGCTGGGCAAGGGCTTCGCCTTCGTGGCCCGCCAGCAACGCATCAGCACCGAGTCGAAGGACTTCTACCTCGACCTGGTCTTCTACAACTACCTGCTGAAGTGCTTCGTGCTGTTCGATCTGAAGGCGGGCGAGCTCAGCCATCAGGACATCGGCCAGATGGACATGTACGTGCGCATGTACGACGAGCTCAAGCGCGGTCCGGACGACAACCCGACCGTCGGCATCATCCTCTGCGCGCAGAAGGACGCGTCGGTGGTGCGCTATTCCGTGCTGCACGAGAACCGGCAGCTGTTCGCCAGCAAGTACCGGCTCGTGCTGCCCTCGGAGGACGAGCTGCGCGCCGAGCTGGACCGCGAGCGCCGCATGCTCGAGGAGCGCCGCGGGCAGCTCCCTGCTACGGCGCCAAACGACCAGCAGGACCCGCCACGATGAACGCGCCATCCGCCGGCAAGAGACTGCGCCGCAAGGTTGCGCCCCTCGACTTCGAGGTGGGTATGGCTCGCGTCCAGGCGTACTTCGAGGCCAACCGAGGCCGGTTGCTGGCAGCCCTCGACAGGCAGCCTCCGCGCCCGCTCTGCGGCCCCTTGGCCGGCCCAACGGACAGGCATCAATCGGCTCTGCCGACTCCCCCCTTTGAAAAAAGGGGGGAAAGGGCAAGGTTTTCACGACGCAGGAGCCAGTCGCTGCGCTGCCGTGCAGCGGAGCACCTTGAAAGCCCTGCACCGCTCCGCCCGGTTTCCAGAATGCATCCAGAGATGCACCAGCATGGAACACTATGCTTCGGGAGCGAGCCCCATTGCCGTGCGCGTACTACCCTCGTCGGAAAGAATCGCACTGCCACGTGGCGACAAACGCTATCGCGGCAGGGTGTGGGCGATCCGTGGCCGGGGGAGCAGCTTCTGAAGGCACCTGGTACGCGAATTGCTGGAATCGGCTCGAACCCCTGTTTGAACCCCAGTGCAGCGGGGCGGCCAGCAGCAGCGCACAAGGAATCCGAGCGATGAGCCAACTCGACTGGCAACGATACCCCGCGGCAGACTTCTACGACGAACTGATCCAGGCCGACGGGCAGCCGCGGCCGGCGGCGCGGGCGCTGTGTGCGCATCTGGCCGCGCTGTCGGATGCCGAGCTGGCCGAGCGCAAGACGGCGGCCGAACTGGCGATCCAGGTGATGGGCATCACCTTCACCGTGTACTCCGAAGGCAGCATGATCGACCGGGCCTGGCCGTTCGACATCGTGCCGCGGATCATCCCGCTGAGCGAATGGCGGCGCATCGAGACCGGGCTGAAGCAGCGCGTCGAGGCGCTGAACCTGTTCATCGACGATCTGTACCACGCGCAGCGCATCGTCGAGGACGGCGTGTTCCCCGCCGAGGTGCTCGCGCAGTCGGCCAACTTCCGCCCGCAGTGCATCGGCATCCCCCCGCCGCACCGCGTCTGGGCGCACATCTGCGGCTCCGACCTGGTGCGCGACAAGGACGGCACGGTCTACGTGCTCGAAGACAACCTGCGCGTGCCCTCGGGCGTGTCGTACATGCTCGAGAACCGCAACGTCGCCAAGCGCGTCCTGCCCGAGCTGTTCGACTCGGGCCACATCCTGCCGGTCGACGACTACCCTTCGCAGCTCTACGAGATGCTCGCGGCGATGTCGCCACGCCCGGGCACCGAAGCGGAGATCGTGGTGCTGACGCCGGGCATCTACAACTCGGCGTACTTCGAGCACGCCTACCTGGCGCAGCAGATGGGCGTGCAGCTGGTCGAAGGCTGCGACCTCCTGGTCGGCGACGACGACGGCGTGTACATGCGCACGATCGACGGGCTGCGGCGCGTCGACGTGATCTACCGCCGCATCGACGACCTGTTCCTCGACCCCGAAACCTTCCGCCCCGATTCGGCGCTCGGCGTGCGCGGGCTGATGCGCGCCTGGCGCGCCGGCAAGGTGGCGCTCGTCAACGCCCCCGGCGCCGGCGTCGCCGACGACAAGGTCGTGTACGCCTTCGTGCCCCGGATCATCAAGTACTACCTCGATCAGGATCCGATCCTGCCGAACGTGCCGAGCTGGCTGTGCATGCACGATGCCGACCGCGCGCACGTGCTGGCGAACCTCGACCAGCTGGTGGTCAAGCCGGCCAACGAGTCCGGCGGCTACGGCATGCTGGTCGGCCCGCACGCCAGCCCGGCGCAGCGGGCGCAGTTCGCCGGGCTGATCGCGGCCAACCCGCGCAACTACATGGCGCAGCCGACGCTGGCGATCTCGACCAGCCCGACGCTGTGCGACGGCCGCGCCGAGCCGCGCCACGTCGACCTGCGCCCCTTCATCCTGTCCGGCCCGACGCCGTACGTGACCACCGGCGGGCTGACCCGCGTGGCGCTGGTCAAGGGCTCGCTGGTCGTCAACTCGTCGCAGGGCGGCGGCAGCAAGGACACCTGGATCGTCGACATCGAGGGGGCCTGAAATGCTGTCGCGCGTCGCGCAGAACCTCTACTGGCTCGCCCGCTACGTCGAGCGCGCCGAAGACACCGCCCGCCTGATCCGCGTGACCACCAACCTGCTGCTGGACCTGCCCAAGGGCACGCGCGGCGCCGACTGGGAACCGCTGGTCTGCATCACCGGCGGCGACGCGCTGTTCGCCGAGCGCTTCGGCAAGGCCGACGAAGTCAGCGTGGTCGGCTTCCTGACCGGCGACCCCGACAACCCGGGCTCGATCCTGTCCTCGCTGAGCTGGGCGCGCGAGAACCTGCGCACCACGCGCGATGCGCTGCCGCGCGAAGCCTGGGAAGCGGTCAACGAAGCGTTCCTGTACGTGCGCGACAGGCTCGCCGACGGCGTCAGCCCGCGCGGACGCGACCACTTCCTGCAGGAGATCATCCGCGGCTGCCAGCGCTTCGACGCGATCCTGGCGAACAGCCTGTCGCACACGCAGGCGCGCGACTTCATCCTGCTGGGGCGCCACCTCGAGCGCGCCGACATGACGACGCGCACCCTCGACGTGCGCTCGGCCAACCTGCTGCCCAGGCAGGGCGAAGAGCTGACGCCCTTCGACGGCATCCAGTGGATGAGCGTGCTGAAGTCGATGACCGCTTACCAGATGTACCGCCAGCAGGTGCGCACCCGCGTCCGCGGCGCCGACGTGCTGCGCTTCCTGCTGCAGGATCGGCGCTTCCCGCGCGCGGTCTGCCACTGCCTGGTGCAGATCGCTGCCAGCCTCGCCAACCTGCCGCGCGCCGAGGCGGCGCTCGCGGGCGTCGA
>JBDHRG010000276.1:0-4137 GCA_039807445.1 Candidatus Competibacteraceae bacterium
TGGTCGCGGAACGATTTGATTGCGCGCAGCCGCTCGACGATGCGGCCGGCCTTGCGCAGCGCGGCCGCCGGCCGGCGCGGCCAGCTCAACACCTGATCCACCGCGGGGTCGAAGGCAATCAGTTGTTCCAGCCCCGCTTCGACCAGCCAGGCGAAGAAGGAAGACAGCGCCGACAGGGTATTCATCCAGCCGATCACGTCGGTCATCGTGGCGGCGTCGAAAGCGACGGTGACCGGATCGAGGCGCTCGGCCACCGGGATCACCGCCGCCAGGTCGGCGAGCGCGGGGTTGTTGAGCTCGATCTCGAGCCGGTGCGGCCCGGCGAGCACCAAGGGCGCGATGGCGGGTGCGCGCGCCACCGCCGCCTCGGCCGCGGCGCGCAACCGCGCGCGCGCCGTCGCCGGGGCCAGGCTGCGCGCGGCGCGGTGGCCGAGCGCGTGCTTGAGCATGACGCGTTCGGCGCCGGGGAACAGCGGTGCAGTCTCTTCGGCGAGGCGATCGTCGCCCGAGAGCAGGATCACCGGCACGCCGAAGCTGCCGGCCCAGGCGCCGTACAGCCCGGCTTCGCCGAGCTCGCGGCCGTCGACGCGCACGCGGCCGAAGGCGAAGCCGTTGCTGGTGTGCGCGAGCACCCCGAAGCCGCGGGCGCGGGTATGGTAGCCGAGGCAGAAGGCGCCGGCGAACTCGGCGGTGAGTCCGGCGAACATGTTCATCGGCTTGGGCTTGCCGAGGATCAGCTCGGCCGCCGGGTGCAGTTCGTCGGGCAGCAGGTTGGTCATCGGGCCGTGGGCGTCGTTGACCAGGATCTCGCTTGCGCCCCCCGCGAGCGCGCCCTCGATCGCCGCGTTGACTTCCAAGGTCATCAGCCGTCGGGCGCGCTCGTGCTCGGGGTTGCCGGGCGTGGTCTGCTGCGGGCTGACGACGCCGGCGACGCCCTCGATGTCGGCGGAGATGTAGATCTTCACACGGTTTCTCCGTAGCCCAGCGCGCGCAGCCTATCGGCCAGCGCCGGGCGGTGGTGGCCATCGCGACCGGTGGTGGCTTCGGCGGCGCACAGCGCGTTCAGCACCGCCTCGGCCGTCGCTTCGGCGACCGCCTCGAACAGCAGGTCGATGCGCGCCTCGTTCAGTGTCGTCAGCGGCATGAAGTCGCGCGGCTCGTCGTGGACTACGCGGTGCGCGGTGCCGAAGCCGAGCGCGATGTCGCCGCTGCCGTGACCCCAGAAGGCGCCGAGGCGCGCCAGCCCGACGCCGGCGCGGCGGATTACGCGCCGCAGCTGGCGCTGCTCGAGCGCAACGTCGGTGCCGAGCACGACGATCACCGAGCCTTGCTCGCGCGCCTCGCCCGGCGCGGGCGGTGCGACGCGCCGGCCGTCTGGCAGGCGCAAGTCGCCGGGGCGGCCGAAATTGGCGAGCACCAGCGCACCGAGGTGATGGGGGCGGCCGTCGAGCTGCAGTTGCCGCGAGGCGCTGCCGATGCCGCCCTTGAAACCGAAGGCGCTCATGCCGGTGCCGGCGCCGATCGCACCCTGCTCGAAGTCTTCGGTCGCGGCTGCGAGCGCAGCTTCGGCGTGCGCCTCGGTCACGGCCAGCGCCTGGATGTCGCTCAGGTAGCCGTCGTTGCACTCGCACACCAGCGGGTTCACGGTCGCGGTCTCGCGGCCGATGTCGGGGTTGGCAGCGATCGCGCGGCGGATCAGCGCGTTGGCGCAGGTGCCGACGGCGAAGGTGTTGGTCAGCAGGATCGGCGTCTCGAGCGTGCCGAGCTCGTCGACCTGGATCAGCCCGGCACTCTTGCCGAAGCCGTTGATCACGTGCGCCGCCGCCAGCAGCTTGGCGCGGTACAGGTTGCCGGCGGCCGGGACCAGGGCCGTGACGCCGGTGCGCAGGTTCCCGCCGGTCAGCGTGCAGTGGCCGACGCGCACGCCGGGTACGTCGGCGATGCTGTTGCGTGGTCCCGGCGGCAGGCGGCCGCAGTCGAGTCCGAAGTCGCGGGCGAGCGGCATCTCAGTTCTGCCGCAGCTTGGGATCGAGCGCGTCGCGCAAGCCGTCGCCGAGCAGGTTGAAGGCGAGCACGGTGCAGAAGATCGCCAGGCCCGGGTAGACGGCGAGATGATCGGCCACGCCGAGGTAGCTGCGGCCGTCGGCCAGCATCGCACCCCACTCGGGGCTCGGCGGTTGCGCGCCGAGGCCGATGAAGCTCAACGAAGCCGCGGTCAGGATCGAGGTGCCGATGCGCATCGAGAAGTACACGATCACCGAGGGCAGCGTGCCGGGCAGGATGTGGCGCAGCATCAGCAGCCGGTCGGACACGCCGATCGCGCGCGCCGCGTCGACGTACACCGAAGCTTTGAGCCCCAGCGTGCTGCCGCGCACCAGGCGCGCGAACACCGGCACGCTGAACACCGCGACCGCGTAGATCACGTTGTCGATGCCCGGGCCGAGGATCGCGACGATGCCGATCGCCAGCAGGATGCCGGGGAAGGCGAGCAGCACGTCGCACAGACGCATGATCGCGCTGTCGATCCGGCCCCCGTAAAAGCCGCTGATCAGCCCGAGCAGCACGCCGACGACCCCGCCGAGGCTCACCGACAGGAAGCCGACCGCGAGCGAGATGCGCGCGCCGTGGATGATGCGGCTGAAGATGTCGCGGCCGTAGGCGTCGGTGCCGGCCCAGTGCAGCGCCGAGCCCCCTTCGAGCACGTGCTCGTAGTCGGGCGCGGCGGGGTCGAAGGGCGCGACCCAGGGCGCGAAGGCTGCGGCGAGTATCAGCGCGATCAGGAAGGCGCCGGACGCCAGCGCCACCTTCTGCTTGCGGAACTTGCGCCAGAACTCGCCGAGGGGAGTCTGGATCCGCGGCTCCGGCGCGCTGCCGGCGGCGGTCGCGAGGTCGGGCGTGGTCATTTGTAGTGGATCTCGGGGTTGGCCAGGGCGTAGAGCACGTCCACCAGCAGGTTGATCAGGATGAACTCGAGCGAGAACAGCAGGATCTCGGCCTGGATCACCGGGTAGTCGCGGTACGACACCGAGTCGATCAGCAGCCTTCCGAGCCCCGGCCAGGCGAACACCATCTCGACCACGATCGAGCCGCCGAGCAGGAAACCGAACTGCAGCCCGACCATGGTGATGATCGGGATCAGCGCGTTGCGCAGCGTGTGCTTCCACACCACCAGGCGCTCGTGCACGCCCTTGGCGCGCGCGGTGCGCACGTAGTCTTCGCGGGCGATGTCGACGAAGGCCGAGCGCGTGAAGCGTGCCATCACCGCGGCGACGCCGACACCGAGTGTTACCGAGGGCAGCACGAAGTGCTGCCACTCGCCGTAGCCGCCGGTCGGCAGCCAGCCGAGCCTCACCGCGAAGGCGTCGATCAGCAGCAGCCCGAGCCAGAACGAAGGGAAGGAGATGCCCGAGATGGCGACGATCATGCCGCCGTAATCCTGCCAGCGGCCACGCCGCACCGCCGACAGCACGCCGATCAAGAGGCCCACCAGCGTCGCCCAGACCATGCTGATCGCGGTCAGCCACAGCGTCGGCATGAAACGCTCGCCGATCTCTTCGCTGACCGCGCGCTTGGTCTTCAGCGAAGTGCCGAACTCGCCCTGCAGCGCGCCGCCGACGAAGCGGACGAACTGCTCCCACAGCGGGCGGTCGAGGCCGAGGTCTTCGCGCACCAGCGCGATGTCGCGCTCGGTGGCGTCGGCGCCGGCGACCAGCCGCGCCGGGTCGCCCGGCAGCAGATGCACGAAGCCGAACACCAGCACCGAGATCACCATCAGCACCGGGACGATGCCGAGCAGGCGTTTGATCAGATATTGCAGCATGGGGGGCCTCCACGGTCGGAGCGCGGAGCGGCGCACGGCCACCCCGCGGGGCGAGGATCACCGGATTGCGCGGGAAGCCCCGGCCTTCAGGCCGGGGATGGATAGCGCGGCGCCCGTAGGGCGCCTTCCTGTGCCGTACTCTTTGCGCTCGGTTGGCTTACACACTGTCGCTATCTCCAGTAAGCTGTCGCCATGGATGTGAAGCGCGCCTATCGATTCCGGTTCTACCCGACGCCCGAACAAGCCGAGCTGCTGGCCCGGACCTTCGGTTGCGCGCGCTTCGTCTACAACCACATGTTGCGGCTGCGCACCGACGC
>JBDHRG010000277.1:0-4113 GCA_039807445.1 Candidatus Competibacteraceae bacterium
GATGCCGGCCGCGTCGTCGACGCCGCGCGCCATCCGGCGGGCGGCTGCGCGCTGCTCGCGGTCGCCGCGCTCGAGCACGCCGAGCGGCTGCGCCTCGGCACGGTGCCGCTGCGGCTCGAGCCGCTGCCCTACCCGCTCGAGGCCGGATCGAGCTGAGTTGCGCTGCGCGGGATCGCAAATTTTGATCGCAGCGCTTGTCCACACCCTCCGGGCTCCCTACCATCGCCCCGTCCCTACCCCTGCGGCCGTGCCAGCGGATGCTGAACCTGTTCCTGACCATCGACGTCGAGCTGTGGCCGCGGTCCTGGGACCGCCTCGGCCCCGCCGACGCGCGCGAAGCCTACGCACGCTACATCGTCGGGCGTACGCCGCGCGGCGACTACGGCCTGGGTTTCCAGCTCGGGCTGCTGCGCGAGCACGGGCTGCGGGCGGTGTGCTTCGTCGAGCCGCTGTTCAGCGTCGGCTGGGGCGAGGCGATGCTCGCCGACATCGTCGGCCTGATCAATGATGCCGGCCACGAGGTGCAGTTGCACCTGCACGCCGAGTGGCACGACAAGTTCCCGCAGGCGCTGCTCCCCGGCCGCACCGGACTGAACCTGCGCGACTTCGGGCTCGAGGACCAGCACCACCTGCTGGCGCTCGGGCTCGAGCGGCTGCGGCGCGCCGGCGCCGAGCGCATCGTCGCCTTCCGCGCCGGCAGCTACGGCGCCGATCGGCACACGCTCGCGGCGCTGGCCCGGCTCGGCATCGCCTTCGACACCAGCTACAACCGCGCCTATCTGGCGTCGAGCTGCGGACTCGCCACCGCGGCGCCGCTGCTGCAGCCGACGCGGCTCGGCGAAGCCTGGGAATTCCCGATCGGCTTCTTCGAGGGGCCCGGGGGCCGCGCGCGCCATGCGCAGCTCGCCGCCTGCTCGGCCGCCGAGCTGATGCGGCTGTGCGATGGCGCCTTCGAGGCCGGCTGGTATGCGCAAGTACTGGTGTCGCACGGCTGCGAACTGCTGAACGCCGACCGCACCCGCCCCGATCCGGTGGTGATCGGCCGGCTCGAGCGGCTGTGCCGACACCTCGCCGACCACCGCGAGCGCTTCGCCGCGCGCGGCATCGCCGGGCTCGACCCGGCGACGATCCCGGCGATCGTCGCCGCTGCGCCGCTGCGCGGCAGCCCCTGGCACGCCGGCTGGCGCTACGGCGAACAACTCTGGAGAAGGATCTACGGTTGATGAACTGGCGCGTGCAGAACGTCGAACTCAAGTACCGGCTCGGCGAGCTGACCCTCGGCCGCGCGCGGCTGCGCCTGGCGGTCGAGCGCCGCCACTTCGCCGAGCTGGCGCCGCTCGACGGCGCTCCGGCACAGCCCCCGGCCGGCGCCGAGGGCTGGCTGATCCCCTCGCAGCCGATCGCCGCATCGCTGCCGGCGCTGGCGCGCACCGGGCGCTGGCTGCGCTACGTGCCGCAGCAGTACCGCCGCCACTACATCGACATGGGCGCCGGCTTCGACGCCTACCTGGCGAAGTTCTCGTCGAAGTCGCGCTCGACGCTGAAGCGCAAGGTGCAGAAATTCGAACAGGCCTGTGGCGGCGCGCTCGACTGGCGCGCCTGCCGCACCCCCGAAGAGCTCGAGGCTTTCCACCGGCTGGCGCGCGAGCTGTCGGCGCGCACCTACCAGGAGCGGCTGCTCGCCGCCGGCCTGCCCGACACCCCCGAGTTCCGCGCCGGCATGCGCGAAGCCGCCGCGCGCGACGCGGTGCGCGCCTTCCTGCTGCTGCGCGAAGGCCGGCCGGTGGCCTACCTGTACTGCCCAGTGGTCGACGGCGTGCTGCTGTACGAGTACCTGGGCTATGACCCCGAACTCGCCGCGCTGTCGCCCGGCACCGTGCTGCAGTGGCTGGCGCTGCGGTCGCTGTTCGCCGAAGGCCGCTTCCGGATGTTCGACTTCACCGAGGGCGAAGGCGCGCACAAGGCGTTCTTCGCCAGCGACCACCGCTGGTGCGCGACCGTGTACTACCTGCCGGCCACGCCGGTGAACCTCGCCCGCATCGGCTTGCACCGCGGGCTCGACCGGCTCGGCGACGGCGCCGGCGCGCTGCTCGAGCGCTTCGGGCTGAAGGCGCGCGTCAAGCGCTGGCTGCGCCGCGGCTGAGCCCCATCATCCTGCTCACGGGCGAAACCGATGGACACGATCGCGACTCTCGCCGCCGTTACCGATGCACCGGCTTGGCGCTGCGCGCGCGTCGAAGAGCTCGACGCGCTGGCTGCACATCTGCCGGCGCTGCCGCTCGAGCTCGACCCGCGCTGGCTCGCCACCCGGCTCGATAGTCCCGGCAAGTCGCTCGCGGTCTTCGTACTCGACAGTTCCGGGGCACCGCGCGGCTACGCCCCGTTCTTCGTGCACCCGACAGCGCTCAGCTACTGCCTCGGCGAGCAGACGCTGCTGACCGTCCCGGTGCGCCGCTTCGCGCTCGCCGGGGCCCCGCTCGCCGACGACGAAGCCGCGCTGGCGGCCCTGTTCCCGGCACTGCACGCGGCCGTGGGCCCGCGCGCGGTCGCCTTTTTCGAGGGGGTGCCGCGCGATTCGGCGCTCGCGGCCCTGCTCGAGCGCCCTTCACTGATGCAAGGGCTGTTCCATGTGATCCCGTACGGCCCGTGTTACCCGCGCCGGCTGATCACGCTGCCCGAAGGCGCCGGCTACGAAGATTACCTGAAGACGCTCGGCGCCAAGACGCGGCAGGACCTGCGCCGCACGCGCAAGCGCTTCCTGACGACGGCGGGCGGCGAAATCGAAACGCGCCGCTACCGAGCCCCCGAGGAGGTCGAGGCATTCCTGGACGCGGTCGCGCGCGTCTCGCGCAAGACTTACCAATGGCATCTGCTCGGGCTGGGACTGGAGGCGACGCCGGCGCTCGCCGCGCGGCTCGAAGCCGCGGCGCGCACCGGCTGGCTGCGCGCTTACGTGAGCTTCGTCGACGGCGAACCGGTTGCGTTCCAGCTCGGCTATCGCGACGGCGACACCTACTACGCGCACGACATCGGCTATGACCCGGCGCTGGCGAAGCTGCAGCCGGGCATCTTCCTGCACACCGAGATCCTGCCGGACCTGCTCGCCGACGGCATCCGCCGCTTCGACTTCCTGGTCGGCGACAGCCTGCACAAGCAGCGCCTGTCGAACCATGCCCGCGAAGAACGGCATTATTACCTGATCCCGCGCGGCTGGCCGGGCACGCCGCGCGCGTGGGGACTGACGGCGATCAACGCGCTGTCGGCCACGCTGGGGAGCGCTCTCGAGCGCAGTGGGCTGAAAGCGCGCCTGAAGCGCCTGCTGCGCCGCCGCGCGGTAGAGCATGCGACGACACCGGACGAGGCATGACCCCCTCAGCCCTGAGGCAACGCCACTTCGTAGAGGTGGCGCCAGTGCTTGCCGGTCAGGAAGAAGTGCCCGCTCGCGGGATCGTGCGCGATGCCGTTGAGGATCGCGTGCGGGTCGGGGTTACGCTCGTGCGCGAGCAGCGCCGCGCAATCGATCAGCCGCAGCAGGCGGCCGCTCCTCGGGCACAGCTCGGCGAGCTCGCGCCGGTACCACAGGTTCGCGTAGAGCCGTCCTTCCGCCCAAGCGAGCGCGTTCAGGTGGCGCAGCGGCAAACCGTTCGAACGTACCGACAGCCGGCGACGCACCGCGAAATCGGCCGGATCGTGCAGCACGAGGCGGTGGCTGCCGTCGCTCGCCCACAGTCCCTCGGGCGCGGCGGCGAGCCCCCAGCCCTCTCCGGCCTTGGCCAGCTCGGGCAGCGGCTCGAACGCCGGCAGGCGGTAGCGGCGCACCCGGCCGCTGATCCAGGCCAGTTGATAAAGCACATCGCGATGCACCGCGATGTCTTCGGCGAAGTCGTCCGCGACCGGCACACACGCGCCCGCATGGCCGTCGACCGGATCGAGTCGGCGCAGGCTCGAGCGACCCTCGCCGCCGGTGCTCTCGTACAGCACACCGCCGTGGCACGCCAGACCCTGCGTGTAAGCCTCGGGGTCGTGCGGCAGCACACGCACGATACGAGGCGGGACGCGCGGTATCCCGACGCTCGCGAGCGCGAACAGCAGCGCATGCGCACGCGCCTTGAT
>JBDHRG010000278.1:0-4071 GCA_039807445.1 Candidatus Competibacteraceae bacterium
TAGCCTGGCACCTCGAGCGCCGCCCGCTCGCCGAGCCACTCGGGATCGCCGCGCACGGCGCGGCGAGCGAAGCCGGGGCTGCGCGCTGGCACTGGCTGCGCCACGACGCCGAGGCGCTGCCGCTCGCCGCGCTGCGCACGCGCGACGCCGCCGAAGCGCTCAACCAGACGCGCGCCGAGCGTGCCGCGCGCGCGGCGCTCGCCGGCGAGCTGTGGCTGCCCGGCGCCCCCGCGATCCGCCCCGGCGATACGCTCGCGCTCGCCGGGCTGCCCGACGGCGATCCGGGGCCGCTGCGCGCGACCGCGGTGCAGCACCGCTTCGATGCCCGCGGCTTCGTCACGCGCGTGAGCGTCGAAGGCTCCGGCGGCGGAGGGCCGCCGCTGTGACGGCGCTGATCGACACGCTGCGCGCGATCGTCCGCGCCGAGCTCGCGCTCGCACGCGGGCCCGAGCTCGGCATCGTCACCGCGGTCGGCGCGCGCGAGGACGACGCCAGCGACAACAACCACCAGGTCGACCTGCGCCTGCGCGGCAGCGGGCTCGAACTCAAGCGCGTGCCGGTCGCGGTCGGCCGCGCCGGCATGTCGTGCCTGCCGCGCGTCGACGACCTGGTGCTGGTGGTGTTCGTCGGCGGCGAGCTGAACGCGCCGGTCGCGCTGGCGACGCTCTACGATGAAGCGCTGCAGCCGCCGGTCGGCAAGTCTGCGGAGGCGATGTACGTCGTCCCCGACGCCAAGGAGTCCGGGGTGCGCCGGCTGCACCTCGAGCTGCCGAGCGGGGTCACGCTGACGCTCGACGACGACACGGTGAGCGTGGTCTGCGGCGGCACCGAGCTCGCGATCGCCCGCGACGGCGACGTCACCGTCAAGTCCGCGGCCAAGGTCACGCTCGAGGCGCAGGGCGACGCGACGATCAAGGCCGGCGGCAAGCTCGCGCTCGAGGCCGGGCAGACCGTCAGCGTCAAGGGGCTCGGCGTGACGCTCGAGGGCAGCGCCGAGGCCAAACTCAAGGCGCCGGCGGTTTCGCTCGCCGGCAACGTGCAGTTCAGCCCGGGCTAGGGAGGCGCGCATGGCAGGACCTCCGGTCACTCTCGGTTGCGCGGTGGTGCTGAGCCCCGGCGCCTCGGGTCCGCCCGACAGCGGCTTCATCAGCACGATCCCGCAGGCGATCGTCACCGCCGGCGGCCTGCCGCTCGCGGTGTCGGGCAGCCTGTGCCAGATGGTCAATTCGCTGAGCGGCGTGCCCTACGTGCTGCCGGTCGGCCCCGGCGGTTCGGCCGCGGTGACGATCAACGGCCAGGGGCTGCTGCGCGTCGGCGACGCGATCCCCTCGGGCCCCGGCATCCTGACGATCGTCGGCCCGCCGGCGGCGCCGTTCCTGCTCGACGGGGGGCCGTGACATGCCGCGCCGCGCCGAAGACTTCACCGAGCTACTCGGCCGCGACCTGCGGCTCGACTACGCGTTCGGCGGCGGTCTGTTCGAGGATGCCGACCTCGACGCCCGCCGCGCCGGCGGTGTCCGCGACCTCGCGACGCTCGACGGCATCGACAACTTCACCCAGGCGGTCGCCAACCGGCTGAAGACGCGCAGGGGCGAGCTCGCCGCGCTCGGCCACCCCGACTACGGCTCGCGCCACCACGAGCTGATCGGCGAGCCCAACGTCGAGCGCACCCGCAACCTGATCAAGCTCCACGTGCTCGCCGCGCTGCGCGACGAGCCGCGCATCGAGCGCGTGCTCGACGCCCGCGTGCGCGCCGAGCACGATCCGCCGCGCGACAGCGTGCGCATCGAGCTGCGCCTGCGCCTGCGCGGCGAGCCCACGCCGCTGAGCCTGGTGGTGCCGTTCTCGCTGGAGGTGTCGCCATGAACCCGAAGCACGAAGCCGGAGGGACACGCCCGAAGGGCGCCCGCAGGGAGGTTGCCCAATGAGCTACGCTGCCGAGCCCTACGCGCAGTTCGTCGACGACCTGCTGGCGGCGCTGACCGGCGGGGTCACGCGCGAAGCCTTCCGCTTCCTGGCCGAGGCGGCGCCGTACCGCCTCGCCGCGGCCGGCGCGGTGCGCCCGGGCAGCGTGCGCGTGTTCGGACTGGCCGACGGCGCCTACGTCCGCTTCCGCCCCGAAACCGACTTCGCGCTCGGACCGCAGACCGACATCGCCTGGCGCGCGCGCGCCGACGGAACGCCCGCCGCCGACGCGGTCTGGCCCGACCCTGGCAGCACCTTCTTCGTCAACTACGAGGCGCCGGTCGCCGGCGGGCCAGCGCCGCTGCTGAGCGACCGCAACCCGGGCAGCGTCACGCGGCTGCTCGCCGAGAGCTTCGCGCGCGAGTTCGCGGTGCTGTCGCGCCAGCTCGAAGCGGTGTACCAGGCCGGTTTCATCGACACCGCGGCCGGGCGCGACCTCGACCAGCTGGTGCGCCTGGTCGGCATCGGCCGGCGCGACGCCCGCACCGCGAGCGGCAGCGTCGTGTTCAGCCGCGCGAGCCCCGCCCCGGCCGACATCTTCATCCCGGCAGGCACGCGCTTGGCCAGCGCCGAGCCGCCGGCGGCAGGCTTCGAGACCACCGAGGATGCGACGCTGAAGCGCGGCCTGCTCAGCGTCGAGACGCCGATCCGCGCGCTGAGCGCAGGGGCCGAGGGCGTCGCTGCGGCCGGCGCGATCCGCGCGGTCAACAACCCGATCCTCGGCATCGACTCCGCCGTCAACCCGCAGGCCACGCGCCTCGCCGGCGGCGCGGAAGACGACGAGGCGCTGCGCGCCCGTGCCCGGCGCGCGCTCGAAACCGCCGGCGGCGCCACCCTCGGCGCGCTGACCGGCGCGCTGACCGGGCTGGGTCTGCGCGAAAAGGACATCCGCTTCGAGGAAGACCCGATCGCGCATCCGGGCGTGGTCAAGCTCGCGGTCGCGCTGCCGCCGCTGCCCGAAGCCGAGGCCGGCGCGCTGGCCGCGCGCGCGCTGGCGCTGATCGAGGCCACACGCCCGGTCGGGGTGCGCATCCTGCCCGACATCGCCTCGCCGGCGCCGCTCGAGCCGGCGACACCCGGCAGCGGTCTGGTGCCCGACGAGGGCGAGGCGCCGCTCGGTGTGGCGCCCGACAGCGGCCTGTTCATGCCGGTCGTGGTCGAGGTCGAGCTCGCGCCGGGCTCGCTGGCGCTGTCGGCGGCCGAGCGCGAAGCGCTGGCGCAGCGCGGGCGCGCCGAGGTCGAGGCTTTCGTCGCCGACGCCGGCATCGGCGAGACGCTGGTCCTGAATCGCCTGATCGCGCGGCTGATGGCGCTCGAAGGCGTGCTCGACGTGGCGGTGGAGCTCTACCCACAGGCACGTCCCGAAGCCCCGCACCGCAAGAACCTGGCGCCCGACAACCCCGGCGTGCGACCGGTGCTCGCTCGGGCCGAGGTCGCGATCGGCGGCGCGCTGGTGCTGCTCGACGTGAGCGTGCGCCTGGTGCGCAAGGGCGCCGGCCTGCTCAGCGACCCCGAGACGCTGCGCGGCGAAGTCGAGGCGCAGCTGCGCGAGGGCCTCGAGCGGCTCGAGGCCGCGCGGCTGACGCCCGAGGCGCTGAAGGCGCTGGTCAAGGCCGACACCTTCGAGCTCGCCGAGCTGCACTACCGCGCCGAGTACCCCGAGGGCGGCTTGCGCATCCACCAGCAGGACATCGCGCTGCCGCTGAGCGGGCTCGAGCGGCTGTGGATCCGCAAGGTCACGCTGGCCGACGGAGGTGGCACGTGAGCAGCGGCCGTACGCGCGCGGTCCTCGGCCGCTTCCCGGCTCACCTCGAAGCGGCCCGCCCCGGCAAGCTGCTGTCCGAGGTGGCCGCGGCGCCGGCGGGCGAGCTCGACGTGCTGGCCGCGCAGCTCGCCGGCATCCGCCGTGCGCACCGGCTGGCCGATGCCGACGAGCGCGCCGACCTGCTGCAGATCGCTGCACTCGCCGGCCTCACGCGCGCCGAGTTCGCGGTGCTGTTCACGCGCTTCGCGCTGACCGGCGCGCGGATCGCGGCGCTGGCGCAGGCGGCCGACGGCACGGCGCGCGAAGCGGCCGCCGCCGCGCTGGCCGCGCTGTGGGGGCTC
>JBDHRG010000279.1:0-4032 GCA_039807445.1 Candidatus Competibacteraceae bacterium
TGCATCGCGAGCGCGGCGGGCGCCGCGGTGGGCGTGGTGCCGGCGCAACCCGGCGTCGGCTGGCGCCTGCTCGCGATCGACGGCATCGAGCCCTCGCCGGAGAACATCGCCGCCGGGCGCTACGGCTGGTCGGCCGCCACCACCTTGTACTGGCGCGCCGCGCCGGCAGGCACCGAAGCGGGCGAGGCCCGCGCGGCGCTGTTGGCGTTGCTGGCGCGGCGCGATGCCGAGGACGCCCCGGCCCTGCCCAACGAACTCCCGGCAGCCGAGGTCGCGTCCTGCCCGGCGGTGGCCCCGTGAGGGCTGCGGATACGGAGATCGACATGGAACGCACCCGGATGGCCCTGCGCTTGGTGTGGCTGGCGCTGCTGCTCGCGGCGGCGCTGCAGCTGCCGCCGGCTGCGGCACTCGACGCCGGCACCCTGCCCGAGGACGTCGTCCAGGCGCTGGTGCCCGGGGCCGAGCACGCCGGTGCGCCGACGCCGGCCGAAGCGCTCGAGCAGAGCCTCGAGCGGCTCGAACGCACCGCCGAAGGACTCGAGCGCGACGACCGGGTGCCCGGCTGGCGTGCGCTCGGCCTGGCGGCGCTGCAGCAGGCGCGCCGCCAGCGCCTGATGGACGAGCCGCTGGCGGTGCAGGCGGCCCGCGCTCGCGCTGCACTCGAGCTCGAGCGCGAGGCCCGACAGTGGCAGCGCCAGGGCCTGGCCGAGCGTGCCGCCGCCCGCGCCGAGCTCGCCCGCGGCGTCGAGGAGCGCTTCGGCCGCTTCGACACGACGCTCGAGAGCCTTGCCGCTGTCGGGCGCGATCCGGCGGCGCTCGCGCGTGGCCGTGCCGGGCTCGCGGCCGCCCGCTCGCGTCCGCAAGGCGAGGTGCTGACGCGGCCGAACTACGTCCAGGACATCCCGCCGCTGCAGGCACCGGATACCGAACCCGCCCCCCGGCCGGCCTACCTGGTCCAGCGGGAGCCGGAGCAGGGCGTCCGCTATGCCGGAATCTGGCAGGGCCTGCTCGACCTGTTGGTCCCGCCGCTGCAGGCCGCACCGCCGCCGGTGGCAGCCGAGGCCAGCGCCTGCGGCTACACCGCCGACGACCTCGGCCAGGGTACCAACCCGCAGCCCGATGCCCTGCCCAACCAGGAGATCCGCGAGCTGGCCGCCAGCCTCGGCCACTCGCCGGCGGCGATCTACCAGTACATCAGCCAGCAGATCCGCTTCGAGCCCTACTTCGGCTCGCTGAAGGGCGCCGCCGGCACGCTGGTGGCCAAGGCCGGCAACGCCACCGACCAGGCCTCGCTGCTGATCGCGCTGCTGCGCGCCGCCAACGTCCCGGCGCGCTACGTGCGCGGCACGGTCCTGCTCGCCGACGAACGCGGCCCGCGCTGGATCGGCGCCAAAACCTATATCGGTGCGGCCAACATCCTCCACCAGGGGCGCATCCCTTACACGCCCTACACCAATGCCCTGCAGTTCACCCACGTCTGGGCCGAAGCCTGCGTACCCTACACCCATTACCGCGGCCTCGCCGGCGACGCCAGCGGCCACCGCTGGGTGCCACTCGACGCGAGCTTCAAGGACAAGACCTACCAACCCGGCATTCCCACCAGCGTCGCCTTCGACTACAACGGCTACCTCGTCCGGCGCACCCTGGCGTCGCCGGTCGAGCGCTACGCCGAGCAGGTCGAGGCGGCGATCAAGACCCTCGCCCCGCACTACGCCAACAACACCCTCGCCGACGTCGGCTACGTCGGGCGTCTCAAGCCGACGAGCCTCGACGTGCTGCCGGTGTCGCTGCCCTACCGGGTGCTGAACTTCAGTGCCTGGGACATCGGCCTCGGTGCCGAAACCGCCCGGCTGCCCGAGCGCCACCGCCTGGCGTTCAAGCTCACCGTCAAAAACGGCAGCGGCGCGGCGATCGCGCTGGTCGTGAGCCTGCCGATGCCCGAGATCGCGCTCGCCCGCGTGACGCTCGGCTTCAAGGGGGCGACCAGCGCCGACCAGAGCGCGCTGGAAGCCTGGCGCCGCGACGGCAATCTCGCCACGGCGCTGCCGTGCACCATCCAGACGCTGGCCTCGGTCAAGGTCGAGGGCGTCGAGCGCGTCGCCGGCAGCGGTGCGGTCGGCGTCTGCACCAGCAACAACGGGCTGGAGCTCGAGCTCCAGTTGCCCGAGCTGAGCGTGCCGCGGGTCAACAAGGTGATCTTCGCCAACATCGCCGCAGGCAATCTCCATGGCCTGCAGGCCTACGCCTTCCAGACCTCCGACACGCTGCTCGAGCGCCGCGCCCGGCAGCTCGTCGATGCCGTGCGCGCGAACGCCAACCCCCACGCCAATCCCGACGCGACGGTGGGCGAGTTCCTCCACCTCGCCGGGCTGAAGTACATGCGCTACATCAGCGACGGCAACAAGCGCCTCGGCGAACTCGACGGCGGCTCGGGCGAGAGCGGCAACCACCTCGGTCTGGCCGCGACTCAGGCCAAGGTACAGTACCTGTTCGACCTGCCCTACGCGGTGAGCCGCAAGGGCTTCCTGATCGACGTCCCCGGCGGCCAGTCGCGCAACGTCGATCTGGCCAGCGGCGCGACGGTGTGGAAGACCTTCCTGCTGAGCGGCTACAACGCCTCGTTCTACGAGTCGTACATCTGGCAGGAGGTCGGCCGGCTGGATGCGGTCTCGACGGTGCGCGGGCTGCAGTTCGCGCGCGAGACCGGCATCGCAGTGCTGACGCTGAACGCCGCCAACTGGGCCAGCCTCAGCCCGCAGCTGACCGGCAACGCCAACGCCCAGCTCAACTACGCGGCGAACCACGTCGCGCAGATCAAGGCCGGGCTGATCGACAAGGGCGCCACGCTGACCATCCCGCGCAGCCTGATCCAGTACCAGGACTGGAAGGGCGCGGTGTTCGTGGCCCAGAACCAGGGCGTCAATTGCGGCCCGAGCGCCGTCGCCGAAACGGTATGCGCCACCTACGCGATCAACGGCTACGCCGGTGGCTACACCACCGGCCCGTCCTCGGGCGTCAAGTTCGATCCCGCGACCGGTGCCGGCTTCAAGACCTTCGCGGGCACGCCGAGCGCCGGCATCGGCTCGATACCGCCGGAGGCGGCCGGCTACCTGAGCGGCGCCAACGGCAGCAACCCGACCACCACCTTCGGCGGCGACCCGGTCAACATGGTCACCGGCAACCTCTACCACCGCGAGCGCGACCTCGCGATCAAGGGCCGCGGCGGGCTGCACCTGGTGTTCGAGCGCGCCTACAACAGCCTGCAGGCGAAGGACGGCCCGCTCGGCTGGGGCTGGACCCACAGCTTCAACCACTCCCTCAAGTTCTACGGCGTCGAGGGCGGCAAGGTGAAGATCGGCTGGGTCAACGGCCGCGGCGGCGAGACCTTCTTCGCCCTCGCCGGCGCGAGCGTGCCGCTCGACAGCGCCGCCTTCGAGCAGCCGCCCGGGCTGTACGCCAGCTTCCGCCGCGCCGCCGACGGCAGCTACACCCTGCGCGAGCGCAACGGCCTGACCTATACGTTCGAGTCCAACGCCGGCACCAGCGCCGGGCAGCGGGCGAAGCTCACCCGGATCAGCGACCGCAACGGCAACGCCCTGAGCTTCGGCTACAGCGGCAGCCTGCTGACCTCGGTGCGGGATGCGCTGAACCGCACGCTGACCCTCGCCTACGCCGGCGGCCGCCTCGGCACGCTCACGGACTGGACCGGCCGCACCTGGCGCTACGGCTACGACGGCGCCGGCAACCTGGTCTCGGTCACCGACCCGCTGGGCGGGGTGTCGCGCTACGATTACTATTCGGCCGCCGACGGCGCGCGCCTCGACCATGCGCTGAAGCGCTACGCCCGGCCGGCGGGCAACGGCATGCACTTCGAGTACTACGCCAACGGCAAGGTGCGCCGCCACGTCAACGACCAGGGCGAGGCGATCGGCTTCAGCTACAACGCGTTCCGCCGCGAGTCGGTGAGCGTCAACGAGCGCGGCCACAGCCGGCGCTTTTTCTTTGACCCCTACGGCAACCCCGAGCGCATCG
>JBDHRG010000280.1:0-4017 GCA_039807445.1 Candidatus Competibacteraceae bacterium
CTCGGGAGATGCCGGCGGCGACTCACCGGCAGCGGTGGTCCGCGGCGCGGCGGTCGGCGGTGCAGCGGCGGGCACGGGCGGCCGTGCCGGCGACGCGGATACGGCCGGTTTCTCGCTCTCCGACGCCGCAGTCCCCGCCGCCGGCACGGCGGCAGGCTTCACCGGCGCGGGCACGGCTACCGGCGGCGGGGTCGTCGCCGCCGATCGCGGTGGCGCGTCGGCGGGCGCAGCGCCGCTGCGCCCCGAATGCGACAGGATCGGCAGCGGCGCCGGAACCGGTGCCGCTACCGGACGCGGCGGCGGCTCCAGCGGGCGCAACGCCGGCGCGGGTTCGCGCCCGCTCAGCCGCTCGAGCGCCGCGATCAGCGGCGCGCGGTAGGCATAACCCACCCCCACCGCGATGACGGCGCAGACGGCGGCGAGCGGCAGACCGAGCCGCCCCTGGCGCGGCGGCGGCGGTACCGGTTTCAGCGCATCGAGCACCGGCAACACCGGCTTCGCTTCGATCGTCGGCTCCGGGGGCTGCTCGGACGGGCCGGCCACCGGCGCAGGCTCGGCCGCGCGCTCCCCGCCCCCCGCCTCTTCGGCGAAGCCGAGCTCGGCGGCGGCGCGCTCGACGTGCTCGGCGCCGCACTCGACGGCACCGTCGATCTCGGCCAGGAGCAGGCTGTGCTCCCACAGCAGGCGCAACCGTGCCGGAACGCCGCCGGCACGTTCGAGCAGCCGCTCCACCAGCGCCTCGGACGGCACGCGGCCATGGGCGAGCTGGGCGATGTAACCGGCCGCCGCGGCCACGCTCATCGGCGCCAGCCGGCAACGCACCGCCTCGCGCGGTATGCCCTCGGGCAAGGCCGTCTCGAGTCGGATTTCGAGCTCGGGGGCGCCGACCAGCACCAGGCCGATCCGCGCGCGCCGGCAGATGCCGTGCAGCTCGGCGAGCGTGCGCTTCGAGGTCAGGTGGGCCTCGTCGAGCGCCAGCCACAGCCTGGCCCCGGCCTCGGCACGCTGTGCCGCGTACGCCGTCAGCGCCTGCGCACTGCGCTCGGCCAGGCCGAGGCGCTCGGTGGCATAGGCCAGCAACTCGTCGATGCCGAGCTGCGACGACCAGCAGCCCACCCACTCGGTGCCGGCAGCAGAATCGCGCATCAACTGGCGCAGCAGCAGCGTCTTGCCGGTGCCGGACGCGCCGCTCAGCACCAGCAGGCCGGCGTGCCGCGCCACCGCGTCGAGCAGCGTACGCAGCGCCTGGCGATAGGCGGCGTGCGTGTAAACGCGCGGCGCATCGTCAGCCGCACTCGAAAAGACTTCGGAGCTCGCTCCGGCATTGATCATCGGCCGCCCCCGTCCCTGCTCAAGCCACCCGCTCCGCGCGGCGGGTCCAGCCGCAGTGTAGGCAGCCTCCGCCGGGACCGCCATCACCGCCGACCCGTCATCGCCCTTTCTGCTCACCCCGCCCCCATCTTGCGTTACGATCCTGCTTCGGCCGTGGGTCGCGAGATGCCGACAGATGGATCCGAAATGCCTGCTGTTCATCGACGACAAGCCCGACGCGCTGCGCGCGCTCGAGCGTGCGCTCGCACCGTTGCGTGGCGCCTGGGCCATGGACTTCATCGACGAACCGCGCCGGGCGCTGGCGCGGCTTGCGGCCGAACCCTTCGACGTGGTGGTCGTCGACGCGCGCCTGTCGGGTGCCGAGGGCCTGCGCCTGCTCGGCGAAGTGATGCTGCGTCAGCCGCAGGCGGTGCGAATCGTGCTCGCCGACGACCGCGAGGCGACGCTCGAGGCGCTCGGCGTCTCGCACCAGGTGCTGGCGCGCCCGGTCGATGCCGCCGCGCTGCGGGCCACGGTGGAGCGGACGCTGGCGCTGCGCACCTTCCTCGACGGCGCCACGCCGCTGAAGGCCCTGGTCGCACGGCTCGACTCCTTGCCCAGCCTGCCGACGCTGTACGCCGACCTGGTGTGCGAGCTGCAGTCGCCGCTCGCGTCGCCCGAGCGCGTCGAACGCATCATCAGCCGCGACCCGGCGATGGCCGCCAAAGTCCTGCAGCTGGTCAACTCGGCGTACTTCGCGCTGGCACACGCGGTCAACGACTTGCCGACCGCGGTGCGCCTGCTCGGGCTCGACACGGTCAAGGCGCTGGTGCTGACGCTGCAAGCCTTCTCGCAGTTCGACGACGCAGCGCTCGGGGCGCTGCCGCTCGAGCCGCTGTGGCAGCACAGCCTGCACGTCGGCGCGCTGGCGCGCTGCCTCGCCGCGCTCGAGCAGGCGCCGGCGGCGGTGGTCAACGACGCCTTCAGCGCCGGGCTGCTGCACGACATCGGCAAGCTGATCCTCGCGGCGAACCTGCCCGGCCTCTACGCCAAGCGTGCGCCACTGATGGCCGCCGAGGGCATCGACGAGTGCGAAGCCGAGCGGCGGCTGTTCGGCGCCGCGCACGCCGAAACCGGCGCCTACCTGCTGGGGCTGTGGGGCTTGCCGC
This sequence comes from Candidatus Competibacteraceae bacterium, assembly GCA_039807445.1. Taxonomy (GTDB): domain Bacteria; phylum Pseudomonadota; class Gammaproteobacteria; order Competibacterales; family Competibacteraceae; genus JBDHRG01. The sequence goes on from JBDHRG010000280.1 coordinate 2,481, forward strand.
CGGCGCTGGTCGAAGCCGTCGCCTACCACCACCAGCCGCTCGATTGCGTCAGCCCCGGGACCGGCGCGCTCGCCTTCGTGCACGCGGCCAATGCGCTGAGCCAGGCCATGGCCCCCGAGCCGACCTACCTCGAACGCCTCGGCCTGCTCGAGCGCCTGCCGGTATGGCGCGCGCTCGACATCGCGGCGTGAAGCGCCGCCGCGCAGCGGCGCGCGCCGCGCTGCTGTTCGCACTGCTCGCCGGCGGACCTGCCGCGGCGACCGAGCCGCCGGCCGCCGCGCCCCTCCGGATCGAGCCCGGCGCCGAAGCCGCGCGCATCGCGCTGCCGGCACTGGCCGCAGTGGCGCTGGCGCTGGCGCTGATCCTGGCCTGGAACCGGCGCCTCAAGCGCGAGATCGCCGAGCGCGAGCGCGCCGAGCGCCTGGTCGAGCAAGCCAAGCGCCGGCTGCAGGAAATCGCCGACAACGTCCCCGGCGCGGTGTACCAGCTCGCGCGCGAAGCCGACGGCCGCTACCGCTTCGTCTTCATGAGCGACGGTTCGCTGGCGACGCACGGCATCGACCGCGTCGCCGCGCTCGCCGACTTCGACGCAGTGCTGGCGCACGTGCTGCCCGAAGACCGCGCCGCGCTGCTGGCGACGCTCGAGCGCTCGGCGCAGGCGCTCGCGGTGTGGCGCCAGGAATTCCGCGTCCGCCATCCGGGCGGGGCACTGCACTGGCTGCGCGGCGCCGCGCGGCCGCGCCCGGCGGCCGAAGACGGCGCCATCGTCTGGAACGGCTACTGGATCGACGTCAGCGCGCAGAAGCAGATCGAAGTCGAACTGGCCGAAGCCAAGGAAGCCGCCGAGCAGGCGCGCGAGGCGGCCGACGCCGCCAACCGCGCCAAGAGCGCCTTTCTCGCCGCGATGAGCCACGAGATCCGCACGCCGATGAACGCGGTGCTGGGGCTGCTCGAGCTGCTCGGCCTGAGCGCGCTCGATCCGCAGCAGCGGCGCACCGTCGACACCGCGCACGAGGCCGCGCGCGCGCTGCTCGGCGTGATCGACGACATCCTCGACTTCTCCAAGATCGAAGCCGAGCGGCTCGAAATTCACCCCGAGCCGGCCTCGCTCGCCGGGCTGATCGAAGGCGTATGCGCGATGCACGCCGGCGTCGCCCACGCCAAGCGCCTCGCGCTCGAGCACGCCTGCGACCCGACGATCGCCCCGGCGCTGAAGCTCGACCCGCTGCGGCTGCGGCAAGTGCTCGCCAACCTGGTGTCGAACGCGATCAAGTTCACCGCCGAGGGCGGGGTGACGGTGCGCGCCGAGCGGGTCGAACGCCGCGCGGCACACGACGTGGTGCGGATCGAGGTCGCCGACACCGGCATCGGCATCGCGCCCGAGGCGCTGGCGCGGCTGTTCCAGCCCTTCACTCAGGCCGACAGCGACACCACGCGCCGCTTCGGCGGCACCGGGCTGGGGCTCGCGATCAGCCGCCGCCTGACCGAGATGATGGGCGGCGAACTGGTGATCGAGAGCGCACCGCACCGCGGTACC
>JBDHRG010000281.1:0-3988 GCA_039807445.1 Candidatus Competibacteraceae bacterium
GCCAGGCGCGCCTCGAGGCCCGCTGGCCGGGGAACACCGGCTATTTCTTCGGCCACATCGGCGACAGCAATCTGCACCTGACCGTCGACGGGCGCTCGATCCCGGGCGTGGCGCACGCCGAGGTCGAGGCGCTGGTGTACGCCTGCGTGCGCGAGTTCGGCGGCTCGGTGTCGGCCGAGCACGGCATCGGCCTGCTGAAGCGCGAGTTCCTGCCGTACTCGCGCTCGCCCGAGGAGCTCGAGGCGATGCGGCGGATCAAGCAGGCGCTCGACCCGCGCGGCATCCTCAATCCGGGAAAGCTGTTCGACTGAGCCCGGCCTCGTCGATCACGCCGCGTGGCGAAAAACGACTGGCCAAGCTGTGCGTGCTAATGTATATACAGGTTCGTATCGGTACGGTTCGAAACTCGACCGTGCTCGGGGCACGGCACCGGGGGGATCGCATGCAGGTGGACAGTCTCTGGATCGAATGTCACGCGGCCACGCTGGCGGGCGCGGGAGCTTACGGCGCAGTCGAGGATGCGGCGATCGCCGTCGCCGACGGTCGGATCGCGTGGATAGGGCCGCGCGCGCAGCTGCCGTCGGGGCTGGTGGCGCGCGAAACGCACAGGCTCGGCGGGCGCTGGATGACGCCCGGGCTGATCGACTGCCACACCCACCTGGTGTTCGGCGGCGACCGCAGCGGCGAGTTCGAGCGCCGGCTCGAGGGCGCGAGCTACGCCGAGATCGCCGCCGCCGGCGGCGGCATCGTCTCGACGGTGCGCGCGACGCGCGAGGCATCCGAAGACGAACTGTTCGCCTCGGCTGCGCGGCGCTTGCGTGAGCTGCTCGCCGATGGCGTGACCACGGCCGAAGTGAAGTCCGGCTACGGCCTGGATCTCGACAGCGAGCTGAAGATGCTGCGCGTCGCGCGCCGCCTCGGCGAAGCGCTGCCGGTCACGGTGCGCACCACCTGCCTCGCCGCGCACGCGGTCCCGCCCGAATACACCGATCGCCAGGACGACTACGTCGACCTGGTCTGCCGCGAGATCATCCCGGCGGCGGCGCACGCGGGCCTGGCCGATGCGGTCGACGCCTTCTGCGAAGGCATCGCCTTCAGCCCCGCCCAGGTCGCGCGCGTGTTCGATGCGGCCAGGGCCGCGGGGTTGCCGGTCAAGCTGCACGCCGAGCAACTGTCGGCGCTCGGCGGCGCCTCGCTCGCCGCGCGCTACGGGGCACTGTCGGCCGACCACCTCGAGTACGCCACCGAGGACGACGTCGTGGCGATGGCAGCGGCGGGCACCGTTGCGGTGCTGCTGCCCGGCGCCTATTACATGCTACGCGAGACGCAGCTTCCGCCGGTCGAGCTGTTCCGACGGCACGGCGTGCCGATCGCGATCGCCAGCGACGCCAATCCGGGGACGTCGCCGGCGCTGAGCCTGCGGCTGATGCTGAACATGGCGTGCACGCTGTTCCGGCTGACCCCCGAGGAAGCGCTGGCCGGCGTCACCCGCAACGCCGCCCGGGCGCTGGGGCTGGCCGACAGCCGCGGCACGCTCGAAGCCGGCAAGCGCGCCGACTTCGTGGTCTGGGATATCGAGCGACCGGCCGAGCTGGCCTACTGGTTGGGTGGCCGCCTGCCGGCGCGGGTGGTGCGAGCGGGTGCAGAGGTGGCGCTGTGATGACGACGATGACTCCGTTCGACTTCCGGCGCGGAACCGCGCCGCTGCTGATCAGCTTTCCGCACGCCGGCACCGAGCTGACGCCGGCGGTGCGCGCCGGTCTGGTCGAGGACGGCTTGCTGCTGTCCGACACCGACTGGCACATCGACCGGCTCTACGCCTTCGCCGCCGAGTTGGGGGCGAGCCTCCTGGTCGCCCGCTATTCGCGCTACGTCGTGGACCTGAACCGCCCGCCCGACGATGCGCCGCTGTACGCCACCGCCACGCCGGGGCTGTTCCCGGGGGTGCTGTTCGACGGCGGGCCGCTGTTCCGGCCGGGGCTCGAGCCCGTGCCCGCCGAGCGCCAGCGGTATCTGGACGCGATCTGGCGGCCCTACCACGCCACGCTCGCCACCGAGCTCGAGCGCATCCGTGCCGAGTATGGCTATGCGCTGCTCTACGACGCGCATTCGATCCGCTCGGCCGTGCCGGCGCTGTTCGAGGGCCGTCTGCCGGACTTCAACATCGGCACCAACGATGGCGCCTCGGCCGACCCGGAGCTGACGGCACGGATCGCGGCGGCAGCGTGCGCCGCGGCGCCCGCTTACAGCCACGTGGTCAACGGGCGCTTCAAGGGCGGCTACATCACGCGCCACTACGGCCGCCCGGACCAGCATGTCCACGCCGTGCAGATGGAGCAGGCGCAATGCACGTACATGGACGAGACGCCACCGTTCGACTACCGGCCCGAACGGGCCGCGTCGGCGCAAGCCGTGCTGAAGCAGGTGATAGCGGCGGCCCTGGCCTGGGGCCGCGAACGCTACGGGCGCTGATACCGGGCCCCTCTGAACACTCGCTCTTTCCCTTCACCGCAAAGGACGCGAAGGACGCCACGGATTATTCGGAAGGAGTCTTGCCTTTGCGTCCTTCGCGGTGAATCACCCGAGCAAGTGACATCGCCCTTCACGACAACGACGACACCCGAGGAGATCACATGAGCACCATCACCCTGACGCCGGGCCAGCTGCGCCTGGACGAGCTGCGCGCCGTCGCTCGCGACGGCGCCGGCGTCGCGCTGGACCCGGCCTGCCGCGCGGCGGTCGAGGCGGGCGCGGCGGCGGTCGAGCAGATCGTCGCCAGCGAGCGCACCGTCTACGGCATCAACACCGGCTTCGGCCTGCTGGCGCGCACCTCGATCCCGCGCGACAAGCTCGCCGAGTTGCAACGCAACCTGGTGCTGTCGCACGCCTGTGGCACCGGGCCGCTGCTCGACGAGGCGGCGGTGCGGCTGATCCTGGCGCTGAAGATCGCCTCGCTGGCGCGCGGCCACTCGGGCGTGCGCTGGCACGTGATCGAGGCGCTGCTGAAGCTGCTCGAAGCCGGCGTGTACCCCTGCATCCCGTCCAAGGGCTCGGTCGGCGCCTCGGGCGATCTGGCGCCGCTGGCGCACCTGAGCGCGGCGCTGCTCGGCGTCGGCGAAGTCCGCCACGACGGCGAGATCCTGCCGGCGCTCGAAGGCCTGCGCCGCGTCGGGCTCGAGCCGCTGACGCTCGGCCCCAAGGAAGGGCTGGCGCTGCTGAACGGCACCCAGGTGTCGACCGCACTGGCGCTGCTCGGGCTGTTCGCCGCCGAAGACGTGTTCCACGCCGCGGTCGTCGCCGGGGCGCTGTCGGTCGACGCGCTGAAGGGTTCGGACGTCCCCTTCGACCCCCGCATCCACGCGGTACGCGGCCAGACGGGGCAGGCGGACATCGCCAAGGTGTACCGCGACCTGCTCGCCGGCAGCGCGATCCGCGCCTCGCACGTCGACTGCAAGCGCGTCCAGGACCCGTACTCGCTGCGCTGCCAGCCGCAGGTGATGGGCGCCTGCCTCGACCACATGCGCTTCGCCGCCGACATCTTCATCCGCGAAGCCAACGCCGTGTCCGACAACCCGCTGGTGTTCGCCGACAGCGGCGACGTGCTCTCGGGCGGCAACTTCCACGCCGAGCCGGTGGCGATGGCGGCCGACGTGCTGGCGCTGGTGATCGCCGAGATCGGCGCGCTGTCGGAGCGGCGCATCGCGCTCTTGGTCGACCCGACCCTGTCGGGGCTGCCGGCCTTCCTGGTGCGCGAGGGCGGCGTCAACTCGGGCTTCATGATCGCGCAGGTCAGCGCCGCGGCGCTGGCCTCGGAGAACAAGACCCTGGCGCATCCGGCCAGCGTCGACAGTCTGCCGACCTCGGCCAACCAGGAAGACCACGTGTCGATGGCGACCTTCGCCGCACGCCGTCTCGGCGACATGGCCGACAACACCGCCGGCGTCGTCGCGATCGAGCTGCTCGCCGCGGCGCAGGGCGTGGACTTCCA
>JBDHRG010000282.1:0-3967 GCA_039807445.1 Candidatus Competibacteraceae bacterium
GTCAAGGACTACATCGCCCGCGCCGGCGGCTTCACCGACCGCGGCGACGCCGGGCGCATCGTCGTGATGCACCCCAACGGCGCCGTCGCGCTCGACGCCAGCGGCGAGCTCAGGCCCGGCGACCAGGTGCTGGTGATGCCCAGGGTCGACACCAAGAACATGCAACTGGTCAAGGACATCACCCAGATCCTGTACCAGGTCGCCATCGCGGCCGGTGTGGCGATGAATCTCTGACGGCGCGCGTGAAAGGACGGAACGGACGCCTGTGATGCTGACTGCACGGTTTTCCAGAGTCGCGCCCTTGGGCAGGTTGCGCGCCCGGCATCTGCTGGCGCAGGGGCGTGCGGCCGAAGCGCTGGCGCTGATGGCGGACCGATGCCCGGATGCCTTTTCGATGCTGCTGATGCACAGGCTCGGGATGCACGCGTCGGTGCTGTCGGCAGCACGCGCGATCGGCGCGGACGGCGGAGGTTTGCCGGTCGTGTCCGCGCTCGCCGCCACCGGCCAGCCGGATGCGGCAGACGCGGTCGCTCGTGCCAGCCTCGCGGCCATGTCGCGCCGTGCCGAGGCGCGCAAGGCATACGCGCATGCGCTCGCAGCGACTCGCCCCCGGGCGGCCTTGGCGGCCCTCGGGGACGTCGATGCGCCGGGCTTGCGCGCGGCGCTGCTGCTCGCAGGCGGCGCGGTCGACGAAGCGGCGCATCGGGTGGCGAGCAGTGTCGGCCGCACCCGGATCGAGCCCGATGTGCTGCTGCTGGTGCACAACCTCGGCAGCAGCGAGGGCGGGTGCCGCCGCGATCTCGGCCGCCTGAACGACTACCTGGCGCGGTTCGAGCTGGATGCCCTGCGGCTGGCCGATCCGGCCCGGCCGCTGTCGCTCGGCAACCTGGCGTCGGCGGTCGAGCCGGGCTCGGTGCGCGGTCCGCTGGCCAGCGTCGTGATGACCGTGCGCGACGTGGCCGACCGGATCGGCTACGCGCTGCGCTCGCTGCGGCAGCAGTCGTATGCCGATCTGGAGGTGATCGTCATCGACGATGCCAGCCGCGACGGCACGCCGGACATCGTCGAGGCGATGGCGCGGGAAGACGGGCGTCTGCACCTGGTGCGCCTGAGCGGCAACGTGGGCACCTACGTCGCCAAGAGTGTCGGCCTGCGTCTCGCGCGCGGCGAGTTCGTCACCTGTCAGGATGCCGACGACTGGGCCCATCCGCGCAAGATCGAACGCCAGGTCCGGCCTTTGCTGGACAACCGCGGCCTTGTCGCTACCTCCTCGCGCTGGGTGCGCATGAGCGACGACGGTGATTTCTGCTCGCGGCACGTCTACCCGCTGACGCGCTGGAACCCCTCGTCGCTGATGTTCAGGCGCTCCGAAGTACTGACCCGTGCCGGCTGGCACGACGGCGTCCGCACCGGCGCCGACAGCGAGTTCGCCGCACGCCTCAAGCTGGTGTTCGGGCGCAGCGCCTGCGCCGATCTCCGCCTGCCGCTGACGCTCGGCGCGCACCGGGCGGGATCGCTGATGACCGATTCGCGCACGGGCATCGGCGTGTCGGGCTTCTCGCCCGAGCGTCTCGCCTACTGGGAGTCCTGGAATCGCTGGCACGTCGAGACGCTGGCGACCGGGCGGCTGCCCTATCTCCCACTGCTGCCTGACAAGCGCCCATTCGCCGCACCCGCCTCGATCGGGGCCGACCGGAGCCTCGCTCTGGCGGCCCTGGACCTCGGGTGCGAACCTGAGTACCAACCGAGAGTAGCGATCGCATGAAAGTGATGACGATCTTCGGCACGCGCCCGGAGGCCATCAAGATGGCACCGGTGGTGCGACGGCTGATCGACGCCCCCGGGGTGAACTCGGTCGTGTGCGTCACCGGCCAGCACCGGCAGATGCTCGACCAGGTGCTCGAGCTGTTCGGGATCGAGCCGCATCACGACCTCGACGTGATGACGCACGCGCAGAGCCTGAACGCCCTGGCCGCCACCGTGATGGCGCGGATCGACCGCGTGCTGCAGGAGGAGCGGCCGGACCGCGTGCTGGTGCACGGCGATACGACGACTGCCAAGGTTGCGGCGCTGGCCGCGTTCCACCTGCGCATCCCCGTCGGCCACGTCGAAGCGGGGCTGCGCACTGGCGATCTGCAGCAGCCGTGGCCCGAGGAGATGAATCGGCGCGTCGTCGACATCGTCTCCGATCTGCTGTTCGCCCCGACCGAAACCGCCCGGCAGAACCTGCTGGCCGAGAACCTGGGATCCAAGCGGATCGCCGTGACCGGCAACACGGTGATCGACGCGCTGTTCGACACCCTCGGCCAGATCGACGCCAACGTCGGCCTCAAGCACGCGCTCGAGCGCCGTTTCGACTTCCTCGATCGAGGCCGCCGGACGATCCTGGTCACCGGCCACCGGCGCGAGAACTTCGGCTCCGGCTTCGAGGGTATCTGCGACGCGCTGGCGCGGCTGGCCGATCGCGACGACGTCGAAGTCGTCTACCCGGTGCACCTGAACCCGAACGTCCGCGGCCCGGTGACGGAGCGCCTCGGCGAGCGCTCGAACATCCACCTGATCGAGCCGCTCGACTACCTGCCGTTCGTGTACCTGATGAGTCGCGCCGAGCTGATCCTCACCGATTCGGGCGGCATCCAGGAGGAAGCCCCCTCGCTTGGCAAGCCGGTGCTGGTGATGCGCGAAGTCACCGAGCGCCCCGAGGCCGTGGATGCCGGCACCGTGCGCCTGGTCGGCACCGACGCCGAGCGCATCGTCAGCGTCGCCTCGGCCTATCTCGACGATCCCGCCCTGCGCGAGGATGCCTCGCGCAAGTCCAACCCTTACGGTGACGGCAAGGCCAGCCACCGCATCCTGAAGGAGATCCTGCAATGAGGACTGCCAATCTGCACGTCGCCACGGTCGAGGACGCCATCGCTTCGGCGGCGGTGCTGCCGGTCGAGACCGTCTCGGTCATCGGCCTCGGCTACATCGGACTGCCGACCGCGTCGATGTTCGCGTCCACCGGCCTCGAGGTGATCGGCGTCGACGTCAGCCCGCGTGCCGTCGATGCGGTCAACGCCGGCAGCCCACACATCGAGGAGGGCGGGCTCGAGGAACTGGTCGGCCGCTGCGTCGCCTCGGGCAGGCTGCGCGCCGTCGCGGCGCCGGTGCCGGCCGATGCCTTCATCATCGCGGTGCCGACGCCGGTCGGGCACGACGCCAATCACAGCCCGGACGTCTCGTACGTCGAGGCGGCTGGCCGCTCGATCGCGCCGGTGCTGAAGCAGGGCGATCTGATCATCCTCGAGTCGACCTCGCCGGTCGGCACCACCGGCCTGCTGGCGAACCTCCTGGCCGAGGCGCGCCCCGACCTCAGCTTCCCGCAGCAGGCGGGCGAAGCTTCGGACATCTGCCTGGCGTACTGCCCCGAGCGCATCATCCCCGGGCGCATGCTGCAGGAGCTGGTCGAGAACGACCGCATCATCGGCGGCATGACGCCGCGCTGCGCCGAGCGGGCCGCGGCGCTGTACCGGACCTTCGTGCGCGGCACCTGCCACATCACTACCGATCGCACCGCGGAGATGGTCAAGCTGACCGAGAACGCCTTCCGCGACGTCAACATCGCCTTCGCCAACGAGTTGTCGATGGTGTGCGACGAACTCGGCGGCATCGACGCCTGGAAAGTCATCGAGCTGGCCAACCACCACCCGCGCGTGTCGATCCTGAACCCCGGCCCGGGGGTCGGCGGCCACTGCATCGCGGTGGACCCCTGGTTCATCGTCGCCAGCGCGCCGGAGCGCGCGTGCCTGATGCGCACCGCACGCGAAGTCAACGACTCCAAGCCGCACTACGTGGTCGGCCAGGTCGAGCAGGCGCTCGTCGGACGCGCCGACGCCCGCATCGTCTGCCTGGGCCTCGCCTACAAGCCCGACGTCGACGATTTCCGCGAGAGCCCTTCGCTCGACATCGCCAAGGCGCTGTCGGC
>JBDHRG010000283.1:0-3960 GCA_039807445.1 Candidatus Competibacteraceae bacterium
CGACCGCGCGCGCACCGTGCCGTTGCTCGCCGCGCTGCGTGAGCTGGCACTCGCCTGCGAGCGCGAAGGCTTGTTCGGCACCGATGAAGTGGTCCTGTCGGCCGGCGGCTCGGCGCTGTTCGACCTGGTCGCGCGCGAGCTGCCGACCACCCTCCAGCGCCCGAGCACGACGCTGCTCCGCAGCGGCTGCTACCTCACGCACGACTCGGGCCTCTACGCACGGATGCTGAAGGCGGTCGAGGCGCGCGAGCCGACGCTGCCGCGCCCCGGGCTGCTGCCGGCGCTCGAGGTGTGGGCGCAGGTGCAGTCCTGCCCCGAGCCGGGGCTGGCGATCCTGACACTCGGGCGGCGCGACGCCTCGTTCGACCAGGAGCTGCCGATCCCGCAGACCTGGCACCGTCCGGGCGTGCACGCGACACCCCAGTCGCTACCCGAGGGCGCCCGCATCAGCGCGCTGAACGATCAGCACGCCTTCCTGCGCCTGCCCGAAGGCTTCGCGCTCGAGGTCGGCGACCGCGTCGGCTGCGGCATCTCGCACCCGTGCACCACCTTCGACCGCTGGCAACTGCTGTACCTGGTCGACGCCGGCTACACCGTGCGCGGCGGCATCCGCACCTTCTTCTGACGAGGCGACCATGGAAACCCTGCCGGCGGACATGGGCGGGCGCATCCGCGGCCTGCTCGGGCAGCTCGCTCCGGCGCAGCGGCGCGTCGCGCGGCTGTTCCTCGACGAGCCCGACTGGGCGCTGCGCGCCGCCGTCGAGGAACTCGCCAACCGCGCCGAAGTCAGCGCACCGACCATCGTTCGCACCTGCCGCGCGCTCGGCTACGAGGGTCTGCGCGAGTTCAAGCTCGAGCTGGCGCAGGAGCTCGCGCGCGGCACGCCCTACCTGCACCGCGCGGTCGGCATCGACGACTCGAGCACCGACACGGTGCGCAAGATCCTGTTCGGCGCCGCCGCGGCGCTGACCGACCTCGAACGCCAGCTCGACCTGGCGGTGCTCGAGGGCGCGCTCGTGCGGCTGGCGGATGCGCGGCGCATCGACTGCTACGGCGTCGGCAGCACCTCGAACTATCTGGCGACCGATGCGCAGTCGCGCTTCTTCCGCCTGGGCCTGAACGCGCACGTCTACCACGACGCGCACATGCAGCTGATCGCCGCGACCACGCTCGGGCCGCAGGACGTGGTGTTCGCCGCCTCGCACGTCGGGCGCATGCCCTCGCTGCTCGAGGCGGTGCGCGTCGCGCGCGAGCAGGGCGCGGCGGTGGTGGCGCTGACCCAGCCCGGCACGCCGCTGGCGATGCTGGCCGACCACCCGCTGACGCTGACCGCGCCCGACGACGCCACGCTGCGCGTCGGCACCGAAGCCGTGATCGAGCACCTGGCGCTGCTCGAAATCCTTACCGTCGGCGTCGGCCAGCGCCGCGGCCCGCTCGCGATCGCGCAGTTCAAGCGCTTCCGCGAGGTGCTGCGCGAACGCTCGATCGACCGTCCACCCCCGGAGGCTCCCGATGAACCGTGAACCGAACCACTGGCTGCTGCGCGGCGGCGAACTGATCGACGGCAGCGGCGCACCGCGCGTGCGCGCCGAGCTGCGCGTCAGGGACGGGCGCATCGCCGAGATCGGCGAGAATCTGCCCGACGACGGCGCCGAGGTGATCGGCCTCGGCGGCCAGGTGCTCACCCCCGGCTTCATCGACGTGCACACGCACGACGACCGCTACCTGCTCGACGCCCCCGGCGCCCTGCCCAAGCTCAGCCAGGGCGTGACCACCTCGGTGATCGGCAACTGCGGCATCAGCCTGGCGCCGCTGGTGCACGCCAACGCGCCGCCGCCGCTGAACCTGCTCGGCGGCGGCGACAAGTACGAGTTCGCGACCATGCGCGCCTACCGCGACGCGCTCGACGCAGCGCGCCCGGCGATCAACGTCGCCGCGCTGGTCGGGCACTCGACGCTGCGCGTCGCGACGATGGACGACCCCTACCGCAAGGCGGGCGACGCCGAGATCGAAGCGATGGCGGCGTTGGTGCGCGAGGCGATGGACGCCGGCGCCTTCGGCCTCTCCAGCGGCGTGTTCTACCCGACCGGCGCCGCGGCCGACGTGCCCGAGCTGGTGCAGCTGGCCAAGGTCGCTGCCGCCGCCGGCGGCGTCTACACCACGCACATCCGCACCGAACTCGACGGCATCCTCGACGCGCTCGAGGAGGCCTGCACCACCGCGCGGCAGGCCGGACTGCCGCTGATCCTGTCGCACCACAAGTGCGCGGGACCCGCCAACTGGGGCCGCACCCGGGAAACGCTCGCCTACATCGACCGCATCCGCGCGGACCAGCCGCTCGGGCTCGACGCCTACCCCTACGTCGCCGGCTCGACCGTCTTGCGCGAGGACCTGGTCGACGGCGTGATCGACATCCTGGTGGCCTGGTCCGAGCCCTACCCCGAGCTGGCCGGGCGCTGGCTGGCCGAGATCGCCGCCGAGTGGGGCGTGAGCCAGGTCGAGGCCTGCGCGCGGCTGCAACCCGGGGGCGCGTGCTACTTCCAGATGCACGAAGACGACGTCAGGCGCGTGCTCGCCCATCCCGAAACCATGATCGGCTCCGACGGCCTGCCGCACGACCGCCACCCGCACCCGCGGCTGTGGGGCACCTTCCCGCGCGTGCTCGGGCATTACGCGCGCGAGCTCGGGCTGTTTCCGCTCGAGCAGGCGGTGCACAAGATGACCGGGCTGTCGGCGCGCCAGTTCAGGATTCCGCAGCGCGGGCTGCTGAAGCCCGGCTTCCACGCCGACCTGGTCGCCTTCGACCCGACCACCGTGATCGACCGCGCCGACTTCGTCGCACCGGCGACCCCGGCCCAGGGTATCTCGCTGGTGATGGTCGCCGGCCACCTCGCCTGGCGCGACGGCCAGCCCACCGGCGAGCGCGCCGGGCGCTTCCTGCGGCGGGGGGAAGGTTGATTCATTCGAGCGCGGCGCCCGAACGGGCGCCGGAGGTCAGAGCCGCTGCAGCGGCACGCCGGTATCGGCGAGCGCGGCAGGGTCGAGCACCTTGCCCTGGCGCATCCACTTGCGCGCGATGCTGATGTCGCGCCCGGCGTTGACGGCGATCACCGCGCACGGGCGGCGCTCGTCGTCGAGGTAGACCAGCGTCGCGGCGTGCCGGACGAAGTCGCCGCGAACCACCGACGTGAAGGCGTCCGTGTCGGAAGTGCGGCCCTGCGCGTCGACGACGATGCCGTTGTCGACCTCGAGCCCGGCCTCGGCGGCCAGTTCGGTGTTGGGGATCAGCCCGATCCCGGCGAGCGCGAGGTCGGCGCGCAGCGTGCTGCCGTCGCCGAGCTCAGCGAGCACGCCGTCGCCGTCGTCGCGCAGGCGCTCGAGCCCGACGCCGAGGCGCACGTCGACGCCGTTGGCGCGGTGCAGATCGAGCAGGAAGGACGAGATCGCCGGCGGCACCGAGCGCTCGCACAGCCGCGCCAGCGCCTTGAGCACGACGACCTCGAGCCCGAGCTTGCGCGCGGTCGCCGCGACCTCGAGCCCGATCCAGCCGCCGCCGATCACCAGCAGCCGCCGCCCGGGCTGCAGCCCGGCGCGCAGCGCCTCGGCATCCTCGAGCGTGCGCAGGTAGTGCAGCCGCGAAGACTGCGCGCACTCGGACCGCAGTTGCCGCACACTTCGTGGATGTCGCGCACGGTGAAGGCGACGTGGTTCAGGCCGCGGCGCGGCTCGGGCGGCTGCAGCAGGAACAGGTCGTGGTGGCCACCCTCGGGGGTGCGCAGCGCATGAACGCGCCGCGGCCCGGGTAGCGGTCGGAGGTCTCGAAGCCCAGGCGCTCGTGGTAGAAGCGCTCGCAGGCGGCGACGTCGTCGGTGAAGAACACCACGTGGCCGACCTCGATCGGCTCGGCGCGCTCGTAGATCGGGCTCGGCCGGTCGATGCGATCGGCATGCCCCCAGATGT
>JBDHRG010000284.1:0-3960 GCA_039807445.1 Candidatus Competibacteraceae bacterium
CCTCGGGGCGGGTGATGCCGCCGCTGCCGTCGGAGGCCACGCCCCAGCCGCGGATCGTCGCGTAGCGGCGCAGCCCCAGCGCGCGGGCATCGTCGTCGCGCACCAGCACCGCGAAGCCGCCGCCTTCGCCGGGCCAGAAGCCGTTGGCGGCGGCGTCGAACACGCGCATCTCGTCGCGCGCCAGCGCGCCGGCGCGCGAAAAGCCGACCAGCTCGAAGGGGTCGAGGCTCAGGTCGACGCCGCCGGCCAGCGCCAGGTCGAGCTCGCCGGCGGCGAGCAGCGCGCAGGCGTTGGCGACCGCCAGCAGCGACGAGGCGCAGGCGCCGTCGACGGTCCAGCCACCGCCGCCGAGGTCGAAGTGGTTGCAGATGCGCCCGGCGATCGTGTTCGACAGCCCCCCCGCCAGGCTCTCTTCGTCGGGCAGCGGGAACGGCGCCTTCCAGCGCGCCTCGAGCGCCTGCAGGAAGTCGCGCCGCTGCGGCGCGTCCCAGCCCGCCGCATCCAGCTCAGCGTCGACCACGCGCCGGGCGTAGGGCCAGCGCAGCCGCAACAGGTTCGCGCGCGCGAACTCGCCGGTCAGCGTGTTGCCGACCAAGACGCCGGTGGCGTCTTGCGGCAGGCCGCGGCCTTCGGCGAAGCCGGCGTCGCTCAGCGCCTCGGCGGCCACTTCGAGCGCCAGCCAGTGCGCGAGGTCGGCGCCGCGCCAGGCATTGCCGCTGACCTTGAAGCGCAGCCGGTCGAAGCGCCAGCCCGACAGCAGCGCGGCTTCGCCGGCGTAGATGCCGTCGGCGCCGTCGCCGAGGTAGTCGGCGAGGTTCAGGCGCTCGCGCGGCAGCCGGCGGAAGGCGCGACGCTGGGCGAGCGCCATCTCCCACAGCGCGCGCGGGCTGTCGGCATCGGGGTAGCGGCAAGCGAGGCCGACGATGGCGATAGTCATGACTGCACCTCCTCGGCCGTCGGCGCGGCGCGGGCCGCCGCGGCGCGCGCATACAGGTGCTCGCCGTACAGCCAGGCGCCGCGCACGCCGCAGACGATGAACAGTGCGAAGAACAGCCCGAACACCACGTGCAGGCACATCAGGACGCCGTACACCGCCGCGACCGCGGCGCCGAAGGCGAGCTGCGCGCGCGGTGCCACCGGCGTCGTCGCCGGGTCGGTGACCATGTAGAACGTGAACAGCAGGAAGGCGACGCCGCTCACCGGGTCGAGCGCCGCCGCCAGCGGCGTGCCGAACCACGCCGCGCGCAGCGCGGCTTGCAGCGCGAAGCCCGCCACCCAGCCGGCGATCAGCGGCCCCTTGCGCGTCAGGCGCAGGTTCAGGAAGCTGCCGAGGCCGATGAAGATCGCCGGCAGCCCCCAGTCCCAGGCGCCGGCGAGGTTCTCGGTGAACTGGTACGGCGGCGTGATGCCGACCCACGGGAACAGCAGCAGTGTCGCCGCGATGCCGGTGTTCGAGGGGTTCAGGAAATGGCGGCTGCCGCCGCCGACCGGCACGCGCAACAGGTACTTCGAGCCGATCGCGACCGCGGTCGCGAACGCGACCGGCGCGAGGCGCGCGTTGGCGTACAGCAGCATCGAGCACGCCAGCGCGCTGATGTGCGCCGGCAGCAGGAAGTCGACCAGGCCCCTGGCGCCGCCGCCGAGAAAGCGCGGGCGCGCGCCCCGGCTCAACGCGTCCAGGCTTTCGAGCGCCAGCTCGAGCGCATACGCCGTGGCCAGCGCGACGAACGGGTGGGCGTACGCCGGCTCGAAACCCAGCAGCGTGTAGCCGAGCACGTTCAGCGTGGTGATCGCAGCCGCGAAGCGGCGCAGCGCCGCCAGGCGCAGATCGGGCGGTTTCGGGCTCACAGGGCACCTCCGGAGGCAGCGACCGCGGTCGGAGCGCCCAGCAGCACGGTGTGGCGTCCCGGGCGCAGCAGCGTGGCTTCGCTGCGCACGCGGCCGTCGCCGTCGCGCCAGCGCAGCGTCACCGGCAGCGGCGCATCGGCCGGCAGTCGGCCGAGGCCGAAGTGCAGCTCGGGGCTGCGCTTGCCGCCGTGGCCGTTGCCACCGTCGACGTGCGCGACGAGCGCACGCCCGTCGGGCAGGCGCACGCGCGCCTCGGCGCCGACCGCCGGGCGGCTGCCGCTGCCGCCCGGCAGGCGCAGGTCGAGCACCAGCGCATGGCCGCAGGCGGGGCAATCGTTGCGGTACAGGACCGAGGCTTCCCACTGGTTGGCCACGGCGAAGTCGAGGTCGCCGTCGCCGTCGACGTCGGCGATCGCGATGCCGCGGCTGACCTGCGCCGCCGCCAGGCCGAGCTCGGCGGCCAGGTCGACGAAGCGCCCGTCGCGGGCGCGGACGAAGAAGGGGTTGGGCTCGTGGCCGCTGATGTCGATGCCGGGGGTGAAGCGCCCCCAGACGCGCGGGTCGGGCAGCAGCTCGTCGTTGCCCATCGCCAGTTCCTGCAGCTCGGGCCAGCGGTCGACCGTGCCCTTGACGAAGCCGGTCGCCTGCACCACTTCGAGCCCGCCGTCGTTGTCGAAGTCGGCCAGCTTGATGTCCCAGCCCCAGCCGCTGCGCGACAGCCCCAGGTCTTCGCTGCGATCATCAAAAGGTGCGATGCCGTGTTGCATCGCGCCGACGTCGCCGCTGGCGATGAACGCGAAGTGGCTCTCGAGCAGCGCGAATTCGGCGGCGATGTTGCTGACGAACAGGTCGAGCCGGCCGTCGCCGTTCAGGTCGGCGAAGTCGATGCCCATGCCCTTGAACGAGTCGCGCCCCAGCACCTTCGACGCCGGCGTCGCGAAATGCCGCTCGCCTTCGAGCAGCGCGAAGCGCAGCCGCCCAGGGGTCGAGCGGTTGTGCAGCAGGCGGTCGGGACCGAAGTCGTTGGCCAGATAGATTTCCGGCAGCAGGTCGCCGTCGAGGTCGGCGGCGCCGAGCGCCAGCGTCCAGCCGCGGCCGACTGCATCCGGCAAGCCGGCGTCGACTTCGTCGAAGCGCGGCGCGCCGGGGCGCCCGCCGCCGAGGAAGAAGCGCGTCGAGCCGCCGTTGGTCGCGCGCGACATCGAGTGCTGCATCGCTTCGGGCGCCTGGCTCGTGGCGTCGAGGATGCGCGCGCCGTCGGGGAAGTAGTTGCCGAGCATCAGGTCGAGGTGGCCGTCACCGTCGAGGTCGGCCAGCGCCGCGGCGTTGCTGTACCAGCGCTCGATCCGCGCCGCGACTTCGACCGGACGCCAGCCGCCGCCGGCCTCGGCGAGGAAGGCGATCGGCGTGCGGCTCCAGTAATAGACCAAGAGGTCGGTGCGGCCGTCTTCGTCGAAGTCGCCGGGCAGGCAGCCCATCGGCGCCATCGTCGCCGCGTCGTAGGCCAGCGGCCGCGGCTCGAGCGTCGTCGGCGCGAAGCGCGCGCCGCTGCCGGGCAGCGGCGCGACCAGGACACGGTCGCTGCGCGGCTCGACCTGGCAGAAGTCGTTGGCCAGGCCGTCGCCGTCGAGGTCGGCCAGCGCGATGCCGGCGCCGACCGACGAGATCCACGCTGAAATCCCGGCCAGCGCCGGGCTGACCGCGCGCACCGTGCGGTAAGGGCCTGGCACCTCGGGCAGTGGCAGCGGCGTGAAATGGAAGCGCGCGGCCAGCGCGCGGCGCTCGTCCGGCGGCGTTTCCGGCAGCCGGGCGAGGCCGTACAGCGCGACGATCGCCAGCAGCGCGACGAGCCGGCTGGCATGGCGGCGCAGCATCATGGGCATTCCTCCGCGAACCGGGCCCGGATGCGGGCACGCCAGACTTCGAACGCGGGCTCGGCGCCGTCGGCGGGCAGGTCGGCGAGCGCGGCATCGGTGACGGCGGCGGCTTGCGGCGCATCGATGCCGCACAGGACCTGGCAGGCCAGCCCGGTGTGCGGCGCCGGGTTGCCGGCGCGCGCGCGCGCCTTGGCGGCGAAGGCCGCACCCTGGGCCAGCCCGGCGCCGTGGGCGC
>JBDHRG010000285.1:0-3958 GCA_039807445.1 Candidatus Competibacteraceae bacterium
GAGCGGCGCTGGGCGCGCTGGGCCTCGGGCCGCGCGCTGCGTCGATCGATGCGCTCGCCGCGGCGCTGGCCGCGCGGCTCGACGGCGCCGAGGTCGAGCCGCTCGACGCCGGGCGCAGCGCGCTCGCGCTCGCGCTGGGCGTGTTCCGGACGCGCGCGCCGCGCCGCCGCCGCGTGCTGCTGCCGGCCTACATCTGCCCGAGCGTGGTCGAGACGGTGCGGGCCGCCGGGCTCGAGCCGGTCGCCGTGGCGGTCGGGCCCGAGCTCAACCTCGACGCCATGGCGCTCGCCGCCGCGCTCGACGATGCGGTGCTGGCGGTGATCGCCCCGCACATGTACGCCTGCCCGGCGCCGATCGTCGCGATCGAGGCGCTGTGCCGCGAAGCCGGCGTGTTCCTGGTCGACGATGCCGCGCAGGTCTTCGGCGTCAGGGTCGACGGCCGCCCGCTCGGCTGCTTCGGCGACGTGGGCGTGCTCAGCTTCGCGCAGAGCAAGACCCTGGTGACCGGCGTGCGCGGTTCGGGCGGCGCGCTGCTGATCGGCAACCCGGAGCTGGTGCCGCCGCTGCGCGCCGCGTGCGCGGCGCTGCCCGCGGCGCGCGGCCGGCGCCGGCAGCTCGCGGGCTTCGTCTGGCGCTACCTGGCTGCGCCGGGGCTGGGGGCGGCCGGGTACTATCTCGAGCGCCTGGTCCGTCTGGCTTGGCCTGCAGCGTCGCCCGGCGAGCACTACCGCCCGGCGCGGCTGGCCGGCTTCGAGGCGGCGCTGGCGCTGGCGCAGCTCGCTTCGCTCGAGGCGCGCATGCGCGGGCGCATCGAGGCGGCGGCGCGCTATCATCGGGCGCTCGCGGGCAGCGGCATCGGCTTCCCGCAGTTCGCGCCGGGGCGCTACTTGTCAAAGATTGTCGTGCGGCTGCCCGAGGGCAGCGACGTCGGCGACACTAGGCGGCGCCTCGCCGCGCAGGGCATAGGCTCGCGCGCCGCCTACCCGGCGTTCGGCGACGCGGCGCTGGCACGCGCCGAGGGCCTGCTCGAGCTGCCGGTGCGCGCCGCGATGAGCGAGGATGCGATCGAGCGGGTGAGTGCGGCGCTGCGCCGCGCCGTGGCGCGCTAGGCGCGACCCCATCCGCGAGCCGAACAAGGAGTCCCATGCGACATCTCTTCAAGCTGGTCGAAGACCGACTGAATTTGAGCGTGCGCCCGGCGCAGGCGATCGAGCGCCATCTCGACGCGGCGGCGCAGTGGCTGCTGCGCGCGCAAGCCGCCACCCCCGACGACGGCGTCGCGCACTGCTACGATGTGAGGCAGCGGCGCTGGCACGCGTCCTACCCCGAGACCACCGGTTACATCATCCCGACGCTGTACGACTACGCGCAGCACTACGGCCGGCCCGAGTACGCTGAAGCGGCGCGGCGCATGGCGCTGTGGGAGCGCGAGGTCCAGCTGCCTGACGGTGGCGTGCGCGCCGGGTGTATCGACGCCGAGGTGGTCGCGCCGACCATTTTCAACACCGGCCAGGTGCTGTTCGGCTGGGCCCGCGCCTACCGCGAGACCGGCGACGAGCGTTTGCGCGATTCGCTCGCGCGCGCAGCCGACTGGCTGGCCGACGCGCAAGACGCCGATGGTGCTTGGCGACGCTTCCCCTCGCCGTTCACGACCACCCGGCTCGCGACCTACAACACGCGTTCGGCCTTCGGCCTGGTGCGCGCCTTCGAAGTGCTCGGCGGCGAGCGTTATCTGGCCGCGGCCAGCGTCAACTGTGCCTGGGCGCTGCACAACGCGGCACCGAACGGCTGGCTGCCCGGAAACAGTCTGACCGCGATGGGCGACGACAGCGCGCTGACGCACACGATCGCGTACTCGATCCGCGGCCTGCTCGAGGTCGGCGTCGCGGCGGGCAAGCCCGAGTACATCGAGCACGCGGTGCGGATGGCGCGCGCGGTGGCGGATCTGCAGCGGTCCGACGGCTCGCTGCCGGCTTTCGTCAAGCCCGACTGGACGCCGCTGACGCGCTGGAGCTGCGTCACCGGCAATGCGCAGATGGCGCTGAACTGGCAGCGCCTGATGCGCATCACCGACGATGCCGCCTGGTTCGAGCCGGCGCGGCGCGCCAACCGCTTCAACATGGCGATCCAGGATCTCGACAGCGCCGACGCCGCCGTACGCGGCGGCATCAAGGGATCGCATCCGATCGACGGCGGCTACATGCGCTACCGCTATCCGAACTGGGCAGCGAAATTCTTCATGGACGCGCTGATGCTCGAGCATCTCGGCGAGCGGATCGACAACGTCGGCTGAGGCCGGCGCAGGGGAGGGACGGGCGATGCCGATCCGTGACATCCTGGTAGTCTCGATCGTGTTCGGCGTACTGCCGATGGTGCTGCGTCGACCGCATGTCGGCATCCTGCTGTGGAGCTGGATCAGCTACATGAACCCGCACCGGCTGAGCTGGGGCTTCGCCTACGGCATGCCCATCGCTGCGATCGCCGCTGCGGCCGCGCTGCTGAGCATCCTGTTGTCGAAGGAGCCCAAGCGTTTCCCGGTCAACGCGCTGACCGTGCTGTGGCTGCTGTTCGTGCTGTGGGTGTGCATCACGACGCCCTTCGCCCTCTACCCCGACAATGCGCTGGTACAGCTGATCAAGGTGCTGAAGATACAGTTGTTCGCGCTGCTGACGCTGATGCTGTTCGCCGACCGCGACCGGCTCCAGCAACTGGTGCTGGTGATCGCGCTCTCGATCGGTTTCTTCGGCTTCAAGGGCGGGCTGTTCACGCTGCTGGGAGGAGGAGGCGAGCGCGTCTGGGGACCTCCGGGCACGTTCATCGAAGACAACAACCACCTCGGCACCGCGCTGCTGATGGTGATGCCCTTGATCTGGTATCTGCGGGGGCAGTCGGCCAAGCGATGGGTCCGGCTCGGTCTGCTGGGCTTGATGCTGATGACCGCCCTGGCCGTGGTCGGCACGTATTCGCGCGGTGCCATGGTCGGCGGCGCGGCGATGGTAACGTTTCTGTGGTGGAAGAGCCGGCAGCGACTCAAGCTCGGGCTCGGCCTGGTGGTGCTGATCCCGGTGCTGCTGGCCTTCATGCCCGAGGCCTGGCACGAGCGCATGGACACGATCCAGACCTACGAAGAAGACAGCTCGGTGCAGGGCCGGTTCAAGGCCTGGCGGGTGGCGTTCGAGCTGGCCAACCACCGCATCACCGGCGGCGGCTTCGATCCGTGGACGCGGCAAGTGTTCGGCGTCTATATCGGCGATGCCAGCTCGAGCCACGCGGCCCACAGCATCTACTTCGGCGTGCTCGGCGAACATGGCTGGATCGGGCTGGCGCTGTTCCTGGCGATCGGCATCCTGTCGCTGCGTTATTGCCAGCAGACGCTGCGGTTGTGCCGCGGGCGCGGAGAGCTCGAATGGTTGTACAGCCTGATGGCGATGGTGCAGGTGAGCCTGATCGCCTACGCGACCGGCGGCGCCTTCCTGAGCCTGGCCTACTTCGACCTGCCTTGGCACCTGTTCGGCCTCACCGTGCTCGGCCGCGAGATCGCACGGCGCGAACTCGCCGCCGACGCTGCGCCGAAGCGATGGGCCGGCGGCGCACGCGAGCAACACCACCGCGCCCCGGCCGGAGGGGCGCTGCGATGAGCGTTGCGTTCGATGCGCTCGCGCCGCTGCTGACTCCGGTCGTGGGTCGGCTGTCGCCGGGCGGCGGCGCGGGACGCCTGTCGATCCTGATCTACCACCGGGTGCTGTCGGAACCCGAGCCGCAGCGTCCGGGCGATACCGACGCCGCGGCTTTCCGCTGGCAGATGCGGCTGCTGGTGCGCCATTTCAACGTGCTGCCGCTGCCCGAGGCGGTGACGCGGCTGCGCGAAGGCCGCTTGCCGCCGCGCGCGGCTTGCGTGAGCTTCGACGACGGCTACGCCGACAATGCCACGGTGGCGCTGCCGATCCTGCGCGAGGCG
>JBDHRG010000286.1:0-3944 GCA_039807445.1 Candidatus Competibacteraceae bacterium
GCGTTCCGCGAAGCCGGGATCGAGATCCCGTTCAACCAGGCCGAGGTGCGCCTGCGCGACCTCGACCGGCTCGAGACCTTGGTGGCCGAGCTACGCAGCCGGCTCGAGGCGCAGCCGGAGGCGATCACGGCAGCATTGAAGGCGCCGGCGCGCGCCGGCGCCTGACCTCGACTTCAAGAACCAACGCCCGATTGCGGCGATCCGGGGGCTATCGCGGAGCGGATTACGCGAGCCGCGTCGCGCAGGGCGAGTCCGGGAAGTGAGCGAGAGCCCGGTGGGCTCTCGCCCCGGCGAGCGGGCAGCCGGCTGCCCTGAACCAGCGCAGCGCGGCTCCGTACCTCGGAGGCAGGCAGGGAGGTCTGCCGAGAATGAGCGCAGCGATAGCCCCCGGAGCGCCGCTCACCACCAAGGGTCCGTATGACGTGCCGGCATTTCCCCCTTGGCGGGGAGCTGGCCAGCCAACCCGCCGGGACCTCCAGGCTCCGGCTTCCCAGGGAGAGCCCGTGACATGTCGATGTTCGACAAGATGAGCCCGTACATCCTCAGCGAGGAGCCGGGCAAGAAGGTGTGGATCTGCCAGTGCGGCCACACCGGCAAGCCGCCATTCTGCGACGGCACCCACAAGCAGCACCCGCCCGCGACCCCGGCGGCGCTGGTGGTGCCCGAGGACGGCAAGCTGTTCGTCTGCGGCTGCGGCCACAGTGGTCGGCGTCCGCTGTGCGATGGAACGCACAAGAAGTTGCGCCAATCGCCGGCGTGAGCAGCGGCTCCGGCGCTGGTGCGCGAACCCGCTTCGGCGGGGGGTTCCTGC
This sequence comes from Candidatus Competibacteraceae bacterium, assembly GCA_039807445.1. Taxonomy (GTDB): domain Bacteria; phylum Pseudomonadota; class Gammaproteobacteria; order Competibacterales; family Competibacteraceae; genus JBDHRG01. The sequence continues at coordinate 812 of JBDHRG010000286.1, forward strand.
CGGCCGGTCGCGGGGAGCGCGGGAAAAAAAGAAGGCCGGAGCGCGAGCCCCGGCCCAAGCAACCACCAAAGGAGGATAAGGAGGAGAAACACCCGATGGATGTTGCGTTGCAGTATAGGAAGCCGAGGCGTGGGGCGTCAATGCGATCGGCATTGATTTATTTTGATGGCTTGATTTAGTTTTTCTTGTTGAATAGTGGCTTATATGGACTGAGTTCAAAAAAAAGGCCGGATCATCGATCCGGCCGAACAAACCACCAAAGGAGCATCAGGAGGAGAAACAGCAGAAGCTGCTGAAGCCATTCTGCGAGTTTTTGTGCGGTGCGTCAATCCCAGCCAGACAGAGTTTTTTTCAGGTTTCCGATTAATTTTACTGAGACACCATGGCGCATGGTCATGACGGCGCTGTCAGGCAAAAAAATAGCCGGGGAGCAGGCCCCGGCCGAAACCACCAGAGGATGAGAGGCGAACATCCGCAAGGCAGATGCTGCATTGCAATATAGGTCGCGTGTTGCAGTGCGTCAAGGACGTGTTCTGCACGGCGACACAGGGGCGTCAATCGGAGTTTACGCTGGCGCCAGCGATCGTCGCCTCACGGCTCGAGTGGCCGCCAGGCAGCATACTGGCCCTTGAAGCGCACCGCGGGCAGGCCGCCAGCGTCGATGTGGACTTCGAGCGTCCAGCGCGCCTTGCCCCTGGCACGGTAGGCGGCGACGAAGGCATCGACCGCCGCGGGGGCCGGGCGGGCGCAGACGGCCTCGAAGTCGGTGCGCACCGGGCGCAGGTAATCGATGCCGCTGTGCGCGATCACCACCAGCGCGTCGGGTTCGCCGTGGCCGAGCAGCGTGTCGCGCGTCAGCGCCCAGCCGGTCAGCGTCACGATCGAGGCGAGCGCGCCGGCGAAGCCGGTGCCCTTGTCGTTGACGTTGGGCGCCAGCGGTGCGGCCAGCACCAGGCCGGCGGCGTCGCAGCGCGCCACACGCACGCCCAGCGCGCGCGTCAGCGGGATGTGGCGGGCGAGAAAATCATCGAGTTCGGTCATCGGAATCGGGGCTCCGCTCGGGCAGAATCGGCAAGGACGGGCCCCGGCGCGGCCCGCCGCGCCCGAGTTTACCCACGACGCTTGCGGAGGTAACGATGCAGGACCCGCCCGCGCAGACCACCGTTGCGATCCACGCGCCCCGCGTCGCCCGTCCGCCCGCGGCGGGCCGGCACCGGGGGAGACCGTGCCGATGAAACGCCAAGCCCCTTCGCGCGAAGACAGCGCAGCGCGCTACCTGGTGCGCGCCGCGCTGTTGCTGGCGCTGCTCGGGATGCTCGCGACGACGCTGTGGCAGCCGCTGGTCGGCGCCTTCCTCGCCAGCCGTTATCTGAACGGCGTGATCGCGGTGCTGTTCGCCTTCGGCGTGGTGTTCGCGCTGCGCTGCCTGTGGCTGGCGCAGCGCGAGGCGCTGGCGCTCGGCTTCGTGGCGCGGCTGGCGGCCGAGACGCGCCGCGGCGAGCGCTCGCTGGCCGAGTTCGGCGAGCTGGTCACGACGCCCGCGCTCGGTCCGATCGGCGCTTTCCTCGGCACCGTGCGCCGCGTGCTCAAGGAGGGCGAAACCACGGCGACGCTGCCGTACCTGCTCGATGCGCTCGCGGCGCGCGGCGAAGACCGCCGCGCGCTGGTGCGCTACCTGTGCACGGCGCTGATCCTGATCGGCCTGATCGGCACCTTCTACGGCTTGCTGGTGACGATCGACGGCGTGCGCGGGGTGATCGGCGGCCTCGGCGGCGGCGAGGCCGGCGCCTGGCTCGACGCCTTGCGCGAGCGCCTGGCGGTGCCGCTCGCCGGCATGGGCACCGGCTTCGCGACCTCGCTGTTCGGCCTGGTGACGTCGCTGTCGCTGGCCTTCCTCGAGCTGCAGATGTTCCACGCGCAGAACGAGGTCGACACCCGCCTCGAAACGCTGGTGATCGCCGAGCTGGCACCGCTGTGGCAGGCGCCGGCCGTGGCGGTCGCCGCCGGTGCGGGTCCGGCGCCGCCGCGTTACCTGGCTGCGCTGGCCGAGGCGGTGGTCGAGCGCCTCGACCGCGTCGCGGCGCTGCTCGAGGCCTCCGCCCGCCGCGACGACGCCGGGCGCGTGCAGAGCCAGGTGTCGCGGCTCGAAGAGCGCATCCAGGCGCTGCAGCAGGGCGTTGCCGACATCGAGCGCGAGCGCACCGCCGAGCTGCGCCACCAGCTCAAGGTGATCGGCCGCTACATGGCGCGCGGCGGGAGCGACGGCGATGCGCCGCCGCAGTAGGTTCGCGCCCGGTGGCTACGACGTCTGGCCGGTGTTCACCGACGCGTTGTCGGGGCTGGTCGTGGTGCTGGTGTTCCTGATCACGATCTTCGTGATCGGCGAGACGCTGCTGTCGCGCGAAGTCAGCGGCAAGGACAGCGCGATCGGCGCACTGTCGGCGCTGGTGCGCAAGCTCGAGCACGCCGCCGGGCTGGCGGAGACGCGCGCGAAGACGCTCGATACGCGCGTCGGCGAGCTCGAGGAAGCGGTCGCCGACCGCGACCTGTCGGCCGCCGAGCTGCGCGCGCAGCTTGCGACGACCGACGCTGCCCGCGCGCGCGTCGCCAACGAGGCCGAGCGCGCGCGGCGCGAGCTCGAAGGCGTCAGGGCGGCGCGCGAGCACGAGCGCGCCGAAGCCGAGCGCAACCGCGAGCACGCGGCGGCGGCGGAGCTGGCGCTGAATGCGCGCGTCGAGCGCCTGCTCGGCGAAGTCGAGCGGCTGAACCGCGCGCTGGCGCTGCGCGGCGACGAGCTCGCGGCGGCGCAGGCGCAGACCGAGGCGCAGGCCGGCGAGCTCGCCGCGCGCGAAGCGACGATCAGCGCGCAGGACCGGCGCATCGAGGAGCTCGACCGCATGATCCGGGCTCGGCTGGTCGAACGCGTCGAAGAGCTCGAGCGCTACGCCAGCGACTTCTTCGGCCGGCTGCGGCAGGTGTTCGAAGGCAACCCGGACATCAAGGCGGTCGGCGACCGCTTCGTGTTCCAGTCCGAGGTGCTGTTCGGCTCGGGCGATGCCAGCCTGCGCGAGGGCGGCAAGGCCGACCTCGACAAGTTCGCCGGCGTGTACCAGCAGCTCGCCGCCAGCCTGCC
>JBDHRG010000036.1:0-23779 GCA_039807445.1 Candidatus Competibacteraceae bacterium
GCCCTTGACCACGCGCCCGCGCGAGTCGATCCAGCACAGTCCCTCGCCGGCGCGCACCGCGCCGTCGTACCAGCCGAGGCTGCGGTTCTGCAGCGGGTATTCGCCGTGCTCGACGCGCGTGGCCCGGCCTTTCCAGTCGCAGTTGAACACCAGCCAGGTCGGCGGTTCGCCGCGCACGGCGCGCTCGGCGTTGAGGCGCTCGAGGTAGCCGGGCAGCTCGGCGACCGGCATCGCCGGGTGGGTCGAGGGCTGCGAGCGGCGCGATTCGTCGGCTTCGCCCGCCGCAGCGTCGGCGGCCGAGCAGAACCACAGCTTGTTGTCTTCGCTGTCGAGGAAGCTGCCGAGGTCGAGGCTGCCGCAGCGCTGCACCGGGTCGGCGATGCGCACGCCGCGCGCGCGCAGCGCGCGCTCGGCTGTGCGGGCGTGCGCCACGGCCAGCGTCACGCGCGGATTGGGTTCGTCGCTCGGCTTCAGCCAGCCCGCCTTCAGCACCAGCGTCGCGCCGCCGAGCTGCCAGCCGACGTGCTCGCCGTCTTCGTGCGCCGGCGCCAGGCCGAGCGTTTCGCCGTAGAAGCGGTCGGCGCGCGCGCGCTCGCGCACCGCGAGCGCGATGGCCTTGACGCCGAGCAGGACCGGCTCGCTCATCGGCAAATCCTCCGGGAACACGGGACAACCCCGCGAGCCTAGCAGCCGCGGGCGCTGCCGCGCGAGCAGCGCGTGCGCCGCGGACAGGTCGCGTGCCGGGGCGTTTTCCAGAGCCCGGCATCACGCATCGCCGTCGAGGTGGCGCACCAGCGCTTCGCGCAGGCGCGCGTAGCGCGACTCGTCGGCGAGCGGGCGGTGTTCGGCGTCGGTGATGAAGAAGATGTCTTCGGCGCGCGCGCCGAGGGTAGCGATCTTGGCGTTCTGTACCGCGATGCCGCACTCGACGAAGGCGCGCCCGACGCGGCACAGCAGCCCCGGGCGGTCGGAGGTGATCAGTTGCAGCACGGTGCGGTGGTTGGCCGCGTCTTCGGCGAAGCTGACCTGGGTCGGCGTGCGGAAGTGCTGCAGCGCGCGCGGTGCGCGGCGTTGCGGCGGCTGCACCGCGGCCTCGGGGCGGTCGAGCACGCGCTTCAGCGCGCGGGTGATCGCGCGGATGCGCTCGCGGCCGGTGATCGGCTCGCGGGTGTCCTCGAGCACGGTGAAGCTGTCGAGCGCGTAGTCGCCGAGCCCGGTGATGATGCGCGCGTCGTGCACCGACAGCCCGAGCTGGTCGAAGGTCGCCGCGGTCAGCGCGAACAGGTTGGGCGCGTCGCGGGTGTAGACGAAGATCTCGGTGCCGCCGCGGGCGTCGTCGTGGCGCGCCAGCACCAGCGGCCGGCCGTCGTCGGCCTTCTTCAGGATCGCGCGCGTGTGCCAGACGATCTCGTCGACCGAGTAGCGCAGGAAGTAGTCGTCCGGGAAGCCGCCCCAGAGCGCGTCGATGCGCGCCGGCTCGACCACGTGGCGGCTCAGCCGTGCGCACGCCGCGCCCTGGATCTCGCGGATCAGCTCGTCCTTGTCGATCGGGTTGCCGAGGCCGCGGCGCAGCGCCCGGCGCGTGGCTTCGTACAGCTCGCGCAGCAGCGAGGCGCGCCAGGTGTTCCACAGCCCCGGGTTGGTGGCGCGGATGTCGGCGACGGTCAGCAGGTACAGGTAGTCGAGGTGCATCTGGTCGCCGACCTGCTGCGCGAAGGCGTGGATCACCTCGGGGTCCTGGATGTCCTTCTTTTGCGCGGTCAGCGACATCAGCAGGTGGTTGCGTACCAGCCAGGCGACCAGGTTGGTGTCGTAGCGCGACAGGCCGTGGCGCAGGCAGAAGGCTTCGGCGTCCTCGGCGCCGAGCAGCGAGTGGTCGCCGCCGCGGCCCTTGGCGATGTCGTGGTACAGCCCGGCGATGTACAGTAGCTCGGGCTTGGGCAGCTTGTGGATCAGCTCCGAGCAGTGCGGGAATTCGTGCGCGAACATCGGCACGTCGAAGCGGCGCAGGTTGCGCACCACGAACAGCGTGTGCTGGTCGACCGTATAAGCATGGAACAGGTCGTGCTGCATCCGCCCGACGATCTGCGCGAACTCGGGCAGGTAGGCGGCGAGGATGCCGTACTTGTTCATCTGCCGCAGCTGGCGCGTGACGCAGTTCGACTGGCGCAGGATCTCCATGAACAGCGCCTTGGCGCGGACGTCGTTGCGGAACTTGTCGTCGATCAGCGTCCGGTGCGCGCGGATCAGGCGGATGGTTTCGGCGCGAACGCCCTTGACCTCGGGGTGTTGCTGCAGCAGCAGGAAGAGCTCGAGCAGCGCCACCGGGTAGCGCAGGAACACGTTCGCCCGCGTGACCTCGAGGTAGCCCTTGCGGATCTGGAAGCGGCGGTTCAGCGGCTGTGGCGGTGCGTCGTGGCTGGCGAGGATCGCCTCGTCGAACAGCGCGAGCAGCATCTCGTTGAGGCGCGACAGCTCCTGGATGGTGCGGTAATAGCGCTGCATGAACTGCTCGACGGCGAGCATGCGCTCGTCGTCGCGGTAGCCGAAGGCGCGCGCGAGCGCGCGCTGGTGGTCGAACAGCAGCCGGTCTTCGCGTCGCCCGGTCAGCGCGTGCAGCCCGAAGCGCACCTGCCACAGGAAGTCCTGGCATTCGCTGAGCTCGGCGTGCTCGGCCTCGCTCAGAAAGCCGTGTTCGACCAGGCCGTGGAGCGTCTCGGCGCCGAAGTGGCGCTTGGCGACCCAGCCGATCACCTGCAGATCGCGCAGGCCGCCGGGGCCTTCCTTGACGTTGGGCTCGAGCGTGTACTCGGTGTCGTGGTATTTGTGGTGGCGCGCTTCCTGCTCGGCGACCTTGGCGGCGAAGAAGTCGCGGCTCGGCCAGAGGACCGCGGGGCCGGTACGCGCGCGCATCTCGGCGAACAAGCCTTCGGGGCCGGCGAGCCGGCGCGCCTCCATCAGGTTGGTGGCGACGCTCAGGTCGGCGGCGCATTCGCGTTCGCACTCGGCCAGCGTGCGCACGCTGTGGCCGATCTCGAGGCCGATGTCCCACAGCAGGGTGACGAAGTCGGTCAGCGCCGCGGCGGTGGCTTCGTCCTCGGCTTCGCGCAGCAGCACCAGGATGTCGACGTCGGAGCCGGGGTGCAGTTCGCCGCGGCCGTAGCCGCCGACCGCCGCGAGCACCAGGTCGGTGCGGCCGCCGAAGAAGTGCTCCCAGGCCAGGATCAGCACCGCGTCGACCGCGCGTGCGCGCGCCGGCACCAGCTCGCGTGCCGGCGCACCGTCGAGGAAGCGCGCCTTCAGCGCTTCGGCCACGCCGCGCAGCGCCGCCTTGAAGGCGCGCACCGCCGCGCCCGGTTCGGCCGCGAGCGCCGCGCGCAGCGCGGCAGTGTCCACGGGCAGGGCGCTCATCGCGCGGGTCTCAGTGGCAGCGCGGGTCGTCGGCGCGCGGGGTCAGCACCTCGAAGCCGGACTCGGTGACCAGGATGGTGTGCTCCCACTGCGCCGACAGGCTGTGGTCCTTGGTGACCACGGTCCAGCCGTCGGCGAGCAGCTTCACGAAGCGCTTGCCGGCGTTGACCATCGGCTCGATCGTGAAGGTCATGCCCGGGACCAGCTCGATGCCGGTGCCGGGCTTGCCGTAGTGCAGCACCTGCGGCTCTTCGTGGAACACGCGGCCGATGCCGTGGCCGCAGTACTCGCGCACGATCGAGCAGTTCTGCGCTTCGGCGTGCGCCTGTATCGCGGCGCCGATGTCGCCCAGGCGCACGCCGGGCCTGACCATGTCGATGCCGATCCACATGCACTCCCAGGCGATGCGCGACAGGCGCCGCGCCAGCACCGGGGCGGCATCGTCGCCGCCGACCAGGAACATGCGGCTGGTGTCGCCGTGGTAGCCGTCCTTGATCACGGTGACGTCGATGTTGATCGCATCGCCCTTCTTCAGCTTCTTCGGCCCGGGAATGCCGTGGCAGACGACGTGGTTGACCGAGGTGCAGATCGACTTGGGGAAGCCGCGGTAATTCAGCGGTGCCGGGATCGCCCGCTGCGTGTCGACGATGTAGCCGTGGCAGATCGCATCGAGCTCCTCGGTGGTGGCGCCCTCGTGCACGTGCGGCGCGATCATTTCCAGCACCTCGGCGGCGAGGCGCCCGGCGACGCGCATCTTGGCGATCTCTTCGGGCGTCTTCAGGGTGATGCTCATCGGGATTCCTTACGAGTGCATGCGGGCCCGGCGCGGGACGCTGCGCAGCGGCGAGCGGCGGTTTGGTCGCCTGAACGAGTTATGGTATAAAGCGCGCGCCTTGACGGCAACGCTACCACTCACACCGCTCGACACGCGCAGCGGGGTGCCCCGCAAGGGGTCGCTGCCCGGGAGCGGTGGAGGCCCAACCCCGAGATCATTCAGGAGAATTCCAATGGCCAACGTCTCGATGCGCGACATGCTGGAGGCCGGCGTCCACTTCGGCCACCAGACCCGGTACTGGAACCCGAAGATGGGTCCGTACATCTTCGGTGCGCGCAACAAGATTCACATCGTGAATCTCGAGAAGACCGTGCCGCTGTTCAACGATGCGATGAACTTCGTCGGCAGGCTCGCCGCCAACGGCGGCCGCGTGCTGTTCGTCGGCACCAAGCGCTCGGCCCGTCAGGCGGTGCAGGAGGCCGCCGCGCGCTGCGGCATGCCGTACGTCAACCACCGCTGGCTCGGCGGCATGCTGACCAACTTCAAGACCGTCCGCCAGTCGATCAAGCGCCTGAAGGACCTCGAGCAGATGTCGGTCGACGGCAGCTTCGAGCGCCTGTCGAAGAAGGAAGTCATCCTGCTGAACCGCGAGATGGAAAAGCTCGAGCGCAGCCTGGGCGGCATCAAGGACATGCCGGCGCTGCCGGATGCGCTGTTCGTGATCGACGTCGGTCACGAGAAGATCGCGATCCAGGAAGCCAACAAGCTCGGCATTCCGGTCGTCGGCGTGGTCGACACCAACAACTCGCCCGACGGCGTCGCCTACGTGATCCCGGGCAACGACGACGCGATCCGCGCCGTGTCGCTGTACGCCAGCGCCGCCGCCGACGCGGTGCAAACCGCGCGCGGGCTCGACACCGCCCGGGGCGAAGAGTTCGTCGAGGTCGACGGCGACAAGACCGTCGGCTGATCCGGCCGTAGACGGCAGTCCGAGGCCCGCGTGCCCGAAGGGAGCGTGCGGGCCTTTTTTCGATTCCGCGGATCGAATCCGACGAGAGGTAAACGACATGGCTGAAATCACCGCCGCCCTGGTGAAGGAACTGCGCGAGCGCACCGGCTCGGGCATGATGGAGTGCAAGCGGGCCCTGACCGAAACCGGCGGCGACATCGAAGCCGCCATCGAGCTGATGCGCAAGGCCGGTCTGGCCAAGGCCGACAAGAAGGCCGACCGCGCCGCCGCCGAGGGCGTGATCATCGTCCGCCAGGCGGCCGACGCCAGGGCCGTGGCAATGGTCGAGGTCAACTGCGAAACCGACTTCGTCGCCAAGGGCGAAGACTTCCAGGGCTTCGCCCGTGCCGTCGCCGAGCTGGCGCTGACCAAGGCCCCGGCCGGGCTCGAGGCGCTGCTGGCGGCCGAGCTCGCCGACGGCAAGAGCGTCGACCAGGTCCGCCGCGAGCTGGTCGCCAAGATCGGCGAAAACATCGCCGTGCGCCGCTGCGTGCGCTTTACCACCGACGCCGGGCGCCTGAGCGCCTACCTGCACGGCAGCCGCATCGGCGTCGTGGTCGAGCTCCAGGGCGGCGACGAGGTGCTGGCCAAGGACATCGCGATGCACATCGCCGCGAGCAAGCCGGTGTGCGTCAGCGCCGAGCAGGTCCCGGCCGAGCTGGTCGAGAAGGAGCGCGAGATCTACGCCGCGCAAGCTGCCGACAGCGGCAAGCCGGCCGAGATCGTCGCCAAGATGGTCGAGGGCCGCATCCGCAAGTACCTGGCCGAAGTCACGCTGCTCGGCCAGCCCTTCGTCAAGGACCCCGACCAGACCGTCGAGAAGCTGCTCGCCGGCAAGGGCGCCGCGGTGGTCGCCTTCCAGCGCTTCGAGCTGGGCGAGGGCGTCGAGAAGAAGGTCGAGAACTTCGCCGCGGAAGTGATGGCGCAGGTGCGCGGCAGCTGAGCCCGCATCCGGCCGGCGGCGCGCGCCTCCCGGACAGCGCACGGGGGCGTTCGCGCCCCCGTGCGCTGTCCGGCCGTCGGCAGCGCCTCGCGCAGCGAATGCAGCCAGCAACCCGGTGGCGTGTATTAGAATCTCGGCACCTCAGCGCAACCGGACGAGCGTCGTCATGTCGGATATCCGACCCGCCTACAGAAGAATCCTGCTCAAGCTCAGCGGCGAGGCCCTGATGGGCGACGGCGACTTCGGCATCGACCCGAAGGTGATCGGCCGCATCGCCGAGGAAGTCGCCCAGCTCAACCGCCTCGGCGTGCAGATCGGCATAGTGATCGGCGGCGGCAACATCTTCCGCGGCGCGGGGCTGGCCGAGGCCGGCATGGACCGCGTTACCGCCGACCACATGGGCATGCTCGCGACGGTGATGAACTCGCTGGCGATGCAGGATGCGCTCGAGCGGCTCGGCATCTTCGCCCGCGTGATGTCGGCGGTGCGCATCAACCAGGTGTGCGAGGATTACATCCGCCGCCGCGCGGTGCGCCATCTCGAGAAGGGGCGCGTGGTGATCTTCGCCGCCGGCACCGGCAACCCGTTCTTCACCACCGATTCGGCGGCTGCGCTGCGCGCGATCGAGATCAACGCCGAAGTGATGCTGAAGGCGACCAAGGTCGACGGCATCTATGACGCCGACCCGATGAAGCACGCCGACGCCGTGCGCTACGACACGCTGAGCTACGACGAGGCCTTGCGGCGCGATCTGCAGGTGATGGACGCCACCGCGATCGTGATGTGCAAGGAGCACGCGATGCCGCTGAAGGTGTTCAACCTGAACCGGCCCGGCGAGATCGCGCGCGTGGTCGGTGGCGAGAATGTGGGAACAACCGTGGTTCGGGGTTGAAACGACATGATCCAGGATATCAAGAAGGACGCGGCCAGCCGCATGGAGAAGAGCGTCGAGGCGCTGCGGCACGAACTGGTCAAGGTGCGCACCGGGCGCGCCAACACCAGCCTGCTCGACCACATCCACGTCGAGTACTACGGCTCGAGCATGCCGCTGTCGCAGGTGGCCTCGGTTTCGGTCGGCGACGCGCGCACGCTGGTAGTGCAGCCCTGGGAAAAGACCATGGTGCAGCCGATCGAGAAGGCGATCATGTCGTCGGACCTCGGTCTGAACCCGGCCACCGCCGGCACCGTGATCCGCGTGCCGCTGCCGCCGCTGACCGAGGAGCGCCGTCGCGAGCTCGGCAAGGTGGTGCGCCACGAAGGCGAGAACGCCAAGGTCGCGGTGCGCAACATCCGCCGCGACGCCAACGCCGAGCTGAAGGCGGCGCTGAAGGACAAGGCGATCAGCGAAGACGATGACCGCCGCGGTCAGGACGAGATCCAGAAGCTCACCGACAAGTACATCGAAGAGATCGACAAGCTGGTCGCGGCCAAGGAAGCTGAGCTGCTGGAGATCTGACCGAGCGGCCCGGGCCGCGGGTCCGGTGCCTTCCCCGCGTTTAGGACGGAGCCTCCATTGAACAGTGCCGACTCACTCAAGCCCACCGTGCCGCGTCATGTCGCGATCGTGATGGACGGCAACGGGCGCTGGGCGCAGGGTCGCTCCCTGCCGCGCCCGATCGGACACCGGGAAGGCGTCAGGGCGGTGCGGCGCGTGGTGCAGGGCTGCATCGACCGCGGCGTCGAAGTGCTGACGCTGTTCGCCTTCTCGAGCGAGAACTGGCGCCGGCCGGCGCTCGAGGTCAAGCTCTTGATGACCCTGTTCGTCGTCACGCTGCGCAGCGAAATCAAGCGGCTGATGGCGAACAATGCACGGCTGCGCTTCATCGGCGAGCGCAGCGCGTTTTCCGCGAAGATGCAGGCGGCGATGGCCGAGGCCGAAGCCACGACCGCCGGCAACACCGGCCTGACGCTGGTGATCGCCGCCAACTACGGCGGGCGCTGGGACATCGTCAGTGCGGTGCAGGCCGCGGCGCGCGAAGTCGCCGCCGGACGGCTCGCGCCCGAAGACATCACCGCCGGGTACCTGGGCGCGCGGCTCAGCCTGGCCGACCTGCCCGAGCCCGATCTGTTGATCCGCACCGGCGGCGAGCAGCGCATCAGCAATTTCCTGCTGTGGCAGATGGCGTACACCGAGTTCTATTTCACCGAACGCCTGTGGCCGGACTTCGACGAAGCCGACCTCGACGCCGCGTTCGCCTCGTTCGGCCGCCGCCAGCGCCGCTTCGGCCGCATCGGCGACCAGATCGAGCAGGGCCGGCGTGCTTAGGCAGCGGCTGATCACCGCGCTGGTGCTCGGCGCGCTGGCCGTCTGGGGGGTGCTGGCGCTGCCGTTCGCCGGCTTCGCCGCCGTGGTGCTGGTGCTGGTGCTCGCCGCGGGCAGCGAGTGGGCGCGCGTACTCGGTGCCGAAGGGGCCAGGGCGCAAGCTGGGTTCCTGGCGCCGCTGGGCCTCGCCCTGGCGCTGGTCTGGGCCGGCTTCGAGTCGCGGGTGCTGGTGTGGGCGCTGGTTGCCGGCGCGGCGGCTTTCTGGTGCCTGGCGCTGGGCTGGTTGGCGGCGTATGCGCGCGAGCCGGCACGGCACGACGCGCGCTGGGCCTGGCGCCTGGCCGGCTGGGTGGCGCTCGGCGGGTGCTGGCTCGCGCTGTGCGTGCTGGCGCGCGCCTACGGTCCCGGCCACGTGCTGTTCCTGCTGGCGCTGGTCTGGGCCGCCGACAGCGGCGCCTATTTCGCCGGCCGGCGCTGGGGGCGCGTCAAGCTGGCGCCGAGCATCAGCCCCGGTAAGACGCGCGAAGGTGCCTACGGCGCCTTCGCCGCGACGCTGCTGGTGGCGCTGATCGGGCTCGCGCCGCTCGGGGTCGGTGCGGCGCAGGCGGCTCCGTTCCTGCTGGTGTGCGCGGTCGCGGTGGCGTTCTCGATCGTCGGCGACCTGTTCGAGAGCATGCTCAAGCGCCAGCACGCGGTGAAGGACAGCGGCCGGCTTCTGCCCGGGCACGGCGGCCTGCTCGACCGCGTCGACAGTCTGACCGCGGCTGCGCCGGTGTTCGCGCTGGGGCTGCGGCTGATCGGGGGGTGAGGCGATGATCCGCGACGACCAGGACGGCCGCCCGCTCGGCGTCACCGTGCTCGGCGCGACCGGCTCGATCGGCGTGAGCACGCTCGCCGTGCTGGCGCGCCATCCGGCGCGCTTCCGCACCGTGGCGCTGAGCGCCCACCGCGACGTCGAGGGCTTGCTGGCGCAGTGCCTGGCGCATCGGCCGCGCTACGCGGCGATGGCCGACGAGGCCGCTGCCGCCGAGCTCGCCGCCCGGCTGCGCGGCACCGACACCGAGGTGCTCGCCGGGCCGGTGGCGCTCGAGCGCGTCGCCGCGGCGCCCGAGGTCGACGCCGTGATGGCGGCGATCGTCGGTGCCGCCGGGCTGCTGCCGGCGCTGGCGGCGGCGCGTGCCGGCAAGCGCGTGCTGCTCGCCAACAAGGAAGCGCTGGTGATGTCGGGCCAGTTGTTCCTCGACGCGGTGCGCACGCACGGCGCCACCTTGCTGCCGATCGACAGCGAGCACAATGCCGTGTTCCAGTGCATGCCCCCCAAGGCGCAGGCCGGGGGCGAGGCCGCCGGGGTCACGCGGGTGCTGCTGACCGCCTCGGGCGGGCCGTTTCGCACCGCGCCGCTGGCCGAGCTGGCGAACAAGACGCCCGAGCAGGCGTGCGCGCACCCCAACTGGGCGATGGGGCGCAAGATCTCGGTCGATTCGGCGACGATGATGAACAAGGGCCTCGAGGTGATCGAGGCGCACTGGCTGTTCGGCGTCGAGGCGGCGCGCATCGACGTCGTCGTGCATCCGCAGAGCGTGATTCACTCGATGGTCGAATATGCCGACGGCTCGGTGCTGGCGCAGCTCGGCAACCCCGACATGCGCACGCCGATCGCGCACGCGCTGGCCTGGCCCGAGCGCATCGCGTCGGGCGTCGGACCGCTCGACCTGTGCCGCATCGGCCGACTCGACTTCGAGCCGCCCGACCTCGCCCGCTTCCCGTGCCTGCGGCTGGCCTACGAAGCCCTGGCGGCCGGCGGCACCGCGCCGGCGCTGCTGAACGCCGCCAACGAAGTCGCAGTCGAAGCGTTCCTCGCGCGGCGCATCGGCTTCACCGCCATCCCGCGGCTGATCGAGGACGTGCTCGGCCGACTGAACCCGGAGCCCGCCGGCACGCTCGAAGCGGTGCTCGGGGCCGACCGCGCGGCGCGCGCGGCGGCGCTCGAGGCGCTGTCGAAATTCGGCGGGGAGGTCTGAGATGGGGCAGGGGTTGCTGTCGCTGGCCGGGCTGGCCGTCACGCTCGGCGTCTTGATCACGGTGCACGAGTTCGGCCACTTCTGGATCGCGCGCCGCGCCGGGGTCAAGGTGCTGCGCTTCTCGATCGGCTTCGGCAAGCCGCTGTGGCGCAGGGTCGGCCGCGTCGACGGTACCGAGTACGTGATCGGCGCCATTCCGCTCGGCGGCTACGTCAAGATGCTCGACACGCGCGAGGGCGAGGTCGAAGACGGCGATGCGCACCGCGCCTTCGACCGCCAGCCGGTGGCCACGCGCACCGCGATCGTGCTCGCCGGGCCGGCGTTCAATTTCGCCTTCGCGATCCTCGCCTACTGGCTGCTGTTCATGGGCGGCGTCAGCGCGCTGCGGCCGGTGCTCGGCGAGCCGCTGCCGGCCTCGAGCGCCGCGGCGGCTGGCTTTCGCGCCGGCGACGAGATCGTCGCGGTGGCGGGCGAGCCGGTGCGCACGCTCGAAGAGGCGCTGTTGGCGCTGCTCGACCACGGCGTGCCCGGTGCGGCGGTCGCGGTACAGGTGCGCGATGCCGATGGCGCGCTGCGCACGCACACGCTGGTCGCGCCCGAGGCCGGGGGCGACGACGGCCTCGGGCACTTCGGCCTGGTGCCGTACCGCCCGCCGCTGCCGGCGGTGATCGGTAGCCTCAAGGAGGGCGGTGCCGCGCAGGCCGCCGGGCTCGCCCCCGGCGACCGCGTGCTCGCGGTCGACGAGGTGGCGGTCAAGGACTGGGCCGACTGGGCGGCGCGCGTGCGCGCGCACCCCGGCCAGGCGATGACGGTGCGCCTCGAGCGCGAGGGGGCGGTGCGCACGCTGAGCCTGACGCCGCACGCGGTCGAGACGGCGCGCGGGCGCGAAGGGCAGATCGGCGCCTACGCCCAGATGCCGTCCGACCTCGCCGAGTCGCTGCGGGTCGTGGTACGGTATGGCCCGCTCGACGCCGCGCTGGCCGCGGTCGGTAAGACCTGGGACATGTCGGCGTTCACCTTGCGCATGCTCGGGCGCATGCTGATCGGGCAGGCTTCGCTCGACAACCTCAGCGGGCCGATCACGATCGCGCAGATGGCGGGGCAGTCGGCGGCGGTCGGTCTGTCGGCCTTCGTGTCGTTCCTGGCGGTGGTCAGCATCAGCCTCGGCGTGCTGAACCTGCTGCCGGTGCCGCTGCTCGACGGCGGCCATCTGGCGTTTTACCTGATCGAAGCGCTCAAGGGCAGCCCACTGTCCGAGGCGGCGCAAGCCGCCGGCCAGCGGATCGGCGTCGCCGTGCTGCTGCTGCTGATGGGACTGGCTTTCTTCAACGATCTGGCCCGCCTGTTCGGGTCGCCGTAAAAATAATCCGTCCGGGTCCGCCGGCCCGGACCAGAGACGTGCTCGATCCATGAGACCACTGCATAGACACCTGTTGCTCGCGGCCTGCGTCGCCGCTGCGCCGGCCGCGCACGCGGCGGAGTTCGTCGTCCAGGACATCCGGGTCGAGGGGCTGCAGCGCATCTCCGCGGGCACCGTGTTCAACTACCTGCCGGTGCAGGTGGGTTCCAGGGTCCGCCAGGAAGACTTCCCCGAGCTGATCCGCACGCTGTTCCGCACCGGGCTGTTCACCGACGTCACGCTCGAGCGCGACGGCAACGTGCTGGTGGTCAGCGTCGTCGAGCGGCCGACGATCGCCGAAGTCAAGCTGAGCGGCAACAAGGACATCGCTTCCGACGAGCTGCTGAAGTCGTTGAAGGGGATCGGCCTGGCCGAGGGCCGCGTGTTCGACCGTGCGCTGCTCGACAAGGTCGAGCAGGAGCTGACGCGCCAGTACTACGCGCGCGGCAAGTACTCGGTGGTGATCACCCCCGAGGTGAAGACCATCGAGCGCAACCGCGTCAACATCACGCTCGACATTTCCGAAGGCGTCGCGGCGCGGATCAAGCAGATCAACATCGTCGGCAACCAGGCTTTCGACGAAGACGAGCTGCTCGCGCTGATGAAGAGCTCGACCTCGGGCTGGCTTTCGCTGCTGACCAAGGACGACCAGTACTCGAAGCAGCAGCTCGCCGGCGACATCGAAGCGCTGCGTTCGTTCTACCTGGACCAGGGCTACGTCAAGTTCGAGGTGACTTCGACCCAGGTGTCGATCACGCCCGACAAGAAAGACATCTACATCACGCTCAACCTCAGCGAGGGCGATCGCTACACCGTCGGCAGCACGCGCCTGTCGGGCGAGCTGGTCGTGCCCGAGGCCGAACTCGCGCCGCTGATCAAGCTGCACCCGGGCGACGTGTTTTCGCGCGCCGAGCTCAACGAGAGCACCAAGGCGATCACCGACCGCATCGGCGACGAGGGCTACGCCTTCGCCAACGTCAGCGCCGTGCCCGCGTTCGACGAGGCCAGGAAGCAGGTCGCGCTCAACTTCGTCGTCGACCCCGGCAAGCGCGTCTACGTGCGCCGCATCAACTTCAAGGGCAACGTCAAGACCCAGGACGACGTGCTGCGCCGCGAGATGCGCCAGAGCGAGGGGTCGTGGTTCTCGACCCGCGACGTCAACCGCTCCAAGGAGCGCCTGCAGCGGCTGAGCTTCATCGAGAGCGTCGACGTCGAGACGCCGGCAGTGCCCGGAACCCCCGACCAGGTCGACCTCAACTACACCGTCGCCGAGCGTCCCGCCGGCAGCCTGACCTTCGGCATCGGTTACGGCCAGGATGCCGGCGTATTGCTGAACGCCAGCGTCACCCAGAACAACTTCATGGGCACCGGCAACCAGCTGGCGTTCACCTTCAACAACAGCCAGATCGACACGATCTATTCGCTGTCGTACAACAATCCGTACTGGACGCCCGACGGCGTCAGCCGCGGCTTCCGCGCCGCGTACCAGGAGACCGACGCGAGCGATGCCAACCTCGCCAACTACCTGACCAACGATTACCAGGGTCTGGTCACCTTCGGCTTCCCGCTGAACGAGACCGACACCATCAACTTCGGCGTCGGCTACGCCGGCATCACGGTCAAGTCGAACAGCATCAACACGCCGCAGGAGCTGCAGGAGATGCTCGGCCCCACGGGCAGGATCGAGGCCGACGGCGTGCGCTTGGAGGCGAGTTGGGCGCGCGATACGCGCGACCGCGCGATCTTCGCCACCGAGGGTGCGCTGAACCGCGTCGCCTTCGACTCGGCGCTGACCGGCGACGCGCAATGGTACAAGCTCGGCTACCGCCACAGCTGGTACATCCCGCTGACCAGGAGCTTCATCCTGCTCGAGCACTTCGAGCTCGGCTACGGCGACGGTTTCGGCAACAGCGACGAGCTGCCGTTCTGGGAGAACTACTACGCCGGCGGCCTGCGCACCGTGCGCGGCTACAAGACCAACACCCTGGGCCCGCGCTGGCAGGACCCCGACCCCGACAAGCAGGACCCGAAGGGCGGCGCGTTCAAGCTGGTCGGCGGCGTCGAGGTGCTGTTCCCGGTGCCGTTCCTGAAGGATTCGAAGAACGTGCGCCTGTCGACCTTCTTCGACGCCGGCAACGTCTACGCCAGCTACGACGACTTCGACGCCGGCGAGCTGCGCTACTCGGTCGGCCTCGGTGCGCACTGGCTGACGCCGCTCGGCCCGCTGGTGTTCAGCGTCGCCCAGCCGCTGAACGAGAAGGACGGCGACGAGACGCAGGCCTTCCAGTTCACCTTTGGCACGCCGTTCTGAGCCCGCCGGCAGGAGGTGCAGTCATGAGCTTCAAGCGCATCCTGTCCGCTGCCGCGCTGGGCGTGGCCCTGGCCATGCCCGCACTCGGCGCCGAGCTGAAGATCGGTTTCGTCAACGCCGCACGCCTGATGAAGGAGGCGCCGCAGGCCGAGGCGGCGCTGAACCGGCTGGAAAAAGAGTTCTCGCCGCGCGACAAGGCGCTGGCCGAGTCGCAGAAGGCGCTGCGCAAGCTCGAGGACAGGATCGCCAGCAACGACTCGACGCTCAGCGATGCCGAGCGGCGCAACCTCGAGCGCGACATCATCGCCCAGCGGCGCGAACTCAAGCGCGCCCATGACGAGTTCCGCGAAGACTTCAACGTCCGCCGCAACGAAGAGCTCGGCAAGCTGAACCGCAAGATCCAGGACACGATCACCCGGCTGGCGCAGGAAGAGGGTTTCGACCTGGTGCTCAACGACGGTGCGGTGATCTTCGCCAGCCAGCAGGTCGACATCACCGAGCGGGTGCTCAAACGCCTGGTCGCGACCGGCAACGGCAACTGACGGAGGAGCTTTGATGGCGCAGTGGAGCCTGCGGGCGCTCGCCGAGGCCGCCGGTGCCGAGGTGCGCGGCGACCCCGAGCGGGTGATCGTCGGGGTCGGCCCGCTCGACGGCGCCGGCCCCGGCCAGATCACCTTCCTCGCCAATCCGCAGTACCGCCGCCGGCTGGCGGACACGCGGGCCAGCGCGGTGATCCTCGGCGCGGCCGATGCCGACGCCTGTCCGCTGCCGATGCTGGTGGCGGGTAATCCGCACGCCGCCTACGCGCGCGTCGCGGCGCTGTTCGAGGTGCGCGAGCCCGAGCAGCGGGGCGTGCATCCGCGCGCCTGGGTCGCCGACGACGCGCTGGTCGCCGCCGATGCCTGGATCGGGCCGATGGCGGTGGTCGAGGCGGGCGCGGTGATCGGACCGCGTGCCTTCGTCGGCCCGGGCTGCGTGGTCGGCCCGCGTGCGGTGATCGGTGAGGACACGCGGCTGCTCGCCAACGTTACCGTGATGCACGACGTGCGCATCGGCGCGCGCTGCCTGCTGCATCCGGGCGCGGTGATCGGCGCCGACGGTTTCGGCCTGGCCAACGACGGCGGGCGCTGGATCAAGGTGCCGCAGCTCGGCACCGTGGTGATCGGCGACGAGGTCGAGATCGGCGCCAACACCGCGGTCGATCGCGGCGCGCTCGAAGACACCGTGATCGAGGACGGCGTCAAGCTCGACAACCTGATCCAGGTCGCGCACAACGTGCACATCGGCGCGCACAGCGCCGCGGCCGGCTGCGTCGGCATCGCCGGCAGCTCGAGGATCGGCCGCCACTGCACGCTCGGCGGCGGTGTCGGCCTGGCCGGGCACCTCGAGCTCGCCGACGGCGTGCACGTCACCGGCATGTCGCTGGTGACCAAGACGATCGCCGAACCGGGCGTCTATTCCTCGGGGCTGGCGGTCGAACCGAATTCGATCTGGAACAGGATCAGCGCCCGGCTGCGGCGCCTCGACGAATTGTTCCGGCGCGTGAGCGCGCTCGAGAAGCGCCTCGGCGCAGAATCCGACAAATGACAGAGGATCGACCTTGGAAGCCATGGACATCACGCAGGTGCTGAAGTATCTGCCGCACCGCTACCCGTTCCTGCTGATCGACCGCGTGCTGCGCATCGAGCCGGGCGTGTCGCTGACCGCGCTGAAGAACGTCAGCTTCAACGAGCCGTTCTTCCAGGGCCACTTCCCGCAGCGCCCGGTGATGCCGGGCGTCCTGATCCTCGAGGCGCTGGCGCAGGCGACCGGCATCCTCGCCTTCAGGACTTCGGGCGAGATGCCCGACGAGGGCTCGACCTACTACTTCGTCGGCATCGACAGCGCCCGCTTCAAGCAGCCGGTGGAGCCGGGCGACCAGCTCGAGCTCGAGGTGCGGCTGGTCAAGACCCGGCGCGGTATCTGGGTGTTCGAAGGCGAGGCGCGCGTCGATGGCAAGGTCGTGTGCACCGCGCAGCTGATGTCGACCAAGCGGGAGCACGGTCTGTGATCGATCCGCGCGCGATCGTCGACCCCTCGGCGCGCATCGGCGCCGGCGTCAGCATCGGTCCGTTCAGCGTCGTCGGTGCCGAGGTCGAGATCGGCGACGACACCACGATCGGTTCGCACGTGGTGATCAAGGGGCCGACGAAGATCGGCCGCGGCAACCGCATCTTCCAGTTCGCCTCGATCGGCGACGAACCCCAGGACAAGAAGTACGCCGGCGAGCCGACCCGGCTCGCGATCGGCGACCGCAACACCATCCGCGAATACGTCACGATCAACCGCGGCACGGCACAGGACCGGGGCGAGACCCGGCTCGGCAGCGACAACTGGATCATGGCCTACGTCCACATCGCGCACGACTGCGTGATCGGCGACCACACGATCTTCGCCAACAACGCTTCGCTGGCCGGCCACGTCGAGATCGGCGACTGGGCGATCCTCGGCGGCTTCACGCTGGTGCACCAGTTCTGCCGCATTGGCGCGCACAGCTTCTGCGGCTTCGCCACCGGCGTGCAGCGCGACGTGCCGCCCTACGTCACGGTCGCCGGCTACCGCGCCGGGCCGCACGGCGTCAATTCCGAGGGTTTGAAGCGTCGCGGCTTCGAAGCCGACGAGATCGCCGCGATCAAGCGCGCCTACAAGGCGCTGTACCGCGACGGGCTCAAGCTCGAGGAGGCGCTCGAGCGCATCCGCGCGCTGGTGCCGCAATGGCCGCGCCTGGGCCTGCTGGTCGACTTCCTCGCCGACCCCGGCCGGGGCATCGTCCGCTGATGGCGGGACCGCGTATCGCGCTGGTTGCCGGCGAGCTGTCGGGCGATCTGCTCGGCGCCGGGCTGATCGCGGCGCTGAGGCGGCGCTGGCCCGATGCGCGCTTCGAAGGCATCGGCGGGCCGGGCATGGTCGGCGCCGGGCTCGAAGGGCTGTACCCGCTCGAGAAGCTGTCGGTGATGGGGCTGGTCGAAGTGCTGAAGCACTTGCCCGAGCTGATGCGCATCCGCCGCGGCTTGCTCGCACGCTGGAGGACCGACCCGCCCGCGCTGTTCGTCGGCATCGACGCGCCCGACTTCAACCTGCCGCTGGCGCGCAAGCTGCGCGCGGCCGGCGTCAGGGCCGCGCACTACGTCAGCCCCTCCGTGTGGGCCTGGCGCCAGGGGCGGGTCAAGGGCATCGCCCGCAGCGTCGATCTGATGCTGACGCTGTTCCCGTTCGAGGCGGCGTTCTACCAGGCGCACGCGGTGCCGGTCGCCTGCGTCGGCCACCCGCTGGCCGACGCGATCCCGCTCGAAACCGACCGCCAGGCCGCGCGCCGCGCGCTCGGTCTGCCCGAGGGCGGACACGTTCTCGCGGTGCTGCCCGGCAGCCGCGGCGGCGAGGTCGCGCGCCACGGCGCGCTGTTCGTCGCCGCGGCGCAGCGCTTCGCGGCGCGACACCCGGGGCTGCGCATCCTGGTGCCGTGCGCCACCGCGCGGTTGCGCGCGCAGCTCGAAGCCGTCGTCGCCGGCCTCGGCGACGCCGGCCCCGTGCGGCTCCTCGACGGCCAGGCGCGCGAGGCGCTCGGGGCCTGCGACCTCGCGCTGGTCGCCTCGGGCACCGCGACGCTCGAGGCGATGCTGGTCGGCCGGCCGCAGGTGATGGCGTACCGCGTCGCGCCGCTGACCTACGCGATCGCGAAGCGGCTGATGAAGATAGCCCGCTTCTCGCTGCCGAACCTGCTGGCGGACAGGGACCTGATCCCCGAGCTGATCCAGGACGCCGCGACCCCCGAGGCGCTGGCAGTGGCGCTCGAGGCCTGGCTCGCCGAGCCGGCGCGCGCGGAAGCGACGCTCGCCGAGTTCGCGCGGCTGCACCGCGAGCTGAAGCGCGATGCCTCGGAAACCGCCGCCGCTGCGCTCGTGGGGCTGCTGGAACGTCAGAGGTGAAGAGCGCGGTGCTGTTCGTTTGAGTAGGATCAACTATCCGTTTAAAACGGATCGCTGTACTACAGTTTGGAGTCGTTGCCGCCGTCGAAGGTCAACAAATGACTTCGCCCAACTCCCGCCGCGAGGGAACTCGAGCGCCGCTTGAGTCGGCCAGCACGCCACCTGAGCCCGGTCGCATCGTGCGCCATCCAACGCACACCGATCGCGACGGCTGGTTGCACTGGCTTCCGGGGCTGAACATCCTGCGTCGATACGAGTCGTCCTGGTTTCGGCACGACATTTTCGCCGGCCTCGTCCTGACGACCATGCTTGTGCCGGTCGGCATCGCCTATGCCGAGGCATCTGGCGTGCCGGGCATCTACGGCCTCTACGCCACGATCGTGCCGCTGCTCGCCTACGCCCTATTCGGTCCGAGTCGGATCCTGGTTCTGGGCCCGGACTCCACACTCGCTCCGGTCATTCTGGCCACCGTCCTGCCGCTCTCGGGGGGCGAGGTGCAGCGTGCGGTCGCGCTGGCCGGCATGATGGCGATCGTCTCCGGCGTCGTGTGCGTCGCGGCCGGTTTCGCGCGTCTCGGCTTTGTCACCGAGTTGCTCTCCAAGCCGATCCGCTACGGTTACATGAACGGCATCGCGCTGACTGTGCTGCTGAGCCAGCTTCCCAAGCTGTTGGGTTTCTCCATCGAGGCCGAGGGACCGCTGCGCCAAGTGTGGGCGATCATCCAGCAGGTGCTCGCCGGGCGCACCAACCTCGTGGCACTCGCAATCGGCGCGAGCACGCTCGCGCTGATCCTGCTGCTCAAGCGGCGCCCGCGTGTGCCGGGCATCCTGATCGCTGTGGTGGCCGCCACCGTGGTGGTTGGGGTACTGGACCTCGCACCACGCGCAAGGGTGTCGGTTCTTGGGCCCTTGCCACAGGGTCTGCCCGCGCCGGCCCTTCCTCTGATCCAGCTCGACGATCTCGTACCGGTCCTGATGGGTGGCGTCGCCGTGGCACTCGTATCTTTTGCCGATACGAGCGTGCTGTCCCGCACCTATGCGGCGCGTATGCGCACACCGGTCGACCCGAACCAGGAGATGGTGGGCTTGGGCGTGGCCAATCTGGCCGCCGGCTTCTTTCAGGGTTTCCCCATCAGCAGCAGCTCGTCGCGGACGCCGGTGGCCGAAGCGGCGGGCGCCAGAACCCAGCTGACGGGTGTGGTGGGTGCGCTCGCGATCGCATTGCTGCTGCTGCTTGCGCCGGAACTGCTCCAGTATCTGCCGAACACGGCGCTTGCCGCCGTCGTCATCGCCGCAGCCATCGGCTTGATCGAAGTCTCCGACCTGCGCCGCTTCTACCGCATCCAGCGGTGGGAATTCTGGCTGTCGATGGTCTGCTTCGCGGGTGTCGCGGTGCTCGGCGCCGTTCCCGGCATCGCACTCGCGATCGTGATCGCGGTGATCGAATTCCTCTGGGACGGCTGGCGTCCGCACTCTGCCGTGCTCGGGCGAGTCGACAGCGTCAATGGCTATCACGACATCGCCCGTTATCCTCATGCCCGCCTGGTCCCCGGGCTCGTGCTGCTTCGTTGGGATGCGCCGCTGTTCTTCGCCAACGCCGAGCTGTTCCGCGATCGTGCCCTGGACGCGGTAGCGAGTTCGCCGACACCGGTGCGCTGGCTGGTGGTAGCGGCCGAGCCGGTCACCAGCGTCGACGTCACTGCCGCCGACGTCATCTGCGAGCTCGACGACACCTTGCACGCGGCAGGCATCGAGTTGTGCTTCGCCGAGATGAAGGATCCGGTCAAGGACAAACTGAAACGTTTCGAACTCTTCGCGCGGTTCGGCGAAAAAACCTTCTTCGCGACGCTCGGCGAAGCGGTGGACTCCTACCTCGAGACCCATCGCGTCGAGTGGGTAGACTGGAAGGATCGCACGCAGTAGGTCTTCCTTTCCTGGGTGAACGCACGCAGCGGATCGAACCGTTCTATTCGCCATCTACGCAGCATGAGTGGAGTGTTGGAGGGCTGAATCAGTAAGGAAGTCGATCGGTCGTTGCAGGGCTATGGTGTCGAAATTTCAAATTGGTTTGCATGAATGCTCAACGCTTCACGATTCGGAATAGTGTCATGCAGACTGTTGATTTGCTCATTCCCTTGGCCGAACCGCCGATGCTGATCGCCGGCGTCGACGAGGCCGGCCGCGGGCCGCTGGCCGGGGCGGTGATCGCCGCGGCGGTGATCCTCGACCCGGCGCGGCCGATCGCCGGGCTCGCCGACTCGAAGAAGCTCTCGGCCCGGCGCCGCGAGGTGCTGGCGGCCGAGATCCGCGACCAGGCGCTGGCCTGGGCGCTGGGGCGCGCCGAGGCCGCCGAGATCGATGCGATCAACATCCTGTGGGCGTCGATGCGGGCGATGGAGCGTGCGGTCGAGCGGCTCGCGGTGCAGCCCGGCTTGGTGCGAGTCGACGGCAACCGCTGCCCGCCGGGGCTCGGCGTCGCCTGCGAGGCCATCGTCAAGGGCGACGCCACGGTCGCTGCGATCAGCGCCGCCTCGATCCTGGCCAAGGTCGCGCGCGACGCCGAGCTCGAGGCGCTCGACCGCGCCTACCCGCAGTACGGCTTCGCCCGCCACAAGGGCTACCCGACCCCCGAGCACCTCGAAGCCCTGCGCGTGTACGGCCTCTGCCCTGAGCACCGCCGCTCGTTCGCCCCGGTGCGCGCCGTGCTGCTCAGTGCCCGGCCTGACCGTCAACCGTTTCTGCGCCTCGGGGCTGAACGCGGTGGCGCTGGCCGCCGAGCGCATCCGCCTGGGCGAGGCCGAGGTGATGCTCGCCGCCGGCACCGAGAGCATGAGCCTGATCCCGATGATGGGGAACAAGGTGGCGATGAACCCGGCGCTGTTCGAGCACGACGAGCGCCGCGCCATCGCCTACGGCATGGGGCTGACCGCCGAGCGGGTGGCCGAACGCTGGAGCGTGTCGCGCGAAGACCAGGACGCCTTCGCCGCCGAAAGCCACGCCAGGGCGCTGACGGCAATCGCGGCCGGGCACTTCCGCGCCGAGATCAGCCCCTGCCCGGTGACGAGCCGCGGGCACCACGGTCGAGCGCCTGGCGCTGTAGTCGGGTGAGGCGTGAGGGGGGAGGAGCGAGGGGCTCGAAACCGATCTTGCTCCTCACCCCTCTTCCCTCACGCCAAGGAGAAACACCATGAAAGATCTGAAGATCCGACGTACCCCCTCGGCGCACGAGCCGGAGCTGCTGATCGG
This sequence comes from Candidatus Competibacteraceae bacterium, assembly GCA_039807445.1. Taxonomy (GTDB): domain Bacteria; phylum Pseudomonadota; class Gammaproteobacteria; order Competibacterales; family Competibacteraceae; genus JBDHRG01. The sequence goes on from JBDHRG010000036.1 coordinate 21,343, forward strand.
TCGCCTGCTGGAAGACGGCGTGCGTGCCGCACCCGAGCAGGAGATCGTCCACGGCGCGCGCCGTTACAGCTATCGCGAGTTGCGCGAGCGCGTCGGCCGGCTGGCGTCGATGCTGGCCGGCCTCGGCGTGAAGCCGGGCGACACCGTCGCGGTGATGGACTGGGACAGCCACCGTTACCTCGAGGCCTACTTCGCGGTGCCGATGATGGGCGCGGTGCTGCACACGGTGAACGTGCGCCTGTCGCCCGAGCAGATCCTGCACACGATCGATCACGCCGAAGACGACGTGGTCCTGGTCAACGCCGAGTTCCTGCCGCTGCTCGAAGGCATCGCCGAGCGCGTCGCACGCCCGCTGCGCTTCGTGCTGCTCGACGACGGCGGTACGGCTCCCGGCACGTGCTTGCCGCTGGCCGGCGAGTACGAGGCGTTGCTCGCCGCCGGGTCGCCCGACCACCCCTTCCCGGAACTCGGCGAGGACACCCGCGCGACGACCTTCTACACCACTGGCACCACCGGCCTGCCCAAGGGCGTGTACTTCAGCCACCGCCAGCTGGTGCTGCACACGCTCGCGGTGCGCGGCGCGCTGGCCGGCACCGGCCAGGGGCGCTTCAACGTCGACGACGTCTACATGCCGATCACGCCGATGTTCCATGTGCACGCCTGGGGCCTGCCGTACGTGGCGACCATGCTCGGCGTCAAGCAGGTCTACCCGGGACGCTACCTGCCCGAGCGGTTGCTCGAGCTGATCCGCGACGAGGGGGTCACCTTTTCGCACTGCGTGCCGACCATCCTGCAGATGCTGTTCGCCAACCCCGAGCGCGCCGAAGTCGATCTGTCGCGCTGGAAGGTCGTCATCGGCGGTTCGGCCTTGCCGCAGGCGCTGGCTCGGCAGGCGCTCGAACTGGGCATCGACGTGTTCACCGGCTATGGCATGTCCGAAACCTGCCCGATCCTGACGCTGGCGCAGCTGAGGCCGGAGATGCTGGGCCGGGATGCCGAGCACCAGGTCGAGGTCCGCTGCAGGACCGGTCGGCCCGTGCCGCTGGTGCAGCTGCGCATCGTCGACAACGCGATGAACGACGTGCCGCACGACGGCCGCAACCCGGGCGAGGTGGTCGTGCGTGCGCCCTGGCTGACGCAGGGCTACCTGAAGGATGCACAGAACTCCGAGGCGCTGTGGATCGGCGGCTGGCTGCACACCGGTGACATCGGCGTGATCGACGCCGAGGGCTACCTGAAGATCACCGACCGCATCAAGGACGTGATCAAGACCGGCGGCGAGTGGATCTCGTCGCTCGAGCTCGAAGACATGATCCTGAAGCACCCGGCGGTCGCCGAGGCGGCGGTGATCGGTGTGGCGGATGCCAAGTGGGGCGAGCGCCCGCTGGCGCTGGTGGTGCCGAAGCCCGGCCACGACGCCGCCGGTCTGGAGGCCGGGATCCGCGCGCTGCTGGCCGACTACGCCGACAAGGGCCTGCTGTCGCGCCACGGCATCCCCGAGCGCATCGCCTTCGTCGACGCGATCCCGAAGACCAGCGTCGGCAAGCTCGACAAGAAGGCCATACGCGCGCAGTTCGCGCAGTGATGCCGAGCGCGGCATGGTCGCCACCGCGGGCTTTCGTTCACCGGCCGACGAGCAGGGCCGTCGCCAGCGCGAGCATCGTCACGCCGACCCCAGTGTCGAGCGCGCGCCACGCCGCGGGCCGCGCGAACAGCGGCGCCAGCCCGCGTGCGCCGAAGCCGAGCGCGGTGAACCAGAAGAGCGAAGCCGTGACCGCGCCCAGACCGAATAGCAGGCGCGCACCCTCGGGCTGCTGGCTACCGATCGAGCCGAGCAGCACCACGGTGTCGAGGTACACGTGCGGGTTCAGCAGGCTCAGCGCCAGCACCGTCGCCAGCGCCTGCGGTGCACGCTCCGGCAGCGTCGCGGCGCCGTCGGCGGCGAGCGCCTGCGGCCGGCGCGCGCTGCGCAGCGCACGCAGACCGTACCAGAGCAGGAAGGCCGCGCCGCTGTAGCGCGCCAGCGTCGTCAGCCAGGGCTGCGCCTCGATCGCGCGGCCTGCGCCGGCGACCCCGGCGGCGATCAGCAGCGCGTCGCACAGCGCGCACACCGCTACCGTCAGCGCCACGTGCCGCCGCGCCAGCCCCATGCGCAGCACGTGCGCATTCTGCGCGCCGATCGCGATGATCAGCCCTGCGCTCAGCCCCAGCCCCTGCCAGTACGCCTGCGTCATGGTCCCTCGCCTCGGGTTGCGTTCGATGCGGGCAGGGTAGGGCGGTTGGCGTTCGAAGAACAGTATAATTAATCTTATTGAAACATCATTAAATGAGTTGATAGAAATGCTCGATGCTCGCCAGCTCTGTACCGGCTCGGATTGTTTGGACACGGTTTTGCAACTCAGGCCGCCTCTCGCATGGCATAGGCCTGACGGGCTTC
>JBDHRG010000287.1:0-3896 GCA_039807445.1 Candidatus Competibacteraceae bacterium
CGGCTGATTTTGAGTCAGCTGCGTCTACCATTCCGCCACTCCGGCGACGGAGCCCGCAGTATAGGGATTTGGCGCGCCGCGGCAAGCGCGGCGTTCACGCCGGCTCCGACCACAGCGCGAGGGTCGCGGCCTCGACCAGGCTCAGCGCGTTGCCGTACACCGCGCCGGTGTCGAGCAGCAGCACGTTGCCGCACCAGGCGGGGTGTTCGAGCGGCGTGTGGCCGATCACCAGCACGCGCAAGCCCTCGACGCCGTGGGCGACGCGCCCGAGCGCGCGGGCGCGGCTCCACAGCGCGGTCTCGACCGCGTGCTGTTCGCCGGCCTCGAGCCGCTCGACGAAGTCGGGCCAGTCCAGCGCCGGCGGTGCGTCGGCGTGGACGATGCCGAGCGTGCCCGCCGCGGTCTCGAGCTCGATCGCCAGCGGCAGCCCGCCGCAGGCGGCGCGGAACGCCTGCCGCCGGTCCTGGTCGAGCGCGTGCCACCAGCCGCCGCCGTTGACCAGCCACTGCAGCACCGTCTGCGCGTCGGCGGGGTCCCAGTCGAGCAGCATCTGCTCGTGGTTGCCGCGCACCGCGTAAAACCAGGGCTGGCCGAGGAATTCGAGCGCGCGCGGCGACTGCGGGCCGCGGTCGACCAGGTCGCCGACCGAGAACAGCCGGTCGTACGCCGGCGCGAAGCCCACGCGCGCGAGCAGGCGATCGAGCAGCGCGAACATGCCGTGCAGATCGCCGACGACGAAATCGCGCCCTGCGGGATTGACGCTGAAACGCTCGACCACGGCCATGTCTTGCCCTCCGCGCCCGGCTCCGACGCCGATGCTCCCCCGCAGGTATAGCCCCGTCGCCGTCCGGCGACGCTTGAATCCCGGGCAGCCGCGACTACAGTCCGAAGGTCCCTCTCGAACAACAATTGAGGGCGCCCCCGCCCGGGGCAAGGGAGGAAGGATGCTGGTCAGGCCGATGGTCGGCGCCTGGGAGATCCCGCGCATCGAGGGCATCGCCTGCCGCGAGGCGCGCCACTTCGCGGTGCTGCCGGTGCCCGGGCTGTCGGGCGAACTGCAGCAGGATCTCGGCAAGGGCGCGCTGCTGGTCGAGATCCACGGCTCGCTGCACGGCGACGAGGCGCGCGACACCTTCCTGAAGGAGCTGCGCAGCCAGTTCCTGGCCGGCGAGCCGGTCGACTTCGTCGCCGACATCGTCAACGAATCCGAGCTCGAGCGCGTGACGATCGCCGCGCTCGAACTCGAGGAGCGCGCGGGCGGCACCTGCGCCTACCGCATCGTGCTGCGCGAGTACACCGAGCCTCCCGAGCCGCCGGGCCCGGGCGCCGACTTCGGCCTGGACGTCGACGCCGACCTCGGGCTCGACGTCGATCTCGGCCTGGACCTGCTCGACCTGCCTGGCCTGTTCGCCGACGTGCCGCAGGTCGGCGATCTCTTGAGCCCGGTCAAGGACGCCGCCGCCGGTCTGAAAGCCACGCTGTCGCAGGCCGGCACCCTGCTCGGCCCGCTCGACGAGCTGCTGGGCTAGACGATGCCGCTCGCGACCGAACTCGGCACCCGGCTCGACGCCGCCTCGCTGCTCGGGCCGCTGCTCGGCGAGCTCGGCGCGGTCGCGGGCGAGGTCAGCGGCATCGCGCCGCCGGCCGATGCCGCAGCGCTCGCCGAAGCCGGCCGGCTCGCGCAGGGGGTCGACGCCTCGGGCATCGCCGCCGCAGTCGAGCGCATCGCCACCGCGCTACCGCTGCCGGAGCCGGTCGACGCGGCGCTGCGCCCGCTGGCGGCGGGCCTCGATCTCGCCGAAACCGTGCTCGCCGCCGACCTCGAGGGCCAGCTGAGCACGCTCGCGGCGGCGCTGGCGCAGGCGCTCGCCGGCGGGCGCGAGCAGGGCTTCATCGGCACGCTCGAGACGCTCGCGCACGCGCTCGCCGGCGCGGGCGGGCTGCGCGATTTGGCGCTGGATCTCGGCCGTGCCGGCGGCTTCGAGCTGCCGGTCGACGCGCTGGCGCTGCCCGACGCGATCCCCGCGATCGCCGCGGGCGTGCGCACGCTGGGCGGGCTCGCTGCGCTCGAGACCGCGCTCGCCGAAGCCGAGCGCGTCGCCGCGGCGATGCGCCGCCAGGCCGAGCCCGGACCGCTGACGGTGCGGATGGCGTCGCTCGAAGCCGCGCTCGACGGCGGGCTCGCCGCGCGGATCGCGGCGCTGGCCGGTGCTCCGCCGCCCGGGCCCGACCCGGTGCTCGCCGACGTCCTCGCCGCGCTCGAGGCGGCCGCGCGCGAGCTCGCGCGGCTCGACGAAGCCTTCGCCGAGGGCCTGGGCTTCGCCGAGGCGAGCCTGGCCTACCTCGATCCCGAACGCCTGCAGACCGGGATCGCCGGGCTCGCGGGCTCGGTGCGCAGCGCGGCGCTGGACCCGCTCGAGCGCCTGTGCGCCGCGCTCGCCGGCAAGCTCGAGCCGGTGCTGGCCTTCGACCCTGCGGCGCTGCCGGCGCAGGCGGGGCTGGACGCGCTGCTGACCGAGCTCGAGGGCCGCGCCGCCGAGCTTGCCGGGCGCGTGAACGCCCTCGACTTCGGCCTGCTCGCGCAGCCGATCGAGGCCGGCGTCGGTCGCGTCACCGCGCTCGCCGAGGCGCTGAGCGGCGCGATCGACGCTACGCTCGCCGCGGTGCGCGGCGCGCTCGAGCAGATCCGCGCCGCGATCGCGGCGCTGCCGCTCGACACCATCGCCGGCGCGCTGCGCGATGCGCTCGAGCCGCTGGTTCAGGCGCTGGACTTCATCGGCGGGCTGGTCGAGGCGCTCGAGGCGGCGCTCGGCGAGGCGGCAGCCGCGCTGCAGGCGGCGCTGGATCGTGCCGAGACCGCGGTCGACGGCTTCACGGCGCAAGTCGAGGCGCTGTTCGGCGACGCCGCGGCCTTCGTCGAAGGGCTGGAGCTCGACCAGGTGCAGGGCCGGATCGCCGACAGGATCGAAGCCTTCGCCGGCGAGCTCGCCAAAGCCGAGATGAAGCCCTACTTCGACACCGCGGTCGGCGCGATCGGCACCGCCACCGACGTGGTCGACAAGGTGCCGTTCGATCTGCTGCCCGACTCGATGGAAGCCGACGTGGTCGCGGCGCTGCGCCCGGTCAGACAGGTCGACGTCGCCGCGGTGCAGCGCGAGATCGAGACCCTGCTCGGCATCGAAGCCGATGGCCGCTTCGCGCTGCGCCCCGAACTCGAGGCGGCCCTTGCCGACATCCAGGCGCGCTACGACGCGCTGATCGCCGAGGTCCGCACCCGCGACCCGCGCACGGTGCTGCTGCCGGCGCTCGAGGCGCCGCTCGCGGACCTCGCCGCGCAACTGCGCGGGCTGTCACCCTCGGTCGAGCTCGCGCCGCTGCGCGAAGCGATCGACGGCCTGCGCGCGGGTATCGGCAGCTTCGACCCCGAGGCGGCGCTCGCGCCACTCGCGGCGGGCTTCGAGCAGGTGCTGGCGCAAGTCGACGCCTACTCGCCGGCGGCGCTGCTCGCGCCGCTCGAGGCGCGCCTCGCCGGCCTGCGCGAAGCGCTGATCGCGCAGCTGCGCCTACGCGACTGGGAAGCGCAGCTCGACGCGCTGGTCGAACCGCTGCAGGTGCAGGCCGCGCGCCTCGATCCGGCGCGCTGGCAGCCCCTGCTCGAGCCGGCCTTCGGCCAGGCGCGCCGCCTGCTCGATGCCCTGCCGGCGATCGACAACCCGCTCGGCCCGGTGACCGCCTCGCTGCTCGCCGGCTCGGGGCTGCGCATCCATACGGCCGCCTTCGACGCGGTGCTCGACTGGCTCGCTTCGGAGTCGGGCAGCGCCGCACTCGCCGCGCGCAGCGCGCGGCTGCACGAGGCCGTCGCCGCGACGCGCGATGCGGTCGCGACGCTCGACCCG
>JBDHRG010000288.1:0-3885 GCA_039807445.1 Candidatus Competibacteraceae bacterium
GCGAGGCGCGAGTATAAACCGCATCTGCCTCGTGCCTCGCCCCTATGTTCGTGGAGGACACTGATGCGTGAGCTCGTGAAGGCCGCTCTGGTCGCGGTGTGGCTGCCGCTGGGGGCACTGGCGCAGCAGGCCGGACCGCCGCCGATGCCGGTCAAGGCCGAGGCGGTCAAGCTCGACACCGTGGTCGAGGCGATCAGCGCGATCGGCACGCTGCGCGCCGACGAGGTGGTGATGGTGCGCCCCGAGATCGCCGGCCGGGTGCAGACCATCCACTTCAAGGAGGGCCAGGCGGTCGAGGCCGGTGCGCCGCTGGTGAGCCTCGACCCGGCCGAGTACAAGGCGCAGCTCGCCGGCAGCCAGGCCGAGGTCACCGTCAGCGAACTCGTCTGGGAGCGCCAGCGCAACCTCGACCGCCAGAAGCTGACCAGCCAGCAGGACCTCGACAATGCCCGCGCCCGGCTCGACGCCGCGCGCGCCAAGCTCGCGCTCGACCAGGTGCGGCTCGACAAGGCCGTGCTGCGCGCGCCCTTCGCCGGCATCGTCGGGCTGCGCGCGGTCAGCCCCGGCGCCTACGTCTCGCCGGGGCAGGACATCGCCGGGCTGGCCAGCATCAAGACGATGAAGCTCGACTTCCGCGTTCCCGAGGTCTACCTGGCGCGGCTCGCGCCGGGGCAGTCGCTCGCGGTGCAGGTCGACGCCTACCCGGGCCAGCGCTTCGACGGCGCGATCGCCGCGCTCGACCCGATCCTCGACGAAGAGACGCGCACCGTGCTGGTGCGCGCGCGGCTGCCGAACCCCGACGAAAAGCTGCGCCCGGGCATGTTCGGGCGCGTCAGCCTGCAGCTCGCCGCGCACGCCAACGCCGTGGTCGTTCCCGAGCAGGCGATCGTGCCGCAGGGCGACAAGGCTTTCGTGTTCAAGGTGGTCGAGGGCAAGGCGAAGCTGACCGCGGTCAAGCTCGGCGTGCGCCGCGCCGGCGATGTCGAGGTGCTCGAGGGGCTCGCCGCCGGCGACACCGTGGTCACCGACGGCCAGCTCAAGATCCGCGACGGCGCGCCGGTCTCGGTGCTCGGCGCGGCACCGGCGAAGCAGGGGGCCTGAGGCCATGTTCCTGCCCGAGCTGACGATCCGCCGCCCGGTGCTGGCGACGGTGATGAGCCTCGCCATCGTGCTGATCGGCCTGATGTCGTACCAGCGGCTGTCGGTGCGCGAATACCCGAACATCGACGCGCCGGTGGTGTCGGTGCGTACCACCTACCAGGGCGCCAGCGCCGAGATCATCGAGTCGCAGATCACCCAGCCGCTCGAGGAGCAGCTCGCCGGCATCGAGGGCATCCGCACGATCAAGTCGGTGAGCCGCGAAGAGGTCAGCCAGATCACCGTCGAGTTCAACCTCGAGCGCGACGCCGACGCCGCCGCCAACGACGTGCGCGACAAGGTCGCGCGCGCCCGCGGGCGCCTGCCCGACGATGCCGACGAGTCGGTGGTCTCGAAGGTCGAGGCCGACGCGCAGGCGATCATGTGGCTGACGCTCGCGAGCGACCGCCACGGCCCGCTCGAGGTCAGCGACTACGCCGACCGCTACATCAAGGACCGGCTGCAGGTGCTGCCCGGCGTCGCCGGCGTGATCATCGGCGGCGAGCGCCGCTACGCGATGCGCATCTGGCTCGACCGCGACCGCCTGGCCGCCTACGGCCTGGCCGCGCAGGATGTCGAGGATGCGCTGCGCGAGCAGAACGTCGAGATCCCGGCCGGGCGTATCGAGAGCCTGCAGCGCGAGTTCTCGGTGCTGGCCGAAGGCGATCTGCGCACCCCCGAGCAGTTCGACGCGCTGATCATCGAGGAGCGCAACGGCTACCCGGTGCGCCTGCGCGACGTCGGCCGCGCCGAGCTCGGTGCGCAGAACGAGCGCACCGCGCTGCGCCTGAACGGCGAAAACGCGGTCGGGCTGGGCGTGGTCAAGCAGTCGACCGCCAACACGCTCGCGGTCGCCGAAGCCGTGCGCACGCTGATGCCGACGCTCGAGGCGGCGCTGCCGGCGGGGATGAAGCTCGGCATCGGCTACGACGGCTCGATCTTCATCGAAAAGTCGATCGAGGCGGTCTACGAGACCATGCTCGAGGCGCTGGTGCTGGTGGTCGCGGTGATCTTCCTGTTCCTGCGCAACTGGCGCGCGACGCTGATCCCCTTCGTCACCATCCCGGTGTCGCTGGTCGGCGCCTTCGCCTTCCTGCACGCCTTCGGCTTCTCGATCAACATCCTGACGCTGCTCGGCATGGTGCTGGCGATCGGCCTGGTGGTCGACGACGCGATCGTCGTGCTCGAGAACATCCACCGCCACATCGAGGAGGGCATGCCGCCGTTCCGGGCGGCGATCGAAGGGGCCCGGGAAATCGCCTTCGCCGTGGTCGCGATGACGATCACGCTGGCGGCGGTGTTCACGCCGCTCGCGTTCATGACCGGCAACACCGGGCGGCTGTTCACCGAGTTCGCGCTGACGGTGGCCTCGGCGGTGATCGTGTCGGGTTTCGTCGCGCTGACGCTGACGCCGATGATGTGCTCGAAGATGCTGCGCCACGAACCACGTCATGGCGCGCTGTTCAACGCGCTCGAGCGCCTGTTCGAGGGCATGAACCGCGGCTACCGCGCGCTGCTTGCGGCCACGCTGAACGTACGCTGGCTGGTGATCGCGCTGTTCCTCGCCAGCGGCGCGGGCGCGGCCTGGCTGTTCACGGCGCTGAAGTCCGAGCTGGCGCCGCTCGAGGACCGCGGCTACTTCATCGGCGTCGTGGTCGGCCCCGAAGGCGCGACGATGGCGCACACCGACGGCTACATGCGCAGCCTCGAGGCGATGTACGCCGCGATCCCCGAGGTGCAGAGCTATCTGTCGATCATCGCGCCCGGCTTCGGCGGCCCGGGGCCGGTCAACAGCGCGCTGAACTTCGTGCGCCTGAAGTCCTGGGAAGAACGCGCGCGCAAGCAGCAGGCGGTCACCGCCGAGCTGCAGCCGAAGATGTTCGCCGGCATGCCCGGCGTGCTGGCTTTCCCGATCAACCCGCCCTCGCTCGGCCAGAGCTTCCGCAACCCGGCGGTACAGTTCGTGGTCCAGGCCAACTCGTACGCCGAGCTCGACCGGATGGTCAACCAGGTCCTGGTCAGGGCGCGCCAGTATCCGGGCATGACCAACATCGACACCGACCTGCGCCTGAACAAACCGCGCCTCGCCGTCGAGCTCAAGCGCGACAAGATCGCCGCGGTCGGCGCCAGCGTCGAGGAGATCGGTCGCACGCTCGAGACGCTGCTCGGCGGGCGCCAGGTGACGCGCTTCAAGCGCGAGGGTCAGCAGTACGACGTGATCGTCCAGCTCGGTGGCGAAGATCGCCTGCGGCCCTCGGACCTGAGCTCGATCTTCGTCAAGGGCCGCGAGGGTCGGCTGGTGCAGCTCGCCAATCTGGTCACGATCCGCGAGACGGTGGCGCCGAAGGAGCTGAACCACTTCAACCGCCTGCGCGCCTCGGTGATCTCGGCCAACCTGGCGCCGGGCTACACGCTCGGCGAGGCGCTGGCCTTCATGGACCGGACCGTCGCCGAAGCGCTGGGGCCGGGCGCGCAGACCGCGCTCGACGGCCAGTCGCGCGAGTTCCGCGAATCCGGCGCGACGCTGTACGTGACCTTCGTGCTGGCGCTGGCCTTCATCTACCTGGTGCTGGCGGCGCAGTTCGAGAGCTTCGTCTCGCCGTTCGTGATCATGCTGACGGTGCCGCTGGCGATGGCGGGCGCACTCTTGGCGCAGTGGCTGACCGGCGGCACGCTGAACGTCTACAGCCAGATCGGCATGGTGATGCTGGTCGGGCTGATCACCAAGAACGGCATCCTGATCGTCGA
>JBDHRG010000289.1:0-3860 GCA_039807445.1 Candidatus Competibacteraceae bacterium
CGTCAAGTGCGATTAGCGATTTAGTGTTCTTTAATCGCACAATTATCTTTGCCGTATTCCTTCCTGCTCGGCGCCACCACGCCCGATGCTGCCGATCCGCGGGTGCTGCGGTCGCGACACTCGCTTGCCCGTTGAACGCTCGTCCTTTCGCGCAAGACCGTCCTCAGCGTAGATCAGCCGCACTGCCGGCCTGCCGGGCGGGGACCGCGGAGTAGCCGTGGCTTCGAATTGCGCTTGATTATTTTCAGAATATAGTTCTAAATTTGAACTGTTTTCTGAAAATTCCTGCTCCGCCGACCATCACCTGGCCGGCGCGAGCACTACCCTCTGCACCTGAAGTCATCCCCCCGGAGACGAACCCATGCATTGTTACGAACTGACCACCTTCACCGTGCCCGTCGCCACCAACGCCGAGGCGCTGCCGGCGATCCGCGACTTCGTGCAGTCGCCCGCGGCCCTCGGCACGTTGCTCGGTTGCTGGTATTCGGAGCTCGGCGCGCTGAACGAGATCACCGTGCTGCGCCGCTACGCCGATGCCAACGAGCGCCAGGCCGAGTTCCAGCGCGTGCTGCTCGGCGGCAAGCCCTACGGCCTGGAGAACCTGCTGGTCGCCATGCGCAGCGAGACCTACGCGCTGTTCCCCTTCCTGCCCGAGATCGAACCGGGCGAGCACGGGCCGTTCTACGAGTTCCGCACCTACAACCTGAAGCCCTCCGGCGTGGCGCCGACCATCGCCGCCTGGGAAGCCATCATTGCCGAGCGCAGCAAGCTCTCGCCGCTGCTCGGCGCGCTGTACGCGCTCGACGGCACCACGCCGCGCTTCCTGCACATCTGGCCGTGGAAGAGCCTCGACGAGCGGCTGAAGATCCGCGCGGCTTCGGTCGAGCAGGGCGTGTGGCCGCCCAAGGGCGGCCCGGCGCAGCTGAAGGAGATGCGTTCGAGCATCTTCTTGCCGGCGGCGTTTTCGCCGCTGAAGTGAAGCCTGCGTTACCGCGGTGATTCTCGAAGTCGGGAGATCGTTTGTTCGATAAAAGAACGATTATTCGATAATCGCATTGACCCTGTGCCGAAACCGACGTACAGTCCGCGCCATCGGCGCACGAATGCCGAATACCGAACATCGGAGCTCGATGCTTTCGGCATCCGTGCGATGGAAGGTGTCCCAGTCGGTTTTCGCGTCAGTCGTCCGCCCTCGTTCGAGGGCTCGAGAGGTCAAGGTCATGTTGCGATCGATCGCCACCGTGTCGCTGAGCGGCACGCTCCCGGAGAAGCTCGAGGCCATCGCCGCCGCCGGCTTCGACGGCGTCGAGATCTTCGAGAACGACCTGCTGTACTTCGAGGGCTCGCCGCGCGAGGTGCGGCGCATCACCGCCGATCTCGGCCTCACGATCGCGCTGTTCCAGCCTTTCCGCGATTTCGAGGGCTGCCGGCGCGACCGCTTGCAGCACAACCTCGAACGCGCCGAGCGCAAGTTCGACCTGATGGGCGAGCTCGGCGCCGACCGCATCCTGGTGTGCAGCAGCGTCGCGCCGGACCTGATCGCCGACGACGCGGTGCTGGTCGACGACCTGGCGCAACTCGCCGAGCGCGCCGCGAAGCGCGGCATCGTCGTCGGCTACGAGGCGCTGGCCTGGGGGCGCCACGTCAAGTCCTACCGCCACGCCTGGCGCCTGGTCGAGGCGGTCGATCACCCGAACCTGGGGCTGATCCTCGACAGCTTCCACACGCTGTCGATCGGCGACGAGCTGGAGACGCTGCGCACCATCCCCGGCGAGCGCATCGCCTTCGTGCAGCTCGCCGACGCGCCGCGGATGGCGATGGACGTGCTGGAATGGAGCCGCCACTTCCGCTGCTTCCCGGGGCAGGGCGAACTCGAGCTGGCGGCTTTCCTGGCGCCGATCCTCGCCAGCGGCTACCGTGGTCCGCTGTCGCTCGAGGTGTTCAACGACGGTTTCCGCGCCGCGCCGCCGCGGCCGACCGCGGCCGACGGCCTGCGCTCGCTGCTGTACCTCGAGGAAAAGGCGCGCGCGATGTTGCCGGCTGCGGACTCGGGCGCGGCGCGGCCCGCGCCCGCGCTGTTCGCCCCGCCCGCGGCGCCGGCCTTCGGCGGCATCGAGTTCCTCGAGTTCGCCGTCGACGCGGCGGCCGGCGCGCGGCTGGCCGAGTGGTTCGAGCGGCTGGGTTTCGTCGAGGCGGGCCGGCACCGCTCCAAGCAGGTGACGCTGTTCCGCCACGGCGACATCAGGCTGATCCTGAACGCCGAGCCCGATTCCTTCGGCAGCGCCTTCTTCGCCGCCCACGGCCCCTCGCTGTGCGCGACGGCCTTGCGCGTCGACGACGCCGCGCGCGCGCTCGAGCGCGCGCGCGCGTACCACTATGCGCCGTTCGAGGGCCGCGTCGGACCCAACGAGCGGCAGGTCCCCGCGGTACGCGCGCCCGACGGCAGCCTGGTGTACCTGGTCGACGCCGCGCCGGAGCGCGCCAGCCTCTACGACACCGACTTCGAGCTCACCGGCGCGGACGGCGGGGCGGTGACGCTGAGCCGCATCGACCACGTCGCGATCGCGTTGCCGGCCGAGGCGCTCGACACCTGGATCATGTTCTTCAAGTCGGCCTTCGGCTTCGAGTCCGACGACGAGTGGATCCTGCCCGATCCCTACGGCCTGGTGCGCAGCCGCGCGGTGCGCAGCCCCTGCGGCAGCATCCGCCTGCCGCTGAACATCTCCGAGAGCCGCAACACCGCGATCGCGCGCTCGCTGGCGAGCTACCGCGGCTCGGGGGTGCAGCACATCGCCTTCGCGACCGACGACATCTTCGCCGCGGTGCGCGCGGCGCGCGAGGGGGGCGTGCCGCTGCTCAGGATTCCGCGCAATTACTACGATGACCTGGCGGCGCGCTTCGATCTGCCGCAAGCCTTCATCGACCGGCTGGCCGAGCACCACATCCTGTACGACCGCGACGCCTGCGGCGGCGAACTGATGCACGTCTACACCGCGCCGTTCGAAGACCGCTTCTTCTTCGAGCTGGTCGAGCGGCGCCATCACTACGCGCAGTACGGCGCCGTCAACGTCGCCGTGCGGCTCGCCGCGCTGGCGCAGTCGCGCGCCGGCTCGCCGTTCCAGGACGAGGCGGCGGCCCCCTGAGCCGAGGATCGAGCACGGCTTTCACCGAGGATCGAGACGATGAACGACCAGGACCGCTACCAGCAGGGCATGGCGGTGCGCCGCGCCGTGCTCGGCGATGCGCACGTCGACCGCACGCTGGGCACGCTGAACGACTTCAACCGCGAATGGCAGGACATGATCACGCGCTACCCCTGGGGCGAGATCTGGACCCGCCCGGGCTTGCCGCGGCACACGCGCAGCCTGATCACGATCGCGATGCTGATCGGCGTCAACCGCAACGACGAACTGAAGATGCACCTGCGCGCTGCCGCCAACAACGGCGTCACGCGCGACGAGATCAAGGAAGTCCTGATGCAGAGCGCGATCTACTGCGGCGTGCCCGCGGCCAACGCCGCGTTCCACCTCGCCGAGCAGGTCTTCGCCGAAGCCGACGCCGCGTCCTGAACGGCATCGGCGGTGCTCAGCCGCCGAACAGCCCGAAGTCGAAGCTCGGCTGCGCCAGCGGCGGCGACACGGCGTCGCCCTGCACCAGGTCGATGCCGAGCTGCCAGGCGAGTGCCAGCCGTGCGGGGTCGTCGAGGCCGATCGCGAGCGGACGCACGCCGAGCTCGCGCGCCGCGCGCAGTTGCGCGATCAGCGCGTCGCGCGTCACGGCGGTTTCGAGCGCGTGCGCGAGCTGCTCCGGTCCGATCAGCAGATAGGCCGGGTGCAGCGCGCGCAGCAGGCCGTCGCCGC
>JBDHRG010000037.1:0-23315 GCA_039807445.1 Candidatus Competibacteraceae bacterium
TACGCCAAGGCTCCTGCCCGCAAGAAGCCGCCCAAGCCTGCCGTCAAGCGCGTGCATGACCCCAAGAAACCTCATGTCGCGCTGTCTCGCTTGCTCGCACAAGAGAAGGCGGGTTCACCTTGAAATCACTCGCGCAGATACCTCACACAGGTCAGACCGGCGGCAGGGAAACTCGAAGGGCTGTTTGTCGCGCCGCGTGCGGGGCGACGCGCATTGAATGGAGCCCTGCCGAGCGGTTCGTATCCGGGGCCGTGCCGGCTCGCAGTCCGAGCACAACAAGCCCGACTGTAGATATGCAGTCCGACCATCCATGTGGGCCATCTGACGCCGCTTCAGATCGTTGCAACGGAACCGATCTCATGCCAGCGCTCGTGCTTGACAGGAGGGGAAGTCCCTGTAGAAGTCCCTGTAAACAGCCCTGGGGCAATATCCGCCATGGAAAACGCAACCTCTTCATCTCTTGAAGCAAGAATTCTTGGTTCGTTCTTTACGCGTTTCAGACTGGAGCTGTTCAGTAATTCAGCTCACTTTCCGATCGTCGATATTCTGTTTGAACTGCTCATAAAGGGACCGCTGGATTATCTGCGTACGCCCGACCTGTACGCGATTACAATCGCCGCCTTAGCTCAGGCTTATTGGCTGACACGTTGGCGAAGTACTCTCCATCCACGTCGCTTTTGGGGCAATTTGATCGGACCGGCTTTGTACACCTTGGCTGAAGTTCTATTGGAAGGATTTCACTTTTTTTCTGCTCCACACCATCTGGTCTATTGGAGTTTTGCCCTTGCGATCGGCGCTTTGCAAACACTGCGATTTAGATTGCCGACCATCTTTGGTGCCGCAATTGTTGTGATTGAAAATATGACGCGTACCTCGATTATTTTCTTTATGTACGCTATTTTTGAAGCATATGCCAATCCGACGCAAACATCCTCATTGGGTAATTTTTTCAATGATGCCAGCCATCAGTTTATTGGATTGACAGTGCTCTTTCTCGGCCTCAGTATCGGTCTTGCCAATCTCACAGCAAATCGCTATCTGAATCTGTTGCAGCAAACTTCGATACAACTCAGAACATATTCAGAGTGGCTGTTAGGTCGTGACTTGCTCACTCAAACCTTCACCAACCCGTCTGCCTTGAGCCTGACAAGACGTGAACGTGCAGTGTTATTCATGGACATTCGTGGCTTTACGCGCTGGAGTGAAGCGCAATCTCCTGAAGCTGTAGTAAATCTATTGAACAACTATTACCAGATTGCAGAGTCTGTTCTCGCCTGCCATGGAACTATCAAATTCAAGCTGTCTGCGGATGAGGTAATGGCTGTTTTCCCAACTGTTGATTCAGCTCTTCATGCGGCGCTTGAGCTTCGCGAGCACGTGAGTCAATCCCTGTCAAACAAGCATCTTGGTGTAGGCATTGGGCTGCATATCGGTCCATTGGTTGAAGGGCTTCTAGGAAGCACAGGGGTCAAATTCTATGATGTTATTGGTGATACGGTCAACACGGCCAAGCGTATCGAAAGCGCGGCTCGTGCTGGCGAAGTGCTGATTTCGGAAAGCGTCCGAAACATGATGGATCAAACATTCCGTGCTGACATCAAGCACTGGATTGATGCCAAAGGAAAAGAAAATTCTTTAGCCGTATATTCGCTGGAAGGTCGAAGCGTGAGTTAATCCACGCATGGGGTCGACAACGCAGCAGGAGAAAGGAATGGGCACCGCGGACGCTTTCCGCGACGGAGGAGAGCGTCGGTCCGCCCCGCAGACCCGCGGCCGGCGGCTCGGCACGGGCCGGTGCTAGACTGCCGGCTTTTGCCGGGGGCGCACGATGGCGTCGGACAGCACGCATTCCCGCTTGGCCGTCGTGATCGGCGGCGGTCCGGCCGGGCTGATGGCCGCGGAGGTTCTGGTCCAGGGCGGCGTGCGGGTCGAGCTCTTCGATGCGATGCCCTCGGTCGGGCGCAAGTTCCTGTTGGCCGGCGTGGGTGGGATGAACATCACCCATTCCGAGCCGCGCGAGCCCTTCCTGGCGCGCTACGGCGCGCGCCGCGCGGCGCTCGAGCCGCTGCTGGCGGCCTTCGGCGCCGAGGCGTTGCGCGAGTGGGTACACGGGCTCGGCATGGAAACTTTCGTCGGCAGCTCGGGGCGGGTGTTCCCGGCCGGGATGAAGGCGGCGCCGCTGCTGCGCGCCTGGCTGATGCGGCTGCGCGAGGCCGGCGTGCGCTTCCACGTGCGCCACCGCTGGCTGGGCTGGGACGCGCGCGGGGCGCTGCGCTTCGCCACGCCGCAGGGCGAGCAGGCAGTGCGGGCGGATGCGGTGGTGCTGGCGCTCGGCGGCGGCAGCTGGACGCGGCTCGGCTCGGACGGCGCCTGGGCAGCGCTGCTGGCGGCGCGCGGCGTGACGGTGGCGGCGCTGCGGCCCGCGAACTGCGGCTTCGACGTCGGCTGGAGCGTGCACTTCGCATCGCGTTTCGCCGGGCAGCCGGCCAAGCCGGTGGCCGTAACCTTCACCGACGTCGACGGTGTCGTGCAGCGTCGCCGGGGCGAGTTCGTGATCACGGCGAACGGGATCGAGGGCGGCTTGGTGTACGCGCTGTCGGCAGGGTTGCGCGATGCGATCGAGGCGCGGGGGGACGTGCGGGTCCACCTCGACCTGGCCCCCGACCGCGCGCCCGAGGCGCTCGCCGCGGCGCTGGCGCGCCCGCGCGGCAAGGACTCGCTGGCCAGCCATCTCCGCAAACGGGCAGGCATCGAGGGGGTCAAGGCCGGGCTGCTGCGCGAATGCGCCCCGCCGGAGGCTTTCACCGAGCCCGCCCGCCTCGCTGCGGCGATCAAGGCGCTGGCGCTGCGCCTGGTCGCGCCGCGCCCGCTCGACGAGGCGATCAGCAGCGCCGGCGGTGTCGCCTTCGAGGCGCTCGATGCGCGGCTGATGCTGCGCGCACTGCCAGGGGTGTTCTGCGCCGGCGAGATGCTCGACTGGGAAGCGCCGACGGGGGGATACCTGCTGACCGCCTGCTTCGCCAGCGGCCGTGCCGCCGGCCTGGGCGCCTTGGCCTGGCTCGGCGGCGGCTGAACGCGTCTGCCTCGGCTACGCTCGAACGGCAAGTCCGTCGGGGGGGAGGGGCGATGGCGCGATCGGTCGGGGTCTTCATCTTCGGCGGGCTGCTCGGCCTGGTGGCCGGGTTCGCCGTCGGCATCTTCGTGTACCCGTACCTGTTCCTCGCCGACATCGTCGCCGAGGAGCAGGTGGCCGACCCGGGATCGCGCGAACTCGTCGCCCGGGGCACGTTCATCCACGCCGACCCTTCGGACCCGATCCACCACGGCAAGGGCGGCGTCAGCGTCTACCGCGGCCTGGTGCACCTCGAGGCCGATTTCGAGGTGGGGCCGGGGCCCAAGTTCCACGTCTACCTGGTGCCCGACAAGCGCGTGACGCCCGACACCGAGGTCGCGAAGACCATGTTCGTCGACCTCGGCCGACTCAAGGCCTTCCGGGGCAGCCAGAACTACCCGGTGCCCGCCGGCGTGGACCTGGCCGATTACGGCAGCGTGGTGATCTGGTGCGAGCAGTTCGGCGTGCTGATCTCGCCGGCCGCGCTGGCGTTCCGCTGAGCGATCACCGGGTGATGCCGTGCGTGGTGCCGGGGGCGCTCGACCCGTTCGACCGTCCGTTGTGATTTTGCCGCGCTAAGCTGGAGCGATCCGAAGCTCCAGCGGAGAGGGCGCGAGCATGAGCATCAAGGTCGGCGATCGTCTGCCCGAGGGCAGCCTGAGCGAGTTCATCGAGGTGGAAACCGAGGGCTGCAGCCTCGGTCCCAACACCTTCAGCGTGCAGGACCTGGTCAAGGGCAGGCGTATCGTCATCTTCGGCCTGCCCGGCGCCTTTACCCCGACGTGCTCCGCCAAGCACGTGCCGGGCTACGTCGCCCGGGCCGATGCACTGAAGGCACGGGGTGTCGACGAGATCTGGTGCCTGTCGGTCAACGACGCCTTCGTCATGGGCGCCTGGGCGAAAGACCAGA
Organism: Candidatus Competibacteraceae bacterium; assembly: GCA_039807445.1. GTDB lineage: Bacteria > Pseudomonadota > Gammaproteobacteria > Competibacterales > Competibacteraceae > JBDHRG01. The sequence goes on from JBDHRG010000037.1 coordinate 4,023, forward strand.
GGGCTGCCGGCAAGGTACGCATGATGGCCGACGGCAGCGCCGAGTACGCGAAGGCGCTGGGGCTGGAGCTCGACCTCACCGCGCGCGGCATGGGCATGCGCTGCCAGCGCTTCTCGATGCTGGTCGAAGACGGCGTGGTGAAAACGCTCGATGTCGAGGCACCCGGCAAGTTCGAGGTCAGCGATGCGGACACGATGCTGAAGCGCCTGGAGGCCTGATTTGCGCGGGCCGGCGGATGGGGACGGCCGCACCGCCAGCAGACGAGCGCGCTCACGGGGATGGCGCATGCCGGCGAGCCTCGCAGGGGGCCGACGGGGGGACTGGATGATCGCGGCCTGGCTGGCCGCGGCGCTGCTCGTCAGCGCGTTCGCCTGGCCGGCTGCGACCGCGGCGCAGGCGACACTGCCGCCGGCGTGCCGCACCGATTGCGCGGCGCCGTTCGGCACGGTTCTCGGCACGGCGCCGGGCGGCGTGCCGGCGTATTCCAACTGCAGCGCCAAGTGCTTCGTGCCCGCACCGAACCGCGCGGGCGGCACCTATACCGGCATCCGCTGGCAATGCGTCGAGTTCGCGCGCCGCTGGCTGCTCGAGAACCGCGGCGTGGTCTACGGTGATGTCGACACCGCTGCCGACCTGTGGGGCAAGGTCGACACCGTGACCCGCGTCGCCGATGCCCGCCAGTTCCGGCTGCGGGCCTACGTCAACGGCTCGGCCGAGCCGCCGCGGCCCGGCGATCTGCTGGTCTACGCCAGCGAATACCTGGGCACCGGCCATGTCGCGGTGGTGACCGAGGTCGACCGCGACGCGGGCACCGTCGCGGTCGCCGAGCAGAATTTCCGCAACGAGCCCTGGCCGGCGGATTACGCACGGCGGATCGCGCTCGTTCAGCGCGACGGGGCTTACTGGCTACTGGATGCGTACCTGCTCGGCTGGAAGCGCGTGGTGAACGATTGAAGCTCCCGCACCGGTCGGCTCGCCACGTTCGTTGGCATGCGACGGGTGCGGGCGGAGCCTGTCGAGGATGGAGGAAGCCATGGCTGTGAAAGCGATTCCCGACGGCTACCATGCCGTCACGCCGTACCTGGCGGTGCGCGACGCCGCGGCGGCGATCGAGTTCTACCGACAGGCCTTCGGCGCCGTCGAGCTGATGCGCTTTGCCGCCCCCGGCGGCAAGATCGGTCACGCCGAAGTGCGCATCGGCGACTCGCCGGTGATGCTCGCCGACGAAATGCCCGACATGGATTGTCGCGGACCGCAGTCGCTCGGCGGCACCTCGGTGAGCCTGCTGGTCTACGTCGAGGACGTCGATGCGCGCTTCGCCCGAGCCATCGCCGCCGGTGCGACCGAGCGCCGTCCGGTCGCGGACCAGTTCTGGGGCGACCGCGCCGGCACGCTCGAGGACCCCTTCGGCCACGTCTGGACGCTGGCGACGCATATCGAGGACGTGCCGCTCGACGAAATGCAGCGGCGCCTCGCCGAGATGATGGGCAGGGCCGGGCAGTGATCCCGGAGCAGGAGTCGGGCGCCGTGCTTGCATGTCCGCGCGGCGCCCCGATCTCCTGGAACTGACCCCGAGCATCCGGAGAAACCCGAAATGAGCACCCTTCTCAACCTGCTGTGGTTCATCCTCGGCGGTTTCATCATGGGGCTGGCCTGGTGGCTGGCTGGCGCGCTCGCCTTCGTCTCGATCGCCGGCATTCCGTGGGGGAGGGCATGCTTCGTGATCGGCGGCTTCTCGTTCTGGCCCTTCGGCCAGGAGGCGATCCGTCGCGACGAACTGTCCGGGCGCGAAGACATCGGCACCGGCGCGCTCGGCTTCGTCGGCAACGTGGTGTGGTTCGTGCTGTTCGGCTGGTGGCTGGCGCTCGGCCACGTGATGTCGGCCATCGCCAACGCGGTGACGATCATCGGCATCCCGTTCGCGTGGCAGCACCTGAAGCTCGCCGGCATTTCGCTGGCGCCGATCGGTGCGACCGTCGTCGACAAGGACATGGCCGAGGCGGCGCGGCTGGCGAACGCGCGCGAGCGCGTCGCGAACCTGCGCCGCTGAAGCCGGGCGAAAAGCGCAAACCGCGACGTGCCACCCTCGCTCAGCGCCCTGTTCCGCAATCGACCCAGTTCAGTCCCGGGACGCGCGTGAAGCCCCGGTCGGCGCTGAGGAAGACGTGATCAGCGCCGAGCTTCAGGCAGCAGGCGGCTTGCAACGCATCGGGTGTGCGCAGGCCGTGACGGGCGCGCAGCACGGTGGCGAGCTCGACCGCTTCGCGGTCGAGCTCGCTCCAGAGCAGGTCCGGCAGCGCAAAGAACTCGTCGTAGCGCGCCAGCACATCGCGAGCCCCGTCGCGTAGCGGCTTGGCCCGACATTCGAGCCACGACAGGCGGCTCAAGGCTAGGCGGGCATACGGATGTTGCCCGGCCAGCTCGGCCAGCCGCCGGCGCACTTCGCTGGTGTGTGGCTCCTTCGCCTCGAGCAGGTAGATCAGCGCGTTCGCGTCGAGAAACAGTCTCACGGCGTATCCCAGCTCTCGCGTTCGCGGCCGAGCTCGGCGTCGATCTCGTCGGGGCTGCGCGTCTGCAGGCTGGGGGTGGCGAGCAGCCAGTCGAGCGCGGACGCACCCTGCGTCTGTTCTTTGGCTCGAGCGGCGAGCCTTGTCAGGCGATCGTAGTCGGCTTCGCTCAGCACCACGCACGCCGGACGGTTGCGGTGCAGGATGTGCACCGGCCCGTGCTGAAGCGGCTGCTCCAGCGCGGCGAGGCCGCGGCGCTTCAGTTCGCTGGCCGGCAGGGTATTCATCGGCGCATCCCCGTACTTGAATCAGTACCTATTTTAGTACCCGATCGCCGCTTCATTCACCGCGGACTGCGCAGACGTGCAGGTTGCGCACCCGCGCCGGTGTCGCTGTCGGCTCCGGCGGGCAAGTACGGGCGCTTGCCCATCCTTGCAGCGGAACCGCCTCGAGCCCCCGGCCGGAAGAGGCGCTCGAGCTGGGCGAAGACTTCGTGGTCGGGGCCGTGGCGCTCGAGCGCGAGCACGTCTTCGAGCTTCTCGACCTGGCGGACCATCTGCTCGAGGCGCGCGTCCTCGGCGACCTGCAGCCAGATGCGGCTGTGGCGGCCGTCGCCGATCGGCATGCAGACGATGCCCTCGACGTTGTAGGCGCGGCGCGCGAACAGGCCGCAGACGTGCGACATCACGCCGGCGTGGTTGTTGACGGTGAGCTCGAGCACCGCGGTGGCGTTGAGGGTCATGGTTCAGCCTCCGATCATGTCCTTGTTGGCGGCGCCCGGCGGCACCATGGGGTAGACGTGCTCGCGCACGTCGATCGACGCGTGGATCAGGCACGGGCCGGGCGCGTGCAGCACCGTGGCCAGCGCGGCGCGCGGGTCGGCGCAGGCGTCGAGGTCGAGCGCGTCGATGCCGAAGCCCCGAGCGATGCCGATGAAGTCCGGCGCGGCGCGGAAGCGCGAAGCGTAGATGCGTTCGCCGTAGAACAGCGTCTGCTGCTGGTGCACCAGGCCCAGCGAGCCGTTGTTCATCAGGATCAGCTTGACGTTCAGCCCTTCCTCGGCGGCGGTCGCGAGCTCCTGGATGTTCATCAGCAGGCTGCCGTCGCCGCTGAAGCACACCACCGTGGCCTCGGGCGCGGCGAGCGCGGCGCCGAGCGCCGCCGGCAGACCGAAGCCCATCGTCCCCAGTCCGCCCGAGGTCAGCCACTGCCGCGGCCGGCGCAGCGGGTAGGCTTGGGCGGCCCACATCTGGTGCTGGCCGACGTCGGTGCTGACGATCGCACCGTCGTCGAGCGCATCGGCCACCGCCTGGATCAGCCCGTAGTGGCTGCGTGGGTCGTCCAGCCCGGGCAGGCGCAGCGGATGCTCGCGCTCGAGTTCGGCGATGCGGCTCAGCCAGGGCTCGCGCAAGCGCGCGGCGACGCGCGGCAGCAGCGCAGCCAGCGCATCGCCGACGTCGCCGTGGATGCCGACGTGGTACGCCTTCAGCTTGCCGAGCTCGCTCGGGTCGATGTCGACGTGGACGATCCTGGCGTCCGGGCAGAAGGCGGCGAGCTTGCCGGTGGCGCGGTCGTCGAAGCGTGCGCCGATGGCGATCAGGACGTCGCACTCCTCGAGCGCGAGGTTGGTGCAGCGCGCGCCGTGCATGCCGAGCATGCCGAGCGCGAGCGGGTGGTCGACCGGCAGTGCGCCCAGCGCCATCAGCGTGCTCACCGTCGGCAGCGACGCCTTTTCGGCCAGCGCCTGTGCCAGCTCCGCCGCGCCCGCGTGCACCACGCCGCCGCCGAGGTAGAGGATCGGTCGTTCGGCGGCGTCGATCAGCGCGGCGGCGGCCTCGATCGCCGCCGCCTCGAGCGCCGGCGCCGGTGCGCGGCGGCCGGGCTCGGGCCAGGCTTCGACGGTGATGCGCGCGTTCTGCACATCCTTGGGGATGTCGACCAGCACCGGCCCGGGGCGGCCCGAGGCGGCGATGCCGAAGGCGCGCGGGATCACCTCGAGCAGCTCGGCGGCCGAAGACACCAGGAAGTTGTGCTTGGTGATCGGCACCGTCAGCCCGTAGGTGTCGACTTCCTGGAAGGCGTCTGTGCCGATCATGGTCTGCGGCACCTGGCCGGTGATGCACACCAGCGGGATCGAGTCGAGCTTGGCGTCGGCGATCGCGGTCAGCAGGTTGGTCGCGCCGGGGCCCGAGGACGCCAGGCACACCGCCGGCTCGCCGCTGACGCGCGCCATGCCCTGGGCGATGAAGCCGGCGCCCTGTTCGTGGCGCGCCAGCACGTGGCGGAGCTTGGCCGAGCGCGACAGCGCGTCGTAGATCGGCAGGATCGCGCCGCCGGGAATGCCCGACAGCGTGCGCACGCCCTGGCGCTCGAGCAGGCGGATCACCAGTTCGGCGCCGGTCAGGGTTTCGGGGTTGCTGCTCATCGTGCTGGTCTCCGCTGGAGTTTCGTCGGGCCTGCGGGGCCGCCGGTCGGAGAGGTGTGCGATGGCAGAGCCTGGAAACGCGAACCCCCGCCGGCGCTCGCGCCGGCGGGGGTTCGGGAATTCGGAGGCGGTTAAGCCTGGACCCGCGCGGGCGCGACCGGATGCGCTACGCGTACTACGACGACGGTACCGCGCGGGGCGCGGAGGTCGGCGGAGCGGGCGAGGGCGGCGGTCATGGTCGTACGCGAGCGTCAGGATGTTTGAACGATCAGCAGGCTAACCCGGCGACCGGCGATGCCGCAAGCCGGGAGCAAGGGCTTTCGTTTGCGTGATGCGGGATAGGGCGGGACATCGGATTTCATACGGATCACGATAAGTTCCGTGCATATTGCGACGGCGCGAGGGGGATGTCGCTGCGCTCATTCTCGGCGTACCTCCGTGTACGCCTCCGAGGTACGGCGCCGCTCCGCGCGTTCCAGGGCAGCCGCAAGCCGGCTGCCCGCTCGCCGGGGCGAGAGCCCACCGGGCTCTCGCGATTTCCCGGACTCGCCCATGCGCCCGCGGCGCAAGTGTCGCTCCGCAACATCCCCCTCGCGCCGTCGCCCGAACCTCCAGCAAAACGGCGATATTTCTTGGGATCCGTATCAGTCGTTTCGAATGAGAGAACCCATCGATCCACTCAGCCGCGGGTAGAGCCACAGCCGCACCGTCGCCAGCGCGGCGGCGGTGCCGATCGCGGCGCCGGCGAGCACGTCGCTCGGCCAGTGCTTGGCGAGCAGCACGCGGGTGAAGCCGATCAGCGCCGCGTAGCCGAGCGCGTAGCCGCGCATCCAGGGCCTGGGCAGCAGCAGGCACAGCAGCACCGCGCCGGTGAAGGCATCGGCCGAGTGTCCCGAGGGGAAGCTGTGGAAGTCGGCATCCCAGGCCAGCCCGAGCCAGGTGTCGGGCATGCTGCCTGCGGTGGCGTCGGGGCGGGCGCGCGCGACCGCCATCTTGATCGCACGCACCAGCACCAGCGAGCCCGCCAGCTGCGCGATCAGGTACGCCAGCCCCCAGTCGCGCCACGCGGGCCGGCGCCAGCCGGCGGCGAGCAGCGCCCCGAACAGCGTGTACAGCGGCCACAGCCCCCAGTCGCTGAGGCGCTCGAGCGCCTCGCGTTTCTCGGCGACCCACCACAGCCCGCTGAAGTGGCGGCTCGGGCCGGCGTCGCCGCAAGCCCAGACCGCGAGCGCGCCGAGCGCGAGCAGCGCGAGGCTTGCGGCGAGCGTCCAGCGCCAGCGGCGCGCGAGCTCAGCGGCAGCCGGCGAGGACATGGTATTGCTTCAGCTCGACTTCGTAGTCTTCGTCGACGTCGCAGCGCGGGCCGGCTTCGCCGAACACCGTCCTGAGGTCGCGGCTCTTGACCACCAGCACCGCCTCGGGGTGTGCGGCGCGCCAGACGGCGGCGTCCTCGATGTCGACCTCGGCGAAGGTGCGGCCGGCATAGTAGTTGAGGATGCCGCGCGTCGCCTCGACGACGCCGACCTCGCGCCCCGGCGGCGCGTGGCGGGCGATCGCCTCGCCGATCGCCTTGCCCGAGAACAGCGGGTTGACCAGCGGCAGCAGCGCGCCGAAGGTCAGCCAGCACGTCAGCATGGCCGCGCCGACCGCGCCGGCCAGCCAGCGCGGGGGCGCGAGCCGCGGCAGGCCCGCGGCGACGGCGAGCGCGAGCGCAGCGAGCGTGCCGGCGAGCAGGTAGGCGCGCCAGTCGCCGTCGAGCTCGCGGCGGGCGAAGTAGCCGATCGCGGCGGCGAGCAGCGCCGGCAGCAGCGCCGGCAACCAGGCGTACGTGCGCGGCACGCACGCGGCGCCGAGCAGGCGTACGCCGCCGAGGCCGGCGATCAGCGCCAGCGCCGGCACCAGTGGCTGCACATAGATGAACAGCTTGCCCGAGATCAGCGAGATGCCGGCGAGCGGCAGCAGCGTGAACAGCATGATCTCGCGGCCGGCGCCGAGCCGTTCGCGCCACAGCGTGCGCGTGCCGGCGACGATCAGCCCGGTCCACGGCAGCAGCAGCAGCGGCAGCAGCACCGCGTAGAACCAGAACGGCTCCCGGTGGCTCCACGAGTCGATCGCGCGGCCGATCAGCTGCTCGTGCCAGATGGTCAGCAGGTAGTCCTCTTCGCCCTGCGCCAGCACTGCGGCGACCCAGCCGAGCACGCACGCGGCCAGGAAGCCGAGCCCGGCGAGCGGGCGCTGGCGTTTGAGCCCGCGCAAGCCTTCTTCCCAGGCGAGCACCGCCAGCCCCGGCACCGCGGTGAACAGCAGCGCGATCGGCCCCTTGACCGCGAGCGCGACCGCGGTTGCGCCCCAGAAGCCGAGCAGTGCGCCGCGACCGCCGCCCGAGCGCAGCCGCAGCAGCGCGTACCAGGCGAAGGCGGCGCTGGCGGCGAGCAGCATGTCCATGCGCGCGATCTGGCCGACGATCAGCGTCACGAACGCGCTCTGGTACGCGACCGCGCCCCAGAAGCCGGCGCGCTCGCCGAGCAGCCGCCGGCCGAGCAGCCACACGCCGAGCGTGGCGATCCCGGTCGACAGCACGGTGAAGGCGCGGAAGGCGAGCTCGCCCTGGCCGAGCACGGCGCCGAGCGCCGCGACCAGCCAGAAGTACAACGGCGGCTTGTCGGGGTAGGGATGGCCGTTCAGGTGCGGTACCAGCCAGCGGCCGCTTTCCAGCATCTCGCGCAGTACTTCGCCGTAGCGCGCCTCGTCCTGCACCCACAGCTCGCGGTGCACCGACAGCGGCAGCGCGTGGATCAGCACCAGCAAGCCGAGCAGCAGCGCCGCGTCGCGCAGCCAGGGGCGGGTCATCGCGCAGCCCCCGCGTGGCAGGCGCCGAGCAGCGCGCGCAGCTGCGCTTCGCCGAGTGCGCGCATGCGGCCGATGTTGGCCGCTGGAATCGCGGCGATGTCGGGGTGCGAGGCGACCGCGCGCTCGATCTCGTCTTCGCGCAACAGGTGCAGGATCGGCCAGGGGCTGCGGTTGGTGTAGTGCGATACGTCGTCGGCCGGGGCGTCGGCGAAGCGGTAGTCGGGGTGGAACGACGCGATCTGGATGCGGCCGTCGACACCGAGCGCCTCGAGCAGCGCGTCGGCGACGTCGAGGAAGTCGTTGTAGTCGAGGAAGTCGGCTAGCGTGTACGGCGCGATCAGCAGCGTGGTCGACAGCGCGTGAGGGTCGGTGGCGTCGAGGCGCAGGATCTCGTCGCGCAGCTCGGCGGCGAGCGCCTCGGGGTCGCTGGCGCGGCTGACGCAGTAGCGGATCAGCCCCTTGCGCGTCGGACCGGCGGCGAAGGGGCACAGGTTCAAGCCGATGACGAGCCTCTCGACCCAGGCGCGGGTCGCGGCGAGCGCGTGTTCGGGAGTGGGCGTCAAGGGCTGTTCCTCGCTTCGCGGGCGTGTACGGCCGTGCATCGGCATCAAAGCCGCGTATTGTCGCCCGGATGAGCGGTGATCGCCAGTTGCATACGATCATGCAAGCCAATGCACGCGATGCAAGGGTGCGGAGTCGATCGAAAGCGGGAAGCCGAACGCTCGGCGCCTCTGGGTCAAGGTTTTCCGCGACCGGATCATGCGGACTCCAGGAATGTTGTACGCATTGCGGCGGAGCGAGGGGGATGTCGCTGCGCTCATTCTCGGCGTACCTCCGTGTACGCCTCCGAGGTACGGCGCCGCTGCGCGCGTTCCAGGGCAGCCGCAAGCCGGCTGCCCGCTCGCCGGGGCGAGAGCCCACCGGGCTCTCGCTCCTTCCCGGACTCGCCCCTGCGCCCGCGGCGCGCGTGATCCGCTCCGCAACATCCCCCTCGCTCCGCCGCATCGGAGCTGGCCAATCAGCGGGAGTTTTCTGGAACCCGGATCAGGCCGCTTCGGCTTCCCGCGGCACGTGCGCCAGCGCGGCGCGCAGCACCTCGAGGCCGGCGCCGTGGCGGTGGGCGTTTTCGCTCAGCGTGCGGCGCCAGCCGCGCGCGCCCGGCATTCCCTGGAACAGCCCGAGGAGGTGGCGCGTGACGTGCGCGAGCTGGCCCCCGCGGGCGAGGTGGCGCTCGAGGTAGGGGATCAGCGCCTCGACGACCTGGTGCGGCGCCAGGACCGCGCGCGCGTCGCCGAAGATCCGGCGGTCGGCTTCGGCCAGCAGGTACGGGTTCTGGTAGGCGGCGCGGCCGATCATCACGCCGTCGAGCACCTCGAGCTGCGCTTCGGCTTCGTCCAGCGTCCGGATGCCGCCGTTGAGGCACAGCGTCAGCCGCGGGAAGTCGGCGCGTAGCCGGTGCACCACCTCGTAGCGCAGCGGCGGGATCTCGCGGTTTTCCTTCGGGCTCAGCCCCGACAGCCAGGCCTTGCGCGCGTGGACGACGAAGGTGTCGCAGCCGGCGGTGGCGACCGTGCTGACGAAGCGGTGCAAGTGCTCGTAGCCGTCGAGATCGTCGATGCCGATGCGCGTCTTCACCGTGACCGGGATCGCCACGCGCGCGCGCATCGCCGCGACGCATTCGGCGACCAGTTCGGGCTCGGCCATCAGGCAGGCGCCGAAGCGCCCCTGCTGCACGCGGTCCGAGGGGCAGCCGCAGTTCAGGTTGACTTCGTCGTAGCCCCAGCCTTCGGCGATCGCGGCGCACTCGGCCAGGTCGTGCGGATCGCAGCCGCCGAGCTGCAGCGCCAGCGGGTGCTCGGCGGCATCGAAGTCGAGATGGCGCGCGCGGTCGCCGTGCAGCAGCGCGCCGGTGGTCACCATCTCGGTGTACAGCAGCGTGTGGCGCGTGATCAGCCGCGCGAAATAGCGGTAGTCGCGCGTGGTCCAGTCCATCATCGGCGCGACGCTGATTTTCCGGTGCCGGTCGATCGGGGACTTGCGGTTTGCAGGCTGGATTCCGGTCCCCTCGGAGGAGTGCTGCTCGTACTGCCCCATTCCTGCCCTTTGTGACACGTTTTGTCGACGTCCGGATCGCATCGTGACCGCGACACGGCCATGGCTCCGTATCAGCCGTGGTGCAATTCTTCGCGGATGGTGGCGCGGATGACCTCGATCAGCTTGTCCTGCTCCAGCGCACGCTTGAGCGTTTCGTTGATCAGCGTCTGGTAGCCGCGACCGCCGGCCTTGGCCTTGTAGGCGCGTACCACGGCTTCGTCGAGGTGGATGGTGATGCGGGTTTTGCCCGTGTGCTCGGCCTGCAGGCGCCGCAGGTGCGGGAAAGCGGCGACCGGCTCGGCGTCGGCGAAGTCGTAGTCCTTGAACTTCTCGTACATCTCATCGGAACTGCTGCTCATAACGCCTCCGTTGGCGGTCGTTGGCTTTCCAGGCAGAGATCAGGCGGATCGTCTCTGCCCGGTACGTGTACACCGCGACCAGCAGACGGCACGCCGCGCTCATGCCAAGCGTCACGAAGCGTTGCTCGCCTTCGGCATCGCGGTCTTCGCGCGTCAGAGCGTACGGATCGAGCAGTGCGGTTTCCGCTTCCTCGAACGTCACGCCGTCGTGCACCTTCGGATTGCGCGCCTTCTTGGCCTGATCATGAGCGAAGTGCATGGTCGGTTTTTATATGCATATTTATGCATACTGACAACCCGTCCTGGCCATCGGCCGAGGCGAATCCGAGCCTCGCGTCGGAGCCTGGAACTTCACTCGTCGTCCTTGCCGTCGTCGCGCCCGGCGTCTTCGCCGGCGAGCCATTCGGGATGCGCGCGCAGCACCGCCGCTGGCCACAGCACGGCGTAGCGCGCGCGGTAGGGCTGCACCGCCAGCGCCGCGGCACGCTGCCCGGCGCCGAGTTCGCGGTGGCGCAGCACCAGCGCGCCTTCGGGGTTGGCCTCGGCCCAGGCGAGCTCGCCGCCACGCGGGATCACCGTCAGCGGCGCCGTCAGTCGGCCCGGGAACTGGAATTCGCCGTGGTACTTGCCGGCGTGCGCGACCGGCGCGCCCCGGGCCTGGACTTCGGCGATCGCGCGCCCGAGTGGGGCGCCGTCGAACGCCGGCGCCGCGGCGCGGATCACGCCCAGGTGCAGCACGATGCCGAAAGCCGCCACCAGCGCCGCGAGCGCCGGTGCGCCGAAGCGGCGCAGCAGCTTCGGCCAGGCGGCGCCGAGTGCGGCGAGCAGCAAGCCCCACAGCGGCGAGACGCCGCCGACCCAGTCCGGCCAGCCGCGGCTTTCGGCGAGCAGCGGTGCCAGCGCGAGCACCAGCCCGAGCGCGATCACCGGTACGGCCGGCAGCCACGCCGTGACGCGGCCGACGCTGTCGCCGCAGCGCGCCAGCGCGCGCGCCACGAGCAGCGCCAGCGCCGGCAACAGCGGCAGCAGGTAATGCACCTGCTTGCCGCTGACCGCCGAGAAGGCGAGCAGGCCGGGCACGAACCAGGCAGCGCAGAAGCGCCCGCCGGCGCCGAGACCGGCGAGCGCCTGCGGCAGCGCGCGCCAGGCCGGCAGCCACAGCGTCCACGGCAGCGCGAGCAGCGGCAGCAGCGGTAGGTACCACCACCAGGGGCGCTGGTGGGCGAAGGATTCGACCATGCGCCCGGCGGTCTGGCCCCAGAAGATCGCCTCGCGGTATTCGGCGCCACCGAACACCGCCGCCGGCACCGCCCAGGCCAGCGCCAGCCCCGCCCCGCCGAGCAGCGCCAGCCCGAGCTCGCGGTACCAGCGCTTCCACGACGCCGGGCGGTTCTCGCCCCCGATCCACCACGGCGCCAGGAGCCCCGCCGGCAACAGGTACAGCAGGATCGCCGGCCCCTTGCTGAGCACACCCAGGCCGATGCCGAGCGCGTACAGCCGCCAGCCGCCCCGCCCGCCATGGCGCCAGGCGCGCGCCAGCCCCAGGAGGCCGAGCAGCGTCCAGGTGACCATCAGCAGGTCGAACATCAGCATGGTCGCGAACAGCGCGTAGTACACGCCGCCGGCCAGTGCCCACGGCGCCCAGCGCGCCACGGCCGGCTCCGCGGGCCACAGCGCGCGCGCGAGCCGCGCCAGCAGCACCGGGGCTGTCAGCGCGAACAGCGCCGGCACCAGCCGCGCGGCCCAGTCGTGCACGCCGAACGTCGCCCAGCCGAGCTGGACCAGCCAGAACAGCAGCGGCGGCTTGTGGTGGTAGGGCGCGCCGTTCAAGTGCGGCACCAGCCAGTCGCCGCGCGACCACATCTCCCAGGCGACCGCGGCGTAGCGTGTCTCGTCGATCGGCACCAGCGGCCGCGTCCACAGCGCGCAACCGAGCAGCGCGGTCAGCAGCAGCGCCCAGCCGAGCGCCAGTGCCAGACGCGACATGGTCAGGACACCGCGCGCGAGGAGGTCGCGGCTTCGGCCTCGCTGCCGCCGCGGCGGATCAGCGTCAGGTTGCGCAGGTAGACGACGAAGCCGAAGCCCTGGCCGAGGATGATCACCGGGTCGCGCTGGTAGATCGCGTAGGCGAGCAGCAGCGCGCTGCCGATCATGCTCAGGTACCAGAAGTGCACTGGCGTGATCGAGCGCCGCGCGCGCTCGCTGAACAGCCACTGCACCACGAAGCGCCCCGAGAACAGGATCTGGCCGATGAAGCCGACCGTGGTCCACAGCGGGTGCAGCGTGTCGATGACCTTGGGCACCGAGGCGCGCACCGGGTCGACGGCCAGCCCGGCGGCGAGCGCGAGCCCGGCCAGGCCGAGGAAGCCCCACAGCCACGACACCGGCTGCCGGCCCTCGCCGCGGCGGATCAGTTCGAGGTTGCGCAGGTAGATCGCCAGCCCCAGCACCTGGCCGAGCACGATCACCAGGTCGCGCTGGTGCGCGGCGTAGGCGAGCAGTGCCGCGGCGCCGGCGGTGCTGAAGTACCAGAAGTGGACCGGCATCAGGCTCTGGCGCGCGCGCTCGGACAGGATCCACTGCACCAGGAAGCGCGCCGAGAACATCACCTGCGCGAACAGGCCGACGCTGGTCCAGAGCGGATCAAGCTTGAACATCGGCGACCTCCGCCACCGCAGCCGCAGGCGTCGCCGCCGCCGCGGCCGGCACGATCTCGGGCACACGCGCGCGCCGCTGCAGCCACACCACGCCGAACAGGTCGACGACGCCGACCGCGAGCCGGTCGAGCGTGCCGTACTTCGACACGCCGCGCGTGCGGTGGCGGTGGTTGACCTCGACCGACACCAGCTCGAAGCCGGCGCGCTTGACCAGCGCCGGCAGGAAGCGGTGCATGTGGTCGAAGTAGGGCAGCTCGAGGAACAGCGCGCGCGAGAACACCTTCAGCCCGCAGCCGGTGTCGGGGGTGGCGTCGGCGAGCAGCCACGAGCGCACGCCGTTGGCGACCTTCGACGAGATGCGTTTGATCCAGCTGTCCTGGCGGCGGCGGCGGTAGCCGGCCACCATCTTGAGCCGCGGCGGGCAGTCCGCGGCACGCAGCACCGCGAGCAGGCGCGGGATGTCGGCGGGGTCGTTCTGGCCGTCGCCGTCGAGCGTCGCGATCCACGGCGCACGCGCGGCCTTGACGCCGCTGTGCACCGCGGTGCTCTGGCCGCAGGCGCGGCGGTGCGTGATCACGCGCAGCGCGGGGATGCGCGCGCGCGCCGCCGCCAGCCGCTCGGCGGTGGCGTCGGTGCTGCCGTCGTCGACGTAGACGATCTCGTAGGCGCAGCGGTCATCGAGCGCCGCGCGGATCTCGTCCAGCAGCGGGTCGATGTTCTCGGCTTCGTTGTGGACGGGGACGACTACCGAAAGCTCCATCGCGAATCCCGGGTAAAAGAATTCGCGGATTGTAAGGCAAAGTCCATGTTGCAGCGCAATATCGTTGTGCGAGCGCGACAGAGTGTCAGGCGTCGCGGACGCCGCGCACCGGCGCTACTCCGGGAGCCATTCTTCCGCAAGCGCGTCCTCGCGCTGGAACGGACACTCGGGCGGGAACGTCTCGCGCTGCAGCCCCGTCTCGACGGCCGCGAGACGCCGCGCATCGGCGTAGGCGTCGACGTACCTCGCCTCGAGCGACGCTTTGAGGCTCGGATTCTGGCGCAGTACCCGCTCGATGCCCACTCGCTGCTTGGCGATCGAGACGCGCCAGCTTCGCGTGCGACGAGCAGGCTGATACTTCCACTTCAGCAGGTGCAGCAGCAGCTCGGCGAGCCGGCTTTCCAGCGCCCGTCGCTCGCTGCCGCCCATGTCCTCGATTTCCTCCAGCAGTTCGTCCACATCGAGCTCCTCGAAACGCCGCTCGCGCAGCAGGCGCGCCTGCTGCTCGGTCCAGGCGACGAAGTCGGTGTCGTGCAGCGTGCTCATCTGGATGGACCTCGGTGGCGCGGTCGCCCTGCTTCGGCATCACTCGCGCCGCGGCGGGATCGAGTAGGTGCCGGTGACGTGTGCGATCGGCTCGGGCTCGCCCTCGGAGTACAACGTCACTTCGCACACCGCCAGGCGCTTGCCGAGCTTGAGGATGCGCCCCTCGCCGATCACGTCGGCCGGCTGCGGCCGGCGCAGGAAGTTGATGTTGAGGTTAGTGGTGACCGCCAGCTCGACGCGGCCGATCAGCGACAGCACCACCGCGTACATCACGATGTCGGCCAGCGCCATCTGCACCGGCCCCGACACCGTGCCGCCGGGGCGGATGAAGTCTTCGCGGAAGGGCACGCGGATCGTCGCGCGGCCATGCTCCATCGCCTCGACCTTGATGCCGAGCTGGCCGACGAAGGGCACGTGCTCGACCGCCAGACGCTCGAACTCGTCGATCGGGATGCGGCTCACTTCATCTCTCTCCGGGAGTGTCAGGAAAACTTACGCTGGACGCCGACCGGCAGCGCGCTGACGCGCGCCATCTCGGCCTCCTGGAACAGGCTGCGGTCGGCGAGGAAGTCGAGCAGCATCCCGGTGGTGTCGAAGCCCCAGAACAGCTCGCCGCCGACGACGAAGGTCGGCACGCCGAACACGCCGCGCGCGACCGCCGCCTCGGTGTCGGCGCGCAGCCGCGCCTTGGTTTCGGGCGCCTCGACCAGCGCGTTCGCCTCGGCCTCGGACACGCCGAGCCCGGCACACAGCGCCGCCCAGTCCGCGGGCGTCTCGAGGCCGCGGCCCTCGGCCCACAGGTGGCGGAACACGGTGCGGACCACCTCGACCGAGCTTCCGAGCGCGACGGTGAGGCGTAGCGCGCGCAGCGGGTTGAACGGGTGCGCCGGCGGCATCTTGTACGGCACGCCGAGTTTGCGCGCGCGCCACAGGCAGTGGCGGTAGGTCAGCGTGCGCATCGATGGGACTTCGGCCGGGCCGCGCGTGCCGCTCGCTTCGAGCAGCGCGCCGAGCAGCACCGGCACGCAGCGCACCTCGATGCCCGCCGGGAGCCGGTCGAAGTGCTCGAGCTGGAGGTAAGCGAAGGGGGACAGGTAGTCGAAGTACCAGTCGATCTTGTCCATGCGCGCAGTTCTCTACGGGGTTTCCCGTAGGCTCGTTCCGATCAGCCCCGGAAGTCAAGCTGTGATGGAAGGTATGCTTGCCTGAAAATCGTCCATTGAATGGTTGATTTTCAACCGTTGATCGGCAGAATTTCGGGGATGTATCGACGCCACATCACCCCGTTGCTCGGCGAAGCGCTCGCCGACACCCCGGTCGTTTTCTTGAACGGCGCCCGCCAGACCGGCAAGAGCACGCTCGCGCTGCAGCTCGCCGCCGAGCGCCAGGCACGCTACCAGACCCTGGACGACCCGACCGTCCTTGCCGCGGTGCGCGCCGATCCCACCGGCTTCCTCGCAGCGCAGTCCGAGGCGCTGCTGGTGCTCGACGAGGTGCAGCGTGCTCCGGAGCTGTTGCTGGCGATCAAGGCGGCGGTGGATCGCAAGCGCGCGCCGGGGCGCTTCCTGCTCACCGGTTCGGCCAACGCGCTGCTGCTGCCGACCGTCGCCGACTCGCTCGCGGGGCGCATGGAGATCCTGTCGCTGTGGCCGCTGTCGGCGGCCGAGCTCGCCGACCGCGCGCAGGTCAATCGCGCCGAGTGGCTGTTCGACGGCGATCTGCTGGCGACGGACATCCCGCCCTGCGAGCGCGACGCGTTCATCGGTCTGCTGGCCGGGGGCGGCTTTCCCGAGGCGGCCGCCCGGCGCGACAGGCGGCGCGCGGCGTGGTTCGACAGCTACCTCGCCGCGATCCTGCAACGCGATGTGCGCGAGCTTGCCAACGTCGAGCGGCTGGCGGAGCTGCCGCAGCTGCTGAAGCTGCTCGCCACGCGCAGCGCCGGCCTGCTGAACCACGCCGAGCTGGCCCGCGCCAGCAAGCTGCCGCAGAGCACGCTGAAGCGTTACTTGACGCTGCTGGAGACGCTGTTCCTGGTGCACCGGCTCCCGGCCTGGGAGCGCAACCCCGGCAAGCGCCTGGTCAAGGCACCCAAGGTTTTCCTGCCCGACAGCGGCCTGCTCGCGCATCTGCTCGGCTGGTCGCGCGAGCGCTTGGCTGCCGAGCCGGGACTGCCGGGAGCGCTGGTCGAGACCTTCGTCATGAGCGAGCTCGCCAAGCATCGCGCCTGGAGCACGCGGATCACCACGCTGTCGCACTACCGCACGCAGACGAATGTCGAGGTGGACTTCGTGCTCGAGGACCGCCTGGGTCAGATGCTCGGCGTCGAGGTCAAGGCGAGCGCCAGCGTCGACGGCAAGGACTTCAGGGGGCTGCGCCACCTGAAGGAAACCGAGGCGGAGCGTTTCCGCCGCGGGCTCGTGCTCTACAGCGGTCGTGAAGTCGTGCCCTTCGGCGAGGATCTGTTCGCGGTGCCGATGTCGATGTGGTGGTGCGAAGTTCGAGGATGAGATGCGGTCGAGTGCTGTCCCTCGCCACGCTTCAGCCGATCGCCTCGACCGCTTCGCAGATCAGCGCCGGGCCGCGGTAGATGAAGCCCGAGTACAGCTGCACCAGGCTGGCGCCGGCGTCGGTCTTGGCGCGGGCGTCGGCGCCGCTGCCGATGCCGCCGACGCCGATCACCGGCAGCGCGCCGTCGAGCGCGCGCGCCAGCAGGCGGATCACGTCGGTCGAGCGGGCGTTCAGTGGCGCACCGCTGAGGCCGCCGGTCTCGGCAGCGTGCGCGCACTTCTCGACGCCGGCGCGCGACAGCGTGGTGTTGGTCGCGATCACGCCGTCCATCTGCGCGCGCGTCAGCGCCGCGGCGATCACCGCCACGTCGTCGTCGGCGATGTCGGGGGCGATCTTCAGCGCCAGCGGCACGTAGCGGCCGTGCTCGGCGGCCAGGCGCGCCTGCGCCTCCTTCAGCGTGCCGAGCAGGCGGTCGAGGTCTTCGCCGTACTGCAAGTCGCGCAAGCCCGGCGTGTTCGGCGACGAGATGTTGACCGTGACGTAGCCGGCGTAGCGGTAGACCTTGCGCAGGCAGTGCAGGTAGTCGTCGAGCGCGCGCTCGTTCGGCGTGTCCTTGTTCTTGCCGATGTTGATGCCGAGCACGCCGCGGTAGCGGCTCGCGTGCAGGCGCTCGACCAGCGCGTCGACGCCCTGGTTGTTGAAGCCGAAGCGGTTGATCAGCGCCTCGGCCTCGGGCAGGCGGAACAGCCGCGGCCTGGGGTTGCCGGGCTGGGGTCGCGGCGTCACCGTGCCGACCTCGACGAAGCCGAAGCCGAGCGCGCCCAGAGCCTCGATCGCCACGCCGTTCTTGTCCAGCCCGGCGGCCAGCCCGACCGGGTTCGGGAACTCGATCCCCATCACCACGCGCGGCCGCCGTGGCACCGCGGGCGCCAGCAGCGCGGCGGCTTCACCGAGCCGGCCGAGCAGGCCGAGGGTGAGGTCGTGGCTGGTTTCGGGGTCGAGGCGGAACAGCAGGGAACGGGCGAGGGGATAAGACATGGCGCTTGGGCGGCATCCGGTTCCGGGACGGAGCGCGAGTATACCCGCGGCGGCCCACGCTGCCCGAGCCGGGCGCGGCGGTGAAGCAGGGCGTGGTTCGCGATTGCCGCGTCAGAGCACGCTGTGTACGCTTCGGCATAGCGCCCGGGCAGCGACTCGCTGGACGAGTGCCCTTCACTGGAGCCGACAGGGATAGAGTGATGATGCCGTGCAAGGCCCTTTGCTTTCTCGGCGTCGCGCTGCACCGCCTCGGGCGTGCGGACGAGGCGCGGCAGCTCCTGGACGAACTGCCCCGCTGAACCGCCGGGCTCGGGGCGCGCGATGCAGCGTGTAAAATCGGTCGACAGTCCGAAAGACATCGGGCTCCCCTGTCGGGGAGCTCGATGGACCGGTGGCGCGTGGGTGTCAGCGCGTGCGCCGGCGCATCCGCGCGAAGCCGAGCGCGCCGACGCCGAGCAGCGCCAGCGTCGCGGGCTCGGGCGCCTTCGGTGGCACGATCGTGGTATCGGGCCGCAGGATGTGGTCGAGCACGTACGAGCCCGCCGCCAGCATGTTGCCGGCCGCCATGCTCATGATGTCGGCGTTGCTGAGCAGAGGGTCGGTATCGGGGTTGCCGAAGCCGGTGTTCCACGCGGCGACCACGCCGCCGCCGATGCCGTCGCGGGCGTAGAAATCGCCCCAGGTCGGGGCACGGGTGGAGATGACCTCGAAGGTCGTCGTCGTGCCGACCGTGGTGCCGTCCTCACCTTTGTTCCACTTGATGCCGGCCATCGCCGAGGGCATCAGCTGGTTCGAGGGGGGGCTGGTCGAACTCCAGGTCGTCGGGGCGCCGATGCCGGTCGAGCGCGACTCGCCACCGCCGGTGCTGATGATGTCGGCGTTGGTGATGTCCGGCGACAGCTCGATGATCAGGTGGCTCAGTTGCTTGGTGGGGGACGAGTCCTCGGTGAACGCGTACTGGTATTTCCACTGGTTCAGGCCCGAGTCGTAGAAGACGTCGTACTTCAGCTGCACGGCGGTATCTTGCCAGTCGAGCGTGGCGGTGATCTCGGTCTGGGGCACGTTCCAGGTCAGGGTGTCGGTTGCGACCAGCGTGAAGGCGGCGTGGCTCGCGCCGGCGTAGCCCAGCGCGCCGGCCAGGGCCAGCGCGGCGGCGAGGGGGGGGTGGAGTCTTGTTTGCATTTTCTCTCGCTCCCAGATTGTTCTCGGGCGCCGGGCCCGGGTTCCGAGGCCTGCGCCTGCCAGTGTCGAGCGCCAGGACCTGCTCCGTGATCGGCTGTCGATTTCTGTGCATGAACGATGCCTGAATGTTTTTGTTGTTTTGCATCAACAGGATATGTTCAGACTCGGGGGCGGTGCGGACAAGAGGTGTTAAAAAGCGTGACGCCGGCGCCGGTCGGCAGTGTTTCGCGCCCTCGGGCGCTTCGTCGGGGCGCCCGAATCCGTTACGCTGCGGCGCAGATGTGGTCGAGGAGGCGGCGCCGATGAGTTGGAAACTGGGACTCGTGCTGGCGCTGACGCTGGCCGGTGGGCAGACGCAGGCGCTCGC
>JBDHRG010000038.1:0-23270 GCA_039807445.1 Candidatus Competibacteraceae bacterium
GGTGGTCGGCGAGCTCGCCGCGGAGTCCGGCGCGCCGGCACCGACGCTCGACAGCCGGCTCGACCGCGATCTCGGGCTGGACAGCCTGGGCCGCGCCGAGCTGGTGGTGCGGCTCGAGCGCGCCTGCGACGTGCACCTCGGCGACGAGGCGCTGCTCGCCGATGCGCTGCGCGAGCTGCTGCGGCGTGTGCTCGCCGCCGTGGCGCCGGAGCGGACCGCGGCGCCGGGCCCGCCGCCGGTGGCCGAGGGCAGCGGCGAAGCCCCAGCGCGGGCGACGACGCTGCTCGAGGTGCTCGACTGGCACGCGCGGCGCCATCCGCGCGCGGTGTACCTGCACCTCTACGACGCACCCGAGCAGGTGGCCGGGACGCTCGCCTACGGCGCGCTCGACGCGGGCGCGCGCGCCGTGGCCGCGGGGCTGCAGGCACGCGGCCTCGAGCCGAACGACGCGGTGGCGCTGATGCTGCCGACCGGACACGACTACTTCCACGGCTTCTTCGGCATCCTGCGCGCCGGCGGCGTGCCGGTGCCGATCTATCCGCCGCTGCGCCTCGCGCAGCTCGAGGAGCACTTGCGCCGCCACGTCGGCATCCTGCGCAACGCGCGCGCGCGGCTGCTGATCACCGTGCCCGAGGCGGGGCGCTTCGCGCGGCTGCTGCGCGCCCACGTCGAGGAGCTGCGCGAGGTGGCGACGGTCGCGGCGCTGAGCGCAGCGCCGGCCGCGACGCTGTGGCCGGCGGTGCGGGCCGAGGACACGGCTTTCCTGCAATACACCTCCGGCAGCACCGGCGATCCCAAGGGTGTAGTGCTGAGCCACGCCAACCTGCTCGCCAACCTGCGGGCGATGGGCGAGCGCCTGCAGGTGTCCGGTCGCGACGTGTTCGTCAGCTGGCTGCCGCTGTACCACGACATGGGTCTGATCGGCGCGGCGCTGGGCAGCCTGTACTACGGCCTGCCGCTGGTGCTGATGTCGCCGCTCGCCTTCCTGTCGCGGCCGGCGCGCTGGCTGTGGGCGATCCATCGCCACCGCGGCACGCTGTCGGCGGCGCCGAACTTCGCCTACGAGCTGTGCCTGCGCAACGTCGCCGACGCCGAGCTCGAGGGGCTGGACCTGGGCTCGTGGCGCCTGGCGATCAACGGCGCCGAGCCGGTGAGCCCGCAGGCGATGCGCCGTTTCGCCGAGCGCTTCGCCCGCCACGGCTTGCGGCCCGGCGCGCTGGCTCCGGTCTATGGCCTGGCCGAGTGCTCGGTCGGCTTGACGCTGCCGACGCCCGGCCACGGGCTGCAGGTCGACCGCGTCCGCCGCGACGCGCTGATGCGCGAAGGCTGCGCCGAGCCGGCCGCCGCCGATGCGCCCGACGCGCTCGAATTCGTCGCCTGCGGCCGGCCGCTGCGCGGACACGACGTGCGCATCGTCGACGAGGCCGGACGCGAGCTGCCCGAACGCCGCGAGGGGCGGCTCGAATTCCGGGGGCCTTCGGCCACCTGCGGCTATCTGCGCAGGCCGGAGGCGACGCGCGCGCTGTTCCACGGCGACTGGCTCGATTCCGGCGACCGCGCCTACTTCGCCGACGGTGAGCTGTACCTGACCGGGCGGGTCAAGGACCTGATCATCCGCGGCGGGCGCAACATCCATCCGCAGGTGCTCGAGCAGGCCGTCGGCGAGATCGAGGGCGTGCGCAAGGGTTGCGTCGCCGCCTTCGGCAGCCGCGACGCCCGGCTCGGCACCGAGCGCCTGGTGGTGGTGGCCGAGACGCGCGAAACCGCCCCCGAGCGTCGCGAGGCGATGACGCGCCGGGTCCGCGAAGTGACCGCGGGGCTGGTGGATCTGCCGCCGGACGAGGTGGTGTGGGTGCCGCCGCACGCAGTGCTGAAGACCTCCAGCGGCAAGCTGCGCCGCGCCGCGGTCCGCGAGCTGTACGAGCACGGCGCGCTGGGCCGCGGCGGGCGAGCGCTGTGGTGGCAGATGCTGCGGCTGGCCGCCGCCAGCCTGCCGCCGCGGCTGCGCCGCCTGTGGCACCGTGGCCGCGACGCCGCCTGGGCGGGCTGGGCCTGGGCGGTGTTCGATGCGCTGATCGCGCTGGCATGGTTCGCGGTGGCGACGCTGCCCGCGATGCCGCAGCGCTGGCGCATCTGCCGCGCCGCGGCGCGCACGCTGCGCCGTGCGACCGCGACACCGCTGGCCGTCGAGGGGCTGGAGCGGCTGCCGCCCGGCCCCTGCGTGCTGGTCGCCAACCATGCCAGCTACCTCGACGCCTACGTGCTGGTGGCGGTGCTGCCGCGCGGTTTCGGCTTCGTCGCCAAGCGCGAGCTGGCCGAGTCGTGGACGGTGGAGGTGCTGCTGCGCCGCCTGGGGGCGGTGTTCGTCGAGCGCTTCGACCCGCGCCAGAGCGCCGGCGAGGCGCAACGCCTGCTCGAACTCGCGCAGGCCGGACATGCGCTGGCGTTCTTCGCCGAAGGCACCTTCGATCGTCGCCCCGGACTGCTGCCTTTCCACATGGGCGCCTTCGTCGTCGCGGCCCGGGCCGGCTTGCCGGTGGTGCCGGTCACGATCCGGGGGACCCGGGCGATGCTGCGCGCCGACTCCTGGTTCCCGCGCCGCGGGCGCATCCGCGTCGTCGTCGAGGTGCCGCTGATCCCCGAAGGCGAGGACTGGACGGCCGCGGTCAAGCTGCGCGACGCTGCCCGCGCCGCGATCCTGCGCCACTGCGGCGAGCCCGACCGCGGCGACGAGATCGCCGGATAGGTACGGATCGCAAGAAGTTTCGCCCCTTGGCGGTGAGTGGCGCTCCGGGGGCTATCGCTGCGCTCATTCTCGGCGTACCTCCGTGTACGCCTCCGAGGTACGGTGCCGCTCCGCGCTGTCCTGCGCCCGCGGCGCGCGTAATCCGCTCCGCGATAGCCCCCGGAGCGCCGCAATCAGGCGTTATTTCCTGGAGTCGGTATCAGCCGAGTCTGCCGCGGCGGGCGTGGCGGTGCGTGTTCCATGCCAGCCACAGCTGGCGCAGCGGGGTCAGCTCGATGCGGTGTTCGAGCACGCGGAAGCCGTCGGCCTCGATTTCGTCGAGCAGCGCCTGCGCGAGCCGCAGGCGCACCAGCAGCGGGCGCTGGCCGGCGCGCTCGGCGACCGGAAGCCACTCCAGTGCGCGGGCGAAGCTTGCGCGGATGCGCGCGGCCTGGGCGTCGAACAGCGCAGCGGTCTGCGCGCTCGAGCGCGGTCGGGCGAGGTCGGCGTGGCCGACGCCGTGGCTGCGCATCTCGTCTTCGGGGATGCGGTAGCGGCCCTTGAGCGCATCGGCGCGCGCTTCGCGCAGCAGCTCGAGCAGCGCCAGGCCCTGGCCGAGTTCGTGTGCGAAGCGTGCGGTGGCGCGGTCCTGGTAGCCGAGCAGCTCGGCGGCGAGCAGCGCCGGCGTGCTGCCGATGCGGTGGCAATACGGCACGAGCTGGCTGAAGCTCGGGTAGGCGTCGTACTCGAGGTCCATCCCGGCGCCGTCGACCAGCTCGCGCAGCGCGTCGACGCTCAGGTGGTGGCGCGCGAGGTGCGGCGCGAGCGCGCGCGTCGCCGGGTGCTGCGGCGCGCCGGCGCCGAGCCGACCGAGCTCTTCGCGCCACCATTCGAGCTTGGCGCGCGCGAGCGCGGGCTCGCGGCACTCGTCGATGACTTCGCGCACCTCGAGCTCGAGCGCCCACAGCGCGAGCAGCGCGCTGCGGTCGCGAGCCGGGAGCGTCATCAGCGCGTAGCGGCGTGCCGAGCCGGGGGCGAGCTTGGCTTCGCAGTAATCGTCGGGATGCATGGCGGACGGGCGAAGGCTGGTCGAAGGGGCGCATAGGATAGCCGCTCGGGGCGGATGCGGCGCAGCCGGCGCGCCGCGAGCCGATCAGCGCCCGGCGACCCAGGCGAGGATGTCTTCCGGCGCGTCGACGATGCCGTCGGCGCCCCAGGCTTCGGGACGGTCGTCGGCGCCGAGGTAGCCGAAGCGCGCCGCCAGCGTGACCATGCCGGCGCGGCGGCCGGCCTCGACGTCGCGCTCGGCGTCGCCGATGTACAGGCATTCGGCGGGGGACACGCCGGCGAGCGCGCAGGCGTGGAGCATCGGCGCTGGGTCGGGCTTGCGCGTGGGCAGCGTGTCGCCGCTGACGATGCACGCGGCGCGCGCGGCCAGCCCGAGCGCAGCCATCAGCGGCCCGGTCAGCGCTGCCGGCTTGTTGGTGACCACGCCCCAGCGCAAGCCGCGCGCCTCGAGCGCCGCCAGCACCGCCTCGATGCCCGGCAACGGTGCGGTGGCTTCGGCGAGGCCGTCGCGGTACAGCGCGACGAAGCGCGCGACCAGCGCCGCGAACCCGGGTGCGTCGTCGGCGATGCCGAAGCCGGCGCGCACCATCGCCGCCGAACCGTGCGAGGCGACGGCGCGCAGGCCGGCGTAGGGCAGCGGTGCGAGGCCGTGCTCGGCGCGCAGGCGGTTCAGCGCACCGACCAGGTCGGGCGCGGTGTCGAGCAGGGTGCCGTCGAGGTCGAAGAGGACGCAGGAGATCATTGGGGTCGGGGCATGAGGGAGGGGAGATGGGGGATGGGGACTCGCGATTACCCCTTGCTCATTGCTCATCGCTCTTCACCGTATGAACCAGGTAATTGACCTCGACCCCCTCGGCGAGCCAGTAGCGGCGCGTCAGCGGGTTGTAGTGCATGCCGGTGATCTCGCGCAGTTCCAGGCCGGCGTGCACGGCCCATTCGGCGAGCTCGGACGGGCGGATGAACCTGGCGTAGTCGTGCGTGCCCCTGGGCAGCATCCGCAGCAGGTACTCGGCGCCGAGGATCGCGAAGGCGTAGGCCCGGGGCGTGCGGTTGATGGTCGAGAAGAACACCTGGCCGCCGGGCTTGACCAGCCGCGCGCAGGCGGCGACCACCGAGGCCGGGTCGGGAACGTGCTCGAGCATTTCCAGGCAGGTGACGACGTCAAAGCCCGCCGGCTCGGCTTCGGCCAGCGCCTCGGCGGTGATCTGGCGGTAATCGATCTCGA
Organism: Candidatus Competibacteraceae bacterium; assembly: GCA_039807445.1. GTDB lineage: Bacteria > Pseudomonadota > Gammaproteobacteria > Competibacterales > Competibacteraceae > JBDHRG01. Next base: position 5,019 of record JBDHRG010000038.1, read on the forward strand.
CCCCGGATTCGAGCTGGTGCATCCGCGCGACCGCGAGCGGCGCCGCGCCCATGTCGATGCCGGTGACGTGCGCGCCGCGCAGCGCCATGGCTTCCGACAGGATGCCGCCGCCGCAGCCGACGTCGAGCACGCGCCGGCCGGCGAGCGGCGCGCGCCGGTCGATGAAATCCAGCCGCAGCGGGTTGATGTCGTGCAGCGGCTTGAATTCGCCGTCGGGGTCCCACCAGCGGTTGGCGAGGGCTTCGAACTTGGCGATCTCGCGGATATCGACGTTGCTCATCGCGGTGTCTCGGGGCTGGGGAATCGTTCGGTTCGCGGGCGGATCACGGGGCGATCTTGCCGCGCCACTCGGCGGCGCGCGCGAGCAGCTCGGTGCGGTCGAGCGTGGTCAGCACCCGCCCCTTGAGCAGGTGGCGACCGGCGACCCAGACGTCGGTGATCTGGTGGCGGCCGCTGGCGTAGACCAGTTGCGACGCCGGATGGTACAGCGGCTGGCTTTCGATCTCGCCGAGGTCGATCGCGGCGATGTCGGCCCACTTGCCCGGCACGAGCGAGCCGGTTTCGGCGTCCAGCCCCAGCGCGCGCGCGCCGTTCAGCGTCGCCAGGCGCAGCGCACGGTGCGCCGGCAGCGCCGCGGCATCGTTGGCGACGGCCTTGGCCAGCAGCGCCGCGGTCTTCAGCTCGCCGAGCAGGTCGAGGTCGTTGTTGCTGGCGGCACCGTCGGTGCCGAGCGCGACGTTGACCCCGGCGGCCTCGAGCTTCGCCACCGGGCAGAAGCCGCTGGCGAGCTTGAGGTTGGACTCGGGGCAGTGCAGCACGTGCGCGCCGGCCTCGGCCAGGCGCTCGACCTCGGCATCGGTCAGTTGGGTCGCGTGTACCGCGAGCAGGTTCGGGCTGACCAGCCCGAGGCGGTCGAGCCAGGTCAGCGGGCGCTCGCCGCGGGTTTGCAGGCACTGTTCGACTTCGAACGCCGTCTCGTGGATGTGCATGTGCACCGGGCACTCGAGTTCGTCGGCGAGCGTGCGCACGCGCTCGAGCGAGCCCTGCGACACGCTGTAGGGCGCGTGCGGTGCGAACGCGGTCGAGACCAGCGGGTGGTGGCGCCAAGCATCGTGCAGCGCCAGGCCCTTGTCCAGGTACTCCTCGGCCGAGCTCGCCCAGGCGCTGGGGAAATCGATCAGGATCATGCCGACGCAGGCACGCATGCCGGCCTGGGCCGCGGCGCGCGCGGTGACGTCGGGGAAGAAGTACATGTCGTTGAAGCAGGTGACGCCGCCGCGCAGCATCTCGGCGATCGCGAGCCGCGTGCCGTCGTGCACGAAGGCGTCCGAGACCCAGCGGCCCTCGGCCGGCCAGATGTGCGCTTGCAGCCAGGTCATCAGCGGCAGGTCGTCGGCCAGCCCGCGCAGGAGGCTCATCGCCGCGTGACTGTGGGCGTTGATCAGCCCCGGGATCAGGCAGTGCGTCGGCAGCTCGACCCGGGCGTGGACGGCGGGGAAGCGCGCTGCGGCGGCCTCGGCCGGCAGGATGTCGACGATGCGGCCCGTGTCGACTGCGAGCGCGTAGCCCTCGAGCACCACCCCTTCGGGTTCGACCGGGATGATCCAGCGCGGCAGCAGCAGGGTATCGACGGCGTGCATGGCGTCCTCCGTGGCGGGGGCCGGGCGGATTATACCGGGGCGCGCAAAGAAAACGCCCCGGCAGGGCCGGGGCGTTCGGAGCCGGGCGAGGGCGGCGGGAAAGCTTACTGGGCGCCCTGGGCGTCGACGGTGATGTCGACGCGGCGGTTCTGGGCGCGGCCTTCGGCGGTCGCGTTGTTCGCGACCGGCTGGCTTTCGCCCTTGCCGCTGGCGGCGATGATGTTGGCCGGGACGCCCTGCGCGACCAGGTACTCCTTCGCGGCGTTGGCGCGGCGCTCCGACAGGCGCTGGTTGTAGGCGTCGGTGCCCTTGCTGTCGGTGTGGCCGACGATGTCGATGCTGTCGACGCGGACCTTGGTCTTCATGTCGGCGACCAGCTTGTCGAGCTCAGCCTTGCCGGCCGGCTTCAGGTTCGACTTGTCGAAATCGAAGAAGGCGTCGGCGCTCAGGCTGACGGTCATCTTGACCGGCTTGGGCGCGGGCGCGGGCGGCTGGCAATCCGGGTGCTCGACGCCGCCGATCGACAGGATGCACTTGCCGAACGGGTCCTTGACCGGCTTGGTGAACGGATCGGTGACCACCTTGTCGGCAGCGAACGCCGGCGCGGCCAGCGCGACGGAGGCAGCCAGAGCCAAGGCTATGTTGTTGAACTTGAGTTTCATCGTCTAACCTCCAGGTAAGCGCGAACTAGAGCCCCGCGTCAGTTGCCTGGCAACGGGTTGATGCACGTGTAGCAATGGGTCTGCCTTGATCCCCGACCCTGCCGAGTTCCAACCCATGCAGGACCGAGTATAACCGAAACACCGTGTATCACGCGTACAATGATACATCTATGTGTCAGAATAGCAAAAACTGTTGTTTTCGAGAATAACGGAGGGAACCCGCTTGCGCGTCGCGTTGCTCGAAGATGACCGCCCCCAGGCGGAGATGGTACGGGCCTGGCTCGCCGAGGCCGGTCACGATTGCCAGGTTTTCGGCCTGGGCAAGGCTTTGCTCCGGGAGCTGGGGCGCGATTCGTACGACTTCGTCATCCTGGACTGGATGCTCCCCGACACCGATGGCATCCAGGTCCTGCGATGGATCCGTGAACACGTCGACTGGCCGATGCCGGTGCTGTTCGTGACCGGCCGTGACGAGGAGGCCGATATCGTCGAGGCGCTGAACGCCGGTGCCGACGACTACATGACCAAGCCGGTCAAGCGCTTCGAGATGCTGGCGCGACTGAAGGCGCTGGCGCGGCGCGCGATTCCACAGGACGAGGGCGCCAAGGTGCTCGAGTTCGGCCAGTACACGGTCGACCTCGGCACGCGCTCGATCCTGCTCAACGACGCGCCGGTCGAGCTGACGCAGAAAGAGTTCGACCTGGCGCTGTTCCTGTTCCGCGGCGCCGGGCGGGTGCTGTCGCGCGGTCACATCCTCGAGAGCGTCTGGGGGCGCAGCCCCGACATCAATACCCGCACCGTCGACACCCACGTCAGCCGCATCCGCAACAAGCTCGACTTGCGCGCCGAGCACGGCTGGCAACTGAAGGCGGTTTACCAGCACGGCTACCGGCTGGAGCCGATCGAGCCCGCGGCCTGAGCGCATCCCGAGCGCAGCAAGCGTCCACCCCGCGCCGCCCGAGGGCAGGCGCGGGGGGTGTACACTGGCACTTTCGTCATGCTTCCCGGGTTCCTGTCCGATGACTTCGATCCAGTCCTACGACCGGGTCCGCGCCGTCGTCTGGCGCGGCGATGCCCTCGAGCTGCTCGACCAGCGCCGGTTGCCGGAACAGCAGCTCATGTTGCGTTTCTACAACGCGATCGAGGTCGCCGGCGCGATCCGCGACATGGTGGTGCGCGGCGCGCCGGCGATCGGCATCGCCGCCGCCTACGGCGTGGTGCTGGCGGCGCGGAGCCGTTTCCGCGAAGCCGGCGAGGGCTGGCGGGCGGCGGTCCGTACCGACCTCGCGGCGCTCGCCGCCTCGCGCCCGACCGCGGTCAACCTGTTCTGGGCGCTGGCGCGCATGGAGCGTGCGATCGGAACGCTCGCCTCGGGCGACCCCACACCGCGGCTGCTGGCCGAAGCCGATGCCATCCTCGCCGAAGACATCGCCGCCAACCGCCGCATGGGCGAGCTCGGTGCCGCGCTGCTCGAGGTGCCGGGTGCCGTGCTGACCCACTGCAACACGGGATCGCTGGCGACCGGGGGCTTCGGCACCGCGCTCGGCGTGATCCGCGCCGGCTGGGCCGCGGGGCGCATCGCCGCGGTGTACGCCGACGAAACCCGCCCCTGGCTGCAGGGCGCGCGCCTGACCGCCTGGGAGCTGGTGCAGGATGCGATTCCGGTGACGCTGATCGCCGAGGGCGCCGCGGCGCATCGGATGAAGCAGGGCGACGTGCGCTGGGTGATCGTCGGCGCCGACCGCATCGCCGCCAACGGCGATACCGCGAACAAGATCGGCACCTACGCCCTGGCGGTGCTGGCGCGTCACCACGGCGTGAAGTTCATGGTGGTGGCGCCGACCGCGACGATCGACATGGGTCTGGCGGATGGCGCCGGCATCCCGATCGAGCAGCGCACGCCCGAGGAACTCCTGAGCCTCGGCGGCCGGCGCGTCGCCGCCGCGGGTGCGCAGGCCTGGAACCCCTCGTTCGACGTCACCCCGGCCGATCTGATCGACGCGATCGTCACCGAGCGCGGCGTGGTACTGGCGCCGACGCCGGCGAAGATGGCGGCGCTGATGTCGGCCATCCAGGCCGACACCCTTCGGGCGCCCTGACGGGCGTCCGAATCCGCTCCCGACGGATTCGTGATGGCGGATTGACCCCGGTCACGGCCGCTTGCCAAGGGGTGTAGCGCCGGCCGGGCGGCGGGCCGCCTGTGGTATAGTCCCGCGTCTCAGCGCCCGGCTTCGCGCGGCGCGCGCCTTTCCGAGCAGAACGGGTTTCCGATGGTCGATTTCGCCAAAGAAGTCTTGCCGGTCAATCTCGAGGACGAGATGAGGCAGTCGTACCTCGATTACGCGATGAGCGTGATCGTCGGGCGCGCGCTGCCGGATGTCCGCGACGGCCTGAAGCCGGTGCACCGCCGCGTGCTGCACGCGATGCGCGAGCTCGGCAACGACTGGAACAAGCCCTACAAGAAGTCGGCGCGCGTGGTCGGCGACGTGATCGGCAAGTACCACCCGCACGGCGACACCGCGGTGTACGACACCATCGTGCGCATGGCCCAGCCCTTCTCGCTGCGCTATCTGCTGGTCGACGGTCAGGGCAACTTCGGCTCGGTCGACGGCGATGCGCCGGCGGCGATGCGCTACACCGAAGTGCGCATGAGCCGCTTCGCCCACGAGCTGCTGTCGGACATCGACAAAGAAACCGTCGACTTCGTGCCGAACTACGACGAGTCCGAGACCGAGCCGGCGGTGCTGCCGACGCGCGTTCCGCAGCTGCTGGTCAACGGCTCGGCCGGCATCGCGGTCGGCATGGCGACCAACATCCCGCCGCACAACCTCGGCGAAGTCGTCGACGCCTGCATCGCGCTGATCGACGACCCCGCGCTCGGCGTGATGGACCTGATCCGCTACGTGCCGGGCCCCGACTTCCCGACCGCCGGCATCATCAACGGCGTGCGCGGCATCCACGAAGCGTACCAGAGCGGCCGCGGGCGCATCCACGTGCGTGCGCGCACCGAGATCGAGACCGACGACCGCACCGGCCGTCAGACCCTCGTCGTCGTCGAACTGCCGTACCAGGTCAACAAGGCGCGGCTGCTGGAGAAGATCGCCGAACTGGTGCGCGAGAAGAAGCTCGAAGGCATCTCCGAATTGCGCGACGAGTCCGACAAGGACGGCATGCGCGTGGTCATCGAGCTCAAGCGCGGCGAAGTCGCCGAGGTGGTGCTGAACAACCTGTACCAGCACACCCAGATGCAGACGGTGTTCGGCATCAACATGGTGGCGCTGGCCGACGGCCAGCCGCGGCTGCTGAACCTGAAGCAGATGCTCGAGTACTTCATCCGCCACCGCCGCGAAGTCGTCACCCGGCGGACGATCTTCGAGCTGCGCAAGGCGCGCGAGCGCGCGCACGTGCTCGAAGGCCTGTCGGTCGCGCTCGCCAACATCGACGCGATGATCGAGCTGATCAGGCACTCGCCGAGCCCGGCCGAGGCGCGCGAAGGCCTGATGGCACGCCTCTGGGAAGCCGGTCCGGTCACCGCGATGCTCGGGCACGCCGGAGCCGCCGCTTCGCGCCCCGAGGACCTGCCGGCCGGCCTCGGCCTGGTCGAGGGGGGCTACCGGCTGTCGCTGGCGCAGGCGCAGGCGATCCTCGACCTGCGGCTGCACCGCCTGACCGGGCTCGAACAGGACAGGATCCACGACGAGTACCGCGAGCTGCTCGGGCGCATCGGCGAGCTGATCGAGATCCTCGAGAGCCCCGATCGCCTGATGCAGGTGATCCGCGGCGAACTGCTGGCGATCCGCGAAGCCTACGGCGATGCGCGCCGCACCGAGATCAACCATGCGCACATCGACCTGTCGCTGGAAGACCTGATCTCCGAAGAGGACAGGGTGGTGACGCTGTCGCACGCCGGCTACGCCAAGGCGCAGCCGCTGGCCGACTACCGCGCGCAGCGCCGCGGCGGCCGCGGCAAGTCCGCGACCGCGATGAAGGACGAGGATTTCATCGACAAGCTGTTCATCGCCAACACGCACGACACGCTGCTGTGCTTCTCCAACCGCGGCAAGTGCTACTGGATCAAGGTCTACGAGCTGCCGCAGGCCGGGCGCGGCGCGCGCGGCAAGCCGCTGGTGAACCTGCTGCCGCTCGAGGAGGGCGAGCGCATCAGCGCGGTGCAGCCGGTGCGCGAGTTCGGCGAAGACCAGTTCCTGTTCTTCGCCACCACCTCGGGCACGGTCAAGAAGACGCCGCTGTCGGCGTACTCGAACCGCCGCACCGCCGGCATCATCGCGATCGACCTGCGCGACGGCGACGAACTGGTCGACGTGGCGATCACCGACGGCAAGCGCGACATCATGCTGTTCACCGACGCCGGCAAGGCGATCCGCTTCCACGAAGACGACGTGCGCCCGATGGGGCGCAACACCGCCGGCGTGCGCGGCATGCGCTTCAAGGATGTGCGCAACGGCGACGAGGCCGAGGACGCCGATGCCGACGCCGAGGCGGCCGAGGGGCGCGAGCTCGACGAGGGGGGCGTGCGTGTGATCGCGCTGGTGGTGGTGCAGGCCGAGGGCGACATCCTGACCGTCACCGAGAACGGCTACGGCAAGCGCACCCCGCCCGACGAATACCCGCTGCGCGGGCGCGGCGGCCAGGGCGTGATCTCGATCCAGACCAGCGAGCGCAACGGCCGGGTGGTCGGCGCGGTGCAGGTCGACGCCTCGCACGACGTGATGCTGATCACCGACGGTGGCACGCTGGTGCGTACGCGCGTCGCCGAGATCTCGGTGCTGTCGCGCAACACCCAGGGCGTCAAGCTGATCGCGGTGCAGGAAGGCGAGCGCGTGATCGGCGTCGAACGCGTCGAAGTCGAGGGCGAGGAGGGCGACGAGCCCGCCGAGTCCGACGCCGCGATCGAGGAGTGAACATTCCCTCCCCCTGGCAAGGGGGAGGGTCAGGGGGGGGTAAAGATCGGCGCGCTGTCGAGTTCGGCACCCCCACCCCAACCCTCCCCCGTCAAGGGGGAGGGAGTGGGCAGGCAGAGGGGATCGTTGATGGCGAGGGTCTACAACTTCAGCGCCGGTCCGGCGGTGCTGTCCGAGGCGGTGCTCGAGCGCGCGCGCGAGGAGCTGCTCGACTGGCACGGCAGCGGCATGTCGGTGATGGAGATGTCGCACCGTGGCCGCGACTTCACCGCCATCGCCGAGCGCGCCGAGGCGAGCCTGCGCCGGCTGATGGGCATTCCGGCGAACTACAAGGTGCTGTTCGTGCAGGGCGGCGCCTCGCAGCAGTTCGCGATGATCCCGCTGAACCTGCTGCCCGAGGGCGGCAGCGCCGACTACCTCGACACCGGCACCTGGTCGGAGAAGGCCATCGAGGAGGCCGCGCGCTTCGGCCGTATCAACGTCGTCGCCTCGAGCAAGGCCGCGCACTACACCGGCATCCCGGCGCGCGCCGGGTGGAGGCTCGACCCCGGCGCCGCCTATGTCCACTACACGCCGAACGAGACCATCGTCGGCGTCGAGTTCCACGAGGTGCCCGAGGTCGGCGGCAAGCCGCTGGTGGCCGACATGTCCTCGACCATCCTGTCGCGCCCGGTCGAGGTGTCGAAGTTCGGGCTGATCTACGCCGGCGCGCAAAAGAACATCGGTCCGGCCGGGCTGACCGTCGTCATCGTGCGCGAGGACCTCGTCGGCCATGCGTGTGCGTCCACGCCGACGATGCTCGACTACGCCGTGTTCGCCAGGAACGGCTCGATGTACAACACCCCGCCGACCTTCGGCTGGTACCTCGCCGGGCTGATCTTCGACTGGCTGCTCGAGCAGGGCGGACTCGAAGCCGTCGGCGCGCGCAACCGCCGCAAGGCCGAGAAGCTGTACGCCTGCATCGACGGCTCGGACTTCTACCGCAACCCGGTCGAGCCACAGAGCCGCTCGTGGATGAACGTGCCGTTCCGGCTGGCCGACGAGGCGCTCGACAAGACCTTCCTGCACGAAGCCGAGGCCGCCGGGCTGAAGAACCTCGCCGGGCACCGCATCGTCGGCGGCATGCGCGCCAGCCTCTACAACGCCATGCCCGAGGCCGGCGTCGACGCGCTGATCGCCTTCATGCAGGACTTCGCCCGCCGCCACGGCTGAGGCAGGATCGACGGCGGAGAACGCGAAAGGTGGGCGGCAGCCACCGTTTCGACGTGCCGCGCCTGGGCGGACTCGGAGGGGCGTTTGCTATGGCGCCGGCAGCGAAGTTGTAACCCGAAGGAGACCAGGCTTCGTGAGTACCCTGCATGACACCGATCTCTACAGCTGGAGCGAGCAACAAGCGCGGCTACTGCACGAGGCGCGCCTCGAGGAGCTGGACGTGACGAATCTGGCCGAGGAGCTCGAGAACATGGGGCGCAGCCTGAAAAGCGAGCTGGAATCGCGCCTCAAGGTGCTGCTGATGCATCTGCTCAAGTGGCAGCATCAACCCACGCGGGCGGGTGCCAGCTGGCGGGCGACGATTACCGTACAGCGCGACGAGCTGGCTTCGCACTTGCAGGACAACCCCGGCTTGAAGTCGAAAGTGCCCGAGGCCCTGACGCGGGCCTACCGCCGCGCGCGCCTGGAGGCCGCTGGCGAAACGGGATTGCCGCTCGCCGTATTCGCCGAAGCCTGTCCGTGGACGTTCGAACAGATCCTCGACGAGCGCTTCTGGCCCGAACAGGATGCCTGACCCCGGTGCCCGGCAGGCCTCGGCCTCCAGGCCGGCGAAGGATGGCACGGACGGCGTAGCCGCCCTTTCAAGCAGAGACGACACACGATGGCCAACGAGCAGGAACAACTCCAGGCGATCCGCGACCGCATCGATTCGATCGACCGCCAGCTCCTCGAGCTGATCTCGCAGCGTGCGCGCTGCGCACAGGAGGTCGGCCACATCAAGCAGGCGCTCGGCGACACCTCGAACTTCTACCGCCCCGAGCGCGAGGCGCAGGTGCTGCGCAAGGTCATGGATCTGAACCCCGGGCCGCTGTCGTCGGAAGAGATCGGCCGGCTGTTCCGCGAGATCATGTCGGCCTGCCTGGCGCTGGAGCAGCCGCTGCGCATCGCCTTCCTCGGCCCCGAGGGCACCTTCACCCAGGCGGCGGCGCTGAAGCACTTCGGCCACTCGGCCAGGACGGTGTCGCTGCGCGCGATCGACGAGGTCTTCCGTGAAGTCGAGTCGGGTTTGGCCGACTACGGCGTGGTGCCGGTCGAGAACTCGACCGAGGGCGTGGTCAACCATACGCTCGACATGTTCCTGGCATCGCCCTTGCGCATCTGCGGCGAGGTGCAGATCCGCATCCATCACCACCTGTGCGGTCTGGTCGACGAGCCGAAGAAGATCACGCGCATCTATTCGCACCAGCAGTCGCTGGCGCAGTGCCGCGAATGGCTCGACCTGAACCTGCCCAACGTGCCGCGCGTGCCGGTCGCGAGCAACGGCGAAGCCGCGCGCATCGCGCTGAACGAACCCGGCTCGGCGTGCATCACCGGCCAGGGCGCGATCGACATCTACCGGCTGCCGGTGCTCGAGCGCAACATCGAGGACCAGCCGGACAACACCACGCGCTTCCTGATCATCGGCACCCAGCCGATCCCGGCCTCGGGCGACGACCGTACCACCATCCTGGTGTCCTCGTTCAACCGCCCGGGTTCGCTGCAGGCGCTGCTGGCACCGCTCGCCGACCACGGACTGACGATGACGCGCATCGAGTCGCGCCCCTCGCGGCGCGGCATGTGGGACTACGTTTTCTTCATCGACTTCGACGGGCACCAGGACGAGCCCGCCGTCGCCGCCGCGCTGGCCGACCTGCAGCAGGAGGCCAGCCTGTTCAAGGTCCTGGGGTCCTACCCCAAGGGTGTTCTTTGATCCGTGAGGCGCGAGGAGCGAGGCCCGAGGGGCGAAGGGGAACGGCAGCGTTCTCCACAGCCCCTCGGGCCTCGTCCCCCGTTCCTCGCGCCTTGCCGCGAGTGAAACGAACATGACCTGTGATTTCATGTCCCTGGCCGTGCCCGGCGTGCGCGGTCTGACGCCCTACCAGCCGGGCAAACCCGAAAGCGAGCTCAAGCGCGAATACGGCCTGAGCGACGTGGTCAAGCTGGCCTCGAACGAGAACCCGCTCGGCCCCAGCCCCAGGGCGCTGGAAGCGCTCGAGGAGTGCCTGCCGGGCCTGGCGCGCTACCCCGACGGCAACGGCTTCGAGCTGAAGAGCGCGATCGCCGCCAGGTACGGCGTCGAGCTCAAGCAGATCACGCTCGGCAACGGCTCGAACGACGTGCTCGAGCTGGTCGCGCGCACCTTCCTGCGCCCCGGGCTGAACGCGGTGATGTCGGCGCACGCCTTCGCCGTCTACCCGATCGCGACCAAAGGCGTCGGCGCCGAGCTGCACGTGGTGCCGGCGCTGCCTGCCGACCACGCGGTGATGCCCTGCGGCCACGACCTCGACGCGATGGCGAAACAGGTCGACGAGAACACCCGCGTGGTCTGGGTCGCCAACCCCAACAACCCGACCGGCACCTGGCTCGAACCCGCCCGGCTCGAAGCCTTCGTCGCCGGCCTGCCCGAAACCGTGATCTGCGTGCTCGACGAGGCTTACGTCGAGTACATGAGCCCGGCGCAGCACGTCGACTCGATCGCCTGGCTGGCGAAATACCCGAACCTGGTGATCACGCGCACCTTCTCCAAGGCCTACGGTCTGGCCGGACTGCGCGTCGGTTTCGCGCTCGCGCACCCGGACCTGACCGATCTGTTCAACCGCGTTCGCATGCCGTTCAACGTCAGCATCCCGGCGCTGGTCGCGGCCGAGGCGGCGCTGAACGACACCGCGTACCTGGCCGAATCGGTCGAGCTGAACCGGGCCGGCATGGTGCAGCTGACCGAGGGCCTGGCCGCACTGGGGCTGAAGTGCCTGCCTTCGGCCGGCAACTTCGTCTGCGTCGACATGGGGCGCAACGGTCGCGAGGTGTTCCAGGCGCTGCTGCCCAAGGGCGTGATCCTGCGCCCGGTCGACAACTACGGCCTGCCGAATTGCCTGCGCATCACCGTCGGCACCGAGCGCGAAAACGCCGTGTGCCTGAAGGCGCTGGCCGAGGTGCTCGGCAGGGCGTGAGGGCAAGCGCCCCCGGCCGCACGGAACGCGGAGGACGCAGCAGCCCCGAGCCGCCGCGTCCTCCGCGTTTTTGTTTGCGCAGCAATTACCGGGCGAGCTCGTCCGAGGGAAGGCGTGGCGAGAACGCTGAGTTGAATCACGTCCAAACGCCTCCCCCTGACAAGGGGGAGGAAGGGAGGGGGTAGTCAGGCGCTGCACAGGGGGGCGACTTACCGACCGCCGAAAACTACCCCACCCCGTCCCTCCCCTTGTCAGGGGAGGGAGGGATAGTGCGGCCTCGGCCGCGGTGTCTGTGCACGAATGTGCACGAACTTATTGAAACCGTGGAAAGAGCGGGGCCAAAGTCCCGCCCGAAGGGGGATTTCCCGTGAAAGATCGCGTGCTGATTCCGCGCCTCGCCATCATCGGCGTCGGCCTGATCGGCGGCTCGCTGGCGCGCGCGCTGAAGCGCGCAGGTAGTGTCGGCGAAATCGTCGGCTGCGGCCGCCACGTCGACGAGCTGCTGAAGGCGGTCGACCTCGGCGTCGTCGACCGCTTCACCACCGATCCTGCCGAGGCGGTCGACGGCGCCGACGTGGTGGTGCTCGGCACGCCGGTGTCGGCGATGCGCAAGGTGCTCGCCGACATCAGGGACGCGCTGGCACCGCACGCGGTGATCACCGACGTCGGCAGCGCCAAGGGCTGTGTCGTCGCCGATGCCGAAGCGGTGTTCGGCACGCTGCCCGGGCGCTTCGTGCCCGGCCACCCGGTCGCCGGCACCGAGAAGAGCGGCGTCGAAGCCTCGTTCGCCGAGCTGTTCGAGCGCCGCCGCGTGATCCTGACCCCGCACGTCGAAATCGAGGCCGAGGCCGAGAGCCTGGTGCGGGCGATGTGGGAAGCCTGCGGCGCGGAGGTGGTCGAGATGGGTGTGCGCCACCACGACGAAGTGCTGGCCGCGACCAGCCACCTGCCGCACGTGCTGGCCTACACCGTGGTCGACACGCTCGCCCGCCTCGACGACCGCGCCGAAATCTTCCGCTTCGCCGCCGGCGGCTTCCGCGACTTCACCCGCATCTCTTCGAGCGACCCGGCGATGTGGCGCGACATCTGCCTCGCCAACCGGGCGTGCCTGGTCGAGGTCATCGACGAGTACATCGGGAACCTGCACGCGATCCGCGACGCGCTGGCTAGCGGCGACGAGAAGACCGTCTACGATACGTTCAGGCGTGCCAAGCACGCGCGGGACAATTTCTACAGGGAGTGAGGGCTGTGATCGGCATGGATGCGCCTCGAAGAACACCGGCAGCGCCGTCGCAGCGTGTCAGCGACGGCGCTTTTTTGTGGAGCGCATGGCTTTGCGCAACCCCATGCGAGGCTTGCGAGGTTCGGTTGAATGGAATCCGAATCTGCCCGGAGACGTTGGACGCTTGTGCTCGGCCTGTGATGACAAGTTCTTGATACAACAAATTAAGGAAGGGGAGGACATTGCCATGAAGAAGCGCGTGTTCATCCGTATCTTGACCGCTGCCATGCTTGCCTGTCCGTTGGTCCTGCCGACCGTGCAGGCCGGCCCCAACAGTTTCCGCTACGTGGATCAGTCCGAGCGTCTGCCCCCCGATACCAACCAGCCCGGTACCGATGCGCTCGATGTGGATTTCGTCGATGTGGATGGCGATGGGGATCTGGACATCTTCGTCGCCAACGGCACGGCCTCTCCTGCGGGCCGCCCCAACAAGCTGTACATCAATGACGGCAGCGGCCACTTCAGCGATGAAACCACCAGCCGGCTTCCCGGCGGCCCAGCTGCCAGCAGCGCCGAAGTGGAGTTCGCCGATGTCGACAGCGACGGCGATCTCGACGCGATCGTCGCCAACGTCGGCCCCGAGCAGTTGCTGCTGAACAATGGGCAGGGGGTTTTCACCGATGCCAGCAGTACCCATCTGCCGCCGCCGCTAACCAACATCTTCGATGACATCAGCATCGAGGCGCGCTTCGTCGATGTCGACCGGGACGGAGATCAAGATATTCTGATCGCCAACGAGAATCCGTTCCCGCCCGCGATCGGGGCGCAGAATCGGCTCCTGATCAATGACGGCAGCGGCCACTTCAGCGATCAGACCGCTACCCGGCTGCCGGCGCGCATCGACCAGACCGAGGGCTTCGCGATCGGCGACATCGACAGGGACGGCGATCCTGACCTGATCGTGGTCAATATCGGACAGGATTTCGTTTTCATCAACGACGGCACCGGCCGCTTCAGCGACCAGACCTCGAACCGTTTCCCCGCGACCCTGGATTCGACCCGCAAGGGCGTGCTCGCCGACTTCAACCGGGACGGCTCTCTGGACCTGTTCATGGGGAACAGCCGCAATGAGCAAAGTCGGCTCTACTTCAACAACGGTCACGGCGTCTTCACCGACGCCACTGCCGACAACGTTCCCGCAGCTCTCCACACCAGCACCGATGTCGAAGTCGCGGACCTGGACACGGATGGCGACCTGGACCTCTACCTGGTGAACGCTGGGGTATTCGAGGTCGGGCACGGTTTCGTCGGCGAACAGAATGTCTACCTGCGCAACAACAAGCACGGGAAATTCATCGACACCACCAAGGTGCACTTCCCCCAGGTCGCAGACCCGAGCACCGATGCGGCGTTCGGTGACGTCGACGACGACGGGGACTTGGACCTCTTGATCGGCAACGCGGGGTCCGTCGGTTTCAATGGCAAGCTGACCCTGTACATCCGCCAGCGCTGCGCTGGCGCGGGACAGAACTGCCAGTAATACGGGATCTGCCGGGACTTTGTCTCACCTGGCTTTTTCCTTCGCATCACGTCGATCCTGCCGGGCGAGCGCGCCAGGCCCGATCCGCTCAACGCTGTGCTCACGCGGGCCAAGCGCCGCGCGTGTACCTGATCGGTGATCGAAAGCGGTGGGGCGGGGGGCCGTATTTCGAGGTGGCCGCTGCGCGGCTGGCGTACCGGCGGGCAGGGGCGGTGTGCGCCGGCCGGTTTGAAGGGCGACGCGATCCGACCGGGACGCGGCGTCGGCTTCGTGCCGACGTGGCCTCGGCCGGTGAAAGCGATCGGCTCCAGCCTCGGGAACCTCGCACCCGCCGGGCGCATCATCCGGGGCAGACGCGATACCGCGAGGTCCCGACGATGAACGCGCCCGCCATCACCACTGCCACCCTGTGCGCCGCCGGCGACGCCGAGCTGGTCGAATGGACGCTCGCCGGTCGCGAAGCGGCCTTCGAGCAGATCATGCGGCGCAACAACCGCCGGCTGTACCGGCTCGCGCGCAGCATCGTCCGCGACGAGGCCGAGGCCGAGGACGCGCTGCAGGAGGGCTATCTCAGCGCTTACCTGAAGCTCGGCTCCTGGCGCCGCGCGGCGCCGCTGTCGAACTGGCTGGCGCGCATCGTCGCCAACGAGGCGCTGATGCGGCTGCGCCGCCGCCGTCCCGAGGTCGGGCTCGAGCGGCTCGAAGCCGAGGGTGCCGCGATCGATGCGCCGCTGCCCGACGTCGAGGACCCCGAGCGCGCGGCGGCGACGCGGCAGTTGCGCGGCCTGCTCGAGGCGGCGGTCGATGCGCTGCCGCAGGAGTTCCGCAGCGTATTCGTGCTGCGCGAGATCGAGGGGCTGAGCCTGCGCGAGACCGCCGCGGCGCTGGGCATCCCCGAAGCCACGGTCAAGACCCGCGACTTCCGCGCCCGGCGTCTGCTCAAGGACATCCTCGGCGAGCGTCTCGCCGCGGGCTTCGCCGAAGCCTTCCCCTTCCTCGGGGCGCGCTGCGACCGCCTGGTCGCGCGCGTGCTCGAACGCCTCGCCGCGCGCGGCGAGCCCTGAACCCGGGCGCGCCCGCCCGATCCCGCGGCCGCCCGCGCGACCGCTTTCCTCCCGCCCCAGCGGCAGCCCGCGCTGCCCGGAGGTGCTCCATGTCCACGATGCTGATCATTCCGTCCACCTCGCGCCGCCGCTTCCTGCGGGGCAGCGCGACGCTGTCACTGGCCGCGCTGGCGCTGCTCGGCGGCGGCAGCCGCCTGGCCGCCGCGGCGAAGACGAGCGCCGGCACCCCGGCCGACCTCGAGATCCTGAACGCCGCGCTCGCCGCCGAGCACCAGGCGATCGCCGCCTACCAGCTCGGCGCCGACAGCGGCCTGTTGGTCGCGGAGGTGCGCAAGCTCGCGCTGAGCTTCCAGGGGCACCACCGGGCGCATGCCGAGCTGCTCGGTGCGACCGTCGGCAAGCTCGGCGGCAAGCCCGCCGAGCCGCGGGCGAAGTACGACTTCCCGACCGCGGGGCTGAAGGCGCAGGCCGACGTGCTGCGCTTCGCGGCGGGGCTGGAGAAGGATGCGGTATCGGCCTACCTCGGCGCGGTGCCGAAGTTCGCCGATCGCGAGCTCGCGCGCGCCGCGGCGAGCATCCTCGGCGACGAGGCGATGCACTGGGCGGTGCTGCGCCAGGCGCTCGGCGAGGTGCCGGTGCCGGCCGCCTTCGTCGGCTGAGCTTGCACTCCATGCCCCCTGGACCCGGGTGAACTCTGCTCTTCCCTCTCCCAAGGGGGAGGAGGTTCCGTTGCCGGAGCTCCTGTCCTTGACGCCGTAGACGACGCTGACTATAGGTTTTCGCCATTGTTTCTCTCGGTGCGATAGCGCGTTGCGTGCGCCATTGCGCCAAGCCGGCGAACTGGAAGTCTCGTAGCGCTGCGGAGGGATTCGCGATGTCCTGGCCCCGTCTGGCCCTGTCGATCCTGCTGGTTCTGCCGTCGCTGGCCGCAGCCGATGCCACGCTGCACTACCGCGCCGCCTCGGGCGAGGCCGAGACGGTCTACGTCGCCGGGACGCAGCTGCGCCTGGTCACCGAAGCCGGCGGCGAGCGCAGCACGCTGCTGTTCGTCGGCGCCGACAGCGGCACGCTGGTGCTGCTCGACGAGGCGCACGAGACCTACACCGAGCTCGGCCAGGCGTCGCTCGCGGCGCTCGCCGCGCAGCGCGAGGCGCAGCGCCGCGCCGCCCGCGAGGCGCTCGACGCGGCGCTCGGCGAGCTGCCGGATGCCACCGGTGAGGCGATCGAGGCCTCGGCCCGGCGCGTGCTGGCACGCGCCGGCAGCGACGAGCCGCCGCGAGGCCGGCTCGAGCGCAGCGGCGAGCGCCGGCGCATCGCCGGCCACGACTGCGAGCTCGTGACCGTGCGGGTCGAGACACACACCGACAGCCGCCACTGCCTGGCCGATCCGACCACCCTCGACCTGTCCTCGACCGACGTCGCGACGCTGCTCGGGATGCTGCGCCGCGCCGCCGAGCTCGCCGGCCAGCGCGGCGCGGCGCTCGACGGCATCCCGCTCGAGTCGCAGCGCCCGGACGCGGGGCCGACCCTGGTGCTCGAGCGCATCGAGCACCAGCCGCTGGCCGCCGAGCTGTTCCGCATCCCCGCGCACTACCGCGCGCGAGCGCTCACCGACTTGCCCTGAGCCCGTCCGCGCGGCTCGCCCCCATCCTCCGCTCTCGGCTCGACGCAGGAGTCGTCATGCGACAGCTGCCCCCGCGCGCGCGCCGCGCGCTCCTCGCCATGGTCGTGCTCGCGCTCGGTCAGGCCCATGCGGCGCCGGTCGACGAGGCGCGCAACCGCGCCCTGGCCTGGCTGATCAGGAACCAGAACGGCGACGGCAGCTGGGGCTTCAATCCGGGCCTGCGGGTGGTCACCACCGCCGCCGCTCTGCAGGCGCTGGCCAATGCCGGCCTGCGCAAGGCGGCCTACCCGCAGGGCGTCAGCTGGCTGGCGAACGCGCCGGTTGCGAGCATCGACGCGCAAGCCCAGCAGATCCAGGGGCTGCAGGCGAGCGGGATGAACCTGACGCCGTTGCTCGCCAGGCTGGTCGGATCGCGCACCGGCCTCAGCTACAGCTGGGGCAGCTACCCCGGTTTCGAGACCAGCTTCCCCGACACCGCGCTGGCGCTCGGTGCCCTGGTCGACGCGCAGTACGCCTATCCGCTGAATCCGGACCTCGCCGGTGGCCTGTGCTCGATCGCCGACGGCCAGCGCGGTGACGGCCGCTGGTCGTACCTGGCGCATCCCGCCGGCGCCCCGGCCGGCAGCGTCAAGACCAGCGTCGCCCCCACCGTGCACAGTGTGCTCGCCCTGAACACGACGGTGCAGAAGCTCGGCAACTACACCCTCGGCTGCGCCAGCGGCAGCAAGACCCTGAGCAACGTCGTCACCAGCGGCGTCAACGGCTTGCTCGCGCTGGCCAAGGCCGACGGCGGCTTCGGCGAGGGCACGACCAGCACGGCGCTCGAGACGGCGCTGGCCTACCGGGCGCTGCGGACCCTGCGCCCGGCCGACGCCGCCACCGCCGCGGCGCTGAACTACCTGATCGGCAAACAGACCACCGCCGGCGCGGCCCTCGGCAGCTGGGGCAACGAGCCGCTCGCCACCGCCCTGGCGCTGCAGGCCCTGCCGCCACCGTCGCCGGCGCTGACCGACACCGACGGCGACGGCATCCCCGATGCCGTCGAAACCCTGCTCGGCACCGACCCCCGGGTGGTCGACAGCCAAAGCCGCGTCGGCGGCAACGGCCAGAGCGTCGCCGGCGTCTCGACCGCCAGGCGCCTGCCCGTCGCGACCCGCGGCACGGCCTATAGCTACAGCGTCGCGCAGACCGGCGGCTCGGCCTGGAAGCGGGTCGCCGGACTCTTGCCCGACGGGCTGAGCCTGTCGGCGGGCGGTACTATCAGCGGCACGCCGAGCGTGCTCGGCACCTTCAGCTTCAGCTATGGCTTCAGCCTCGGCGGGCAGCCGGTGGAAGTGGTGGCGCAGATCACCGTCGAGGACGGCGGCACCCTGGCG
>JBDHRG010000290.1:0-3789 GCA_039807445.1 Candidatus Competibacteraceae bacterium
GCCGAGGTCGGCATCATCGGCGTGCTCGAGTACGTCGGCCACACGAACCCCAGCCACCAGCGCCGGGTGCGCGCGGGACACGTCGGCGCGGGTGACGACGGGCGCTCGGCGTGTTCTTCGCTGTGAACCTTGCTGTTTTCCGGTGTGACAGGTGTGACAGGTGTGACGCCTTGCCGGAACCCGCGCCGTTGCTGGCTTCCTCGGCATGCGCCCGCTGTCACACCGGCAATTTGGGCAGGTGTGACAGGTGTGACGGCAGCGGGAACGAGAGTCGGAATCACGCTTCGACCCCCCACAGCAGCGGCGTCACCACGTAGCAGCGCGAGCAGCGCCCGATGCCGGGCAGCCGCTCCGAGCGGGCCGCCTTGCCGTCCTTGTCCGGCCGAAGCATTCCCTTCGCCACCAGCAGCCGCGCGACCGCCTTCGCGTCGAAGCCCGCGCACACCTCGGCGCGGAACGCCTCGGGCAGCACGTAGAACTCGACGCCTTCCGGTGTGGTGCGCCGGAAGCCGGCGCGGTTGATCGTCGGGCGGTCGTGCGGATCGCCCTCCCAGGGCGAGAAGCGCGCCTCGCCGTGGGCCTCGAAGAAGGCGCGGACCTGCGCCAGCATCCGCGGCTCTTCGAGGTTGCCGGCGCCGCCGCGCCCATCGAGCCACGCCCGGAAGCAGGTTGCCGCCCCAGCCTCGGCCGCACCTTCCGGCCAGCCGGTGATGCCGTAGGCGGTCGCCAGCTCGCCGGCCGCCGCGATCAGCGCGAAGCGCCCGGCCACGCGGTGCGCCTGCCCGCTGGCGTCGGCCGGCAGCACCTCGGCGAGGAAGCGGTCGCGGAACTCGGCCAGGCACGCCGGCAGCGCCGCCAGGTCCAGCCGCAGCGCCTCGACGAAGGCGGGCGCTGCGGTGCCGTGGTAGCGCGCGCACGAGGCGGTGATCTCGCGCGACAGCGCGGCGCCGTCGGCCCGCCCGTGCAGGGTGTCGAACACGCCGTATCCCGCGCCCGGATCGGCGGCGATGTCGGCCATGCGCATTTCCTGTCCGGGGCGCAGCTTCTTGCCGGCCTGGCGCATCAGCTCCTCCAGCCCGACCTCGCCCGACGACAGGAACAGCAGCCGCCACGTCGTGCGCGCGCGCGCCGCGCCCGTGCGCCCGGCGCGCCCCTTGCCGGTGCCGTTGCCGAGCATGTACGCCACGTCGCCAGCGATCCGGGGCTCCACTTCGCCCAGCTCGTCGAGGATCAGCAGCGCGTCGGTATGCCCGGCGGCGGTGCCTTCGAGCGCGTTGTCGGTCGCGCGCCAGGTCTCGACGTACTCGCGCCCGCCGAACACGCTCGCCGCGGCCCGCAGCGCGGTGCTCTTGCCGGTGCTCGAGCCGCCGCGCAGGTGCAGCCCGCCGGATTCCTCGCCCGCCGGGCCGATCAGCAGCGCGGCGAACGCGGTCGAGCAGGCGAACAACAGGCGCGAGTTGCCGACGCACAGCGCCGCGACGTGTTCACGCCACTGGTCGAGCGTGCCGGCCTCGCCGAAGTGCGTGCCCCGCAGGCTCTCGGCCTGGTAGATCACGCGCTCAGCGGTCCCGCCCAGCGTGCGGTGCGGGAACACGTACACGCCGGCGTGCCAGCCGGTGCGGCTGACGCAGCGCGCGCGCCGGCCGGGGGACGCCTGCGCGATGTAGTCCTCGAGGCGCACCCGCGCGGCGCGGTTGCTGGTGATCACCAGCCCCATCCGCAGCAGCTCGCGGCGCAGGTCGGCGCCGTCGCCGGCGAGCAGCTCCATCGGCATCGCCCAAACGTGCGCCGTGCCGTCGCGGTCGGTGAACTCGATCAGCCGGCCCCAGTTCCCGCCGCCGGCGTCGCGCGTCTCGGCCGTGACGGCGAACGGCGAGCACACCCAGACCGGCGCGAGCGGCTCGCCGTCCTTGTCCGCGCCGTGCCAGTACACGCCCGGCGCGCGCTCGCCGCCGCGCTCGGCCACCAGTTCGAAGTGCGGCCGGAAGGCTTCAGCCTCGCCGGCCTCGCTCCCGAGCAAGCCCGCGGCCCGCATCTCGGCCATGGCGGCGGCGTGCTCCTCGGCCGGTCGCATCCAGTTCGCCGGATCGCCCAGCGCAAGCCGCAGATGGTCGGCCGTCCAGCCGCCGGCCTCGGCGTCGGCCGCATCCCAGCCCGCGGGCAGCGCCTCGGCTTCGATCCAGCGTTGCAGCACCGCGGCGCCGGTTGCCGCATCGCGCGCGGGGGATGCCCGCAGCGCATCGAGGCGCAGCTCCGACACGCTCGCCGCCTCGCCCTCCCGCAGGGCGCGCGTCACGGCGGCGGCGTACTTCGCGCCGGCTTCGTCGGCATCGGGCCAGAGCAGCACCTTCCTGCCGCCGAGCGCCGACCAGTCGGCCTTGTCGGGCGACTGCGCACCGTTCGGGCTGGTGACAGCGACGAACTCGGGCAGCAGCCTTGCTGCGGCGTCGGCGGCCTTCTCGCCCTCGGTGACGATCACAGGCGCCTCGGGCCGCGCGGCCAGGCGATCGAGCCCGTACAGCGGTCGCGGCACGGGAAGCCCCTTCCAGCGCCAGGCCGGCTGTCGGTCGCCATTGGCGCCGTAGGTGAGCGGCAGTATCTGCTTGCGCCCGTCCGGCGGGTCGAAACGACACACCACGAACAGCAGCCGCCCGGCGGCGTCGCGGTAGTCCCAGCGGGCGCTCGGGGCGCCCCACTTCGGATGCCGCGCGGGCGGCTGGGGGGCTCGCTCAGGCACCGGCAGCAGCGGCGCGAAGTCGTCCGACTGCGGCGCTGTCACACCTGTCACACCCGAGGGTTCCGTGCGGTGTGACGCGCCGCCTGCGGCCGCAACCCGCGCCGTTGCTGGCTTCGCGCCCGCTGTCACACCTGTCACACCTGTCACACCGCTTTCCGGGTACATGCCCAGGAACGCGGCGAGTCGGCGCCCGGCTTCACCCTGCCCACAGCCGTCGAGGTAGGCCACCAGCGACACCAGATCGCCGCCCTTGTCGTCGGTGGCGAAGTCCGCCCAGGCGCCGGTGTGGCGGTTGATGCTGAACGAGCCCGGGCGGCTGTCGGCTCGGGTCGGGTTGCGGGCGACGTACTCGGCGCCCTCGCACCTGCCCTCGGGCAACCAGCGCCCGAGCACGGCATCGGCGCTGGACAGCGCCGCCGCC
The DNA here is from genome assembly GCA_039807445.1 of Candidatus Competibacteraceae bacterium. Taxonomy (GTDB): domain Bacteria; phylum Pseudomonadota; class Gammaproteobacteria; order Competibacterales; family Competibacteraceae; genus JBDHRG01. The sequence continues at coordinate 3,159 of JBDHRG010000290.1, forward strand.
TTGATCCGGCCGAAGTCGAGGGGGGCGGGCCGGTGCTGTCCAGCGGCGCTCATCGCGGCACCTCCACGCACTCGGCGCCGGCCTTCAGCCAGCCGAGCACCTGCTGGACGCTCGGTGCGCCAGCCGCGCGGATGTTCTCGTCCGACCGGTCGATCGCGGACAGCAGCCGCTCGAACTCGCGCCGCGCCTCGGGGCTGGACAAAGGCGGCGTCGGCCAAGGGAGGCGGATGCGCAGCGTATCGCAGACCTTGATCACTACCATCGCCGCCGGCGCGGTCAATCCCTGCTCGCCGCGCCGGGCGAGGCGGATGTGATACGTGCGCTCGGGATGCGCCTCGAACCAGCGCCGATCGGCCTCGCTGGCAGCATCCTCGATGCTCGGCCACAGGCGCGCGGCGTGCTGACGGAGGTCTGCGTCGCTGCCTGCGGCCTCGGCGTGGTAGGATTCGCCTTGACGATCAGTAGCTTCTGCGCGCCCGCCTCGGTTGCCACTGGGGTGGGCGCAATCATTTCCGGGGATGCGTTTTTTCATCGTCGCGCCCCCTCAGTTGCCAGCCACGCCGGCGGATGCGGCGACGCGCTCGGCGATCCAGCGCGTGACGGCCGCCTCGTCGCGCTCGGTGCGTCCCTC
>JBDHRG010000291.1:0-3735 GCA_039807445.1 Candidatus Competibacteraceae bacterium
ACGGTGCTGCTGCTGAGCGGCGAACCGATCGACGAGCCGGTGCTTGGTTACGGCCCGTTCGTGATGAACAGCCAGGAAGAGATCGCGCAAGCGATCGCCGACTTCAACAGTGGCCGCTTCGGCCGGATGCCGCACTGATCCGGACGGCAACCCTTGCCCACGCAGGACGCGCGGGTTTCACCGGGCACCGTGCCCGAACGCCCGGACGGGCGGCCATCTTCATGAAATGAAAAAAGGAGGACGACATGACTACTTCGTACAAGCGTCTCGACAAGGACCAGGCGGCGGTATTGCTGGTCGACCACCAGGCGGGCCTGCTGTCGCTGGTCCGTGACTTCAGCCCCGATCAGTTCAAGAACAACGTGCTGGCGCTGGCCGACCTGGCCAAGTACTTCAAGCTGCCGACCATCCTGACCACCAGCTTCGAGGACGGCCCCAACGGCCCGCTGGTGCCGGAGCTGAAGGAACTGTTCCCCGAGGCGCCGTTCATCCCGCGCCCCGGCCAGATCAACGCCTGGGACAACGACGACTTCGTCGCGGCGGTCAAGGCGACCGGGCGCAAGCAGCTGATCATCGCCGGCGTCGTCACCGAGGTCTGCGTCGCCTTCCCGGCGCTGTCGGCGCTCGCCGAGGGCTACGAGGTCTTCGTGGTCACCGATGCCTCGGGCACCTTCAACGAGGTCACCCGCCATTCGGCCTGGAACCGCATGGCCGAAGCCGGGGCGCAGCTGATGAGCTGGTTCGGGGTCGCCTGCGAGCTGCACCGCGACTGGCGCAACGACGTCGAGGGACTGGGGACGCTGTTCTCCAACCATATTCCCGACTATCGCAACCTGATCTCCAGCTATACCACGGTGAAGGCGTCCCGGTAGGACACCCGCCAGGGCCATGATCGACCCGCCTTGCCCTGATACGAGGCTTCTGCCCCGCATCAGGGCTTTTTGACGCCGGAACCGGGACTGCACGCTCGACGCGCGGCTTCGCGCAACCCGCGCCCCAGAGCGCGATGCTGACCACGAGGAGATCCGACGCATGAAGACCCGCATCCGGCGCCTGCTGGTGGCCAACCGCGGCGAGATCGCGATCCGCGCGATGCGCGCCGCCGCCGAGCTCGGCATCGCCACGGTGGCGATCTACTCGGAAGAGGATCGCTTCGCGCTGCATCGCTTCAAGGCCGACGAGAGCTACCTGGTCGGCCAGGGGCGCAAGCCGATCGCCGCCTACCTCGACATCGACGACATCCTGCGCATCGCCAGCGAGGCCGCGGTCGACGCGATCCACCCCGGCTACGGCTTCCTGTCGGAGAACCCCGAGTTCGCCGAAGCCTGCGCGCGCGAAGGCATCGTCTTCATCGGCCCCTCGCCCGAGGTGATGCGCACCCTCGGCAACAAGGTCGCCGCGCGCGAAGCGGCGGTGCGCGCCAGGGTGCCGGTGATGCCGGCCACCGGCCCCTTGCCGCACGATCTCGACGCGGTGCGGCGCATGGCGGCGGCGATCGGCTACCCGTTCATGCTCAAGGCGAGTTGGGGCGGCGGCGGGCGCGGCATGCGCGTGATCGAGTCCGAACAGGATCTACCGCACCAGATCGAGGTCGCCCGCCGCGAAGCCAAGGCCGCCTTCGGCAACGACGAGGTCTATCTGGAAAAACTGGTGCGGCGCGCGCGCCACGTCGAGGTGCAGCTGCTCGGCGACCAGCACGGCAACCTGGTGCACCTGTTCGAGCGCGACTGCACGATGCAGCGCCGCAACCAGAAGGTGGTCGAGCGCGCGCCGGCGCCGTACCTCGATCCGGCCACGCGTGCGGCGCTGTGCGAGGCGGCGCTCGCGCTCGGGCGCGCGGTCGGCTACAGCTGCGCCGGTACCGTCGAGTTCCTGATGGATGCCGACAGCGGCGACTTCTACTTCATCGAGGTCAACCCGCGCATCCAGGTCGAGCATACCGTCACCGAGCAAATCACCGGCATCGACCTGGTCAAGGCGCAGATCCGCATCTGCGAGGGCGCCAGGATCGGCGAGCCCGCGAGCGGCGTGCCGGCGCAGGCCGAAATCCGCTCGAGCGGCCACGCGCTGCAGTGCCGCATCACCACCGAAGACCCCGAGAACGGCTTCACTCCCGACTACGGCCGTATCCGCGCCTACCGCAGCGCCGCCGGCTTCGGCGTGCGCCTCGACGGCGGCACCGCGTACACCGGCGCACTGATCACGCCGTACTACGACTCGCTGCTGGTCAAGGTCACCGCCTGGGCCGGCAGCGCCGAAGACGCGATCCAGCGCATGGACCGCGCGCTGCGCGAGTTCCGCATCCGCGGCGTCACCACCAACCTGGCGTTCCTCGAGAACCTGATCCGCCACCCGCGCTTCGCACCCGGCGCCTACACCACGCGCTTCATCGACGAGACGCCCGAGCTCCTGCGCATCGCGCCGCGCCGCGACCGCGCCACCAAACTGCTGCGCTACCTGGCCGAGGTCACCGTCAACGGCAACCCCGAGGTCGAGGGCCGTACGCGCCCGGCGAGCCGCGCCCCGGTGCCGGTGCCGGCGGCCTTGCTGCGCGGCGCGATCCCGGAAGGCTCGCGCCAGCGGCTGCAGGCGCTGGGGCCGCAGCAGTTCGCGCAGTGGATGCGCGCAGAGCCGCGCGTGCTGTTCACCGACACCACGATGCGCGACGCGCACCAGTCGCTGCTCGCCACGCGCATGCGCTCGCGCGACCTGTGGGCGATCGCGCCGGCCTATGCGCGGCACCTGCCCGAGTTGCTGTCGCTCGAGTGCTGGGGCGGGGCGACCTTCGACGTGGCGATGCGCTTCCTGAAGGAAGACCCGTGGGAGCGGCTGGCGGGGCTGCGCGAAGCGGTGCCCAACCTCCTGCTGCAGATGCTGCTGCGAGGCGCCAACGCGGTCGGCTACACCAGCTATCCGGACAACGTGGTGCGCTTCTTCGTGCAGCAGGCCGCCGAGGCCGGCATCGACCTGTTCCGCGTGTTCGACTCACTGAACGGCGTCGACAACATGCGCGTGGCGATGGACGCGGTGCTCGAGGCCGGCAAGCTGTGCGAGGCGGCGATCTGCTACAGCGGCGACCTGCTCGCGCCCGCACCGAACAAGTACGACCTCGGCTACTATGTGACGATGGCGCGCGAGCTCGAGCGCGCCGGCGCGCACATCCTCGCGATCAAGGACATGGCCGGCGTCGCCAAACCGGCAGCGATCCGCCGGCTGGTCGGCGCGCTGAAGCAGGAGGTCGGCCTGCCGATCCACTTCCACACCCACGACACCAGCGGCATCGCCGCCGCCTCGGTGCTGGCGGCGGTCGAGGCCGGCGTCGATGCGGTCGATGCGGCGATGGATGCGATGAGCGGGCTGACCTCGCAGCCCAACCTCGGCGCGCTGGTCGAGGCGCTGCGCGGCTCGGAGCGCGACCCGGGGCTGGCGCGCGAGGCGCTGCGCGCGATCTCGCACTACTGGGACGGCGTGCGCCAGCACTACGTCGGCTTCGAGAGCGAGATCCGCGCCGGCACCGCCGACGTCTACCGCCACGCGATGCCTGGCGGCCAGTACACCAACCTGCGCGAGCAGGCGCGCGCGCTGGGGCTGGACCGCCACTGGCCCGAGGTCGCCGAAGCCTACGCCCAGGTCAACGCGCTGTTCGGCGACATCGTCAAGGTCACGCCGACCTCGAAGGTGGTCGGCGACATGGCGCTGATGATGGTCACCGCCGGGCTGACGCCGGCCGAGGTG
>JBDHRG010000292.1:0-3705 GCA_039807445.1 Candidatus Competibacteraceae bacterium
TAGTGGAAGGTGTGGCCGCGCAGCTCGCCGCCGGGCAGCGCCAGCGACTGCATGCCGAGCGCGGCGAGCCTGCGCTGCATCGCGCCGCGCCCGGGCAAGAGCCCGGCGAGCCTGGCGCTGCGGCCCTCGGCATCGGCGAGCTCGTCGAGCAGGTAGAGCATGCCGCCGCACTCGGCGTGGATCGGTTTGTCGGCTGCGAAGTGCGCGCGGATCGCGGCCAGCATCGCCGCGTTGCCGGCGAGGCGCTCGAGGTGCAGCTCGGGGTAGCCGCCGGGCAGGTACAGGCTGTCGACCTCGGGCAGACGGTCGTCTTCGAGCGGCGAGAAGAAGGCGAGCTCGGCGCCCATCGCCTCGAGCAGCGCCAGGTTGGCCGGATACAGGAAGGCGAAGGCGGCATCGCGCGCGATGCCGATGCGCACGCCCTCGAGCAGCCGTGGCGGCGGCGGCAGCCGAGCCGGGGCGAACTCGACCGGCGGCGGCAGTTCGGCCAGCGGGGTAGCGACGATCGCCGCGGCGGCGCGCTCGAGGCGCGCCTCGAGGTCGGCGATCTCGACCGCCTGCACCAGCCCGAGGTGGCGATCGGGAAGCTCGATCGCCGGGTCGGTGGCGATCGCCCCCCACCAGCGCAGCCCTTCGGGCAGGCTGGCCTCGAGCATCGCGGCGTGGCCGGGGCTGGCGACGCGGTTGGCGACCACGCCGGCGAAGGCCAGGCCGGGGCGGTAGCTGGCCAGGCCGTGCGCCAACGCGCCGAAGGTCTGCGCCATCGCCTGCGCCGAGATCAGCGCCAGCACCGGCACGCCCAAAGCCTGCGCGAGCTCGGCGCTCGACGGCGTGCCGTCGTACAGCCCCATCACGCCTTCGATCAGGATCAGGTCGGCATCCTGCGCGGCTTCGAACAGCAGCGCCTTGCAGCGCGCCTCGCCGACCATCCACAGGTCGAGCTGCTCGACCGGCGCGCCGCTGGCGCGCTCGAGGATCATCGGGTCGAGGAAGTCGGGGCCGGTCTTGAACACGCGCACGCACCGGCCGCGGTTGCGGTGCAGCCGCGCCAGGCCGGCGGTGAAAGTGGTCTTGCCCTGGCCCGAGGCCGGGGCGCTGATCAGCAGCGCCGGACAGTGGCGGGTTTCCATTCAGAGCCTTTCGGGCTTGGGCTCGCGCGCGAGCAGCGCCTGCACCGCCTTGCGCGGTGCCAGGCCGTGGTAGAGCACGCGCTCGACCTGCTCGCTGATCGGCATCTCGATGCCGTGCTCGCGCGCCAGGCGCATCACCTCCGGCACCGCCCTGGCACCTTCGACCACCTGGCCGATCGCTGCCAGCGCAGCGTCGAAGGACGCGCCGCGCCCCAGCGCCAGGCCGAAGCGGCGGTTGCGCGACTGGTCGTCGGTGCAGCTCAGCACCAGGTCGCCGATGCCGGCCAGCCCCATGAAGGTGTCGCGGCGGCCGCCGACGGCGACGCCGAGCCGCATCAGCTCGGCCAGCCCGCGCGTGACCAGCGCGGCGCGCGCATTGGCGCCGAAGCCCAGCCCGTCACTGATGCCGGTCGCGATCGCCAGCACGTTCTTGACCGCGCCGCCGAGCTCGACGCCGACCACGTCGTCGCTGGTGTAGGCGCGGAAGTCGGGGCCGTGCAGCGCCTCGGCGACGAAGCGCGCATAGCGCGCGTCGCGGCTCGCGACCGTGGTCGCAGTCGGCAGCCCCTGCGCGACTTCGCGCGCGAAGTTCGGCCCCGACACCACCGCCAGCGGGTGCGCGTCGCCGAGGGCGTCGAGGGCGACCTGGTGCAGCGGCCGGCCGCCGTTGGGCTCGAGCCCCTTGGTGGCCCAGGCGATGCCGCGGCCGGCGGGCAGCCGCGGCGCGAGCTCGCGCAGCGTCGCGGCGAAGGCGTGGCTCGGCACCACCACCAGCACCAGCCCGGCATCGGCGAGCGCTTCGGCGAGCCCGGCGCACGGCGCCAGGCGCTCGGGGAAGGCGATGCCGGGCAGGAAGGCCCGGTTCTCGCGCTCGGCGGCGAGCCGCGCGACGTGCGCCGGATCGTGCCCCCAGAGCTTCACCGGGTGGCCGTTGCGTGCCAGCAGCAGCGCCAGCGCCGTGCCCCAGGAGCCGGCGCCGAGCACTGCCGCCGCTGCGGTGCGGGCGGCGTGCGTCATCGTGGCCGCGGCCTCAGTGCGTGGCGGCCTGCTCGGCCTGCGCCTGCTGGTTCTGCAACTGCTGCAGGTACAGCGCGTCGAAGTTGATCGGCGCCAGCCACAGCGGGGGGAAGCCGCCCTTCTGCGCCAGCGTCGAGATCGCTTCGCGGGCGTAGGGGAACAGCACGTTCGGGCAGTAGGCGCCGAGCATCGCGCCGAGCTGGTCGGCGTCGAAGCCCGCGGCGGTGAAGATGCCGGCCTGCTTCACCTCGACCAGGTACGCGGTCTTGTCGCCGAGCTTGGTGGTGACGGTCAGCGTCAGCGCCACTTCGTAGATGTCTTCGGCGAGCTGGGTCGAGGTGTTGTTGAGCTGCAGGTTGGTTTCGCCGTTCCACTGCTCGGTGAAGATCATCGGCGAGTTCGGCGTCTCGAGCGAGACATCCTTCAGGTAGATCTTCTGGATCTCGAAACGCGGCTGCTGCGGGGTCTGTTCGCTCATCGGAAGATGCCTTCGGCGTTGGAGGGAGCTGGCGTGTTTATACCCGTCGGCGCGAGCCGGCGCCAAGCTAAGGATCGGCGGGCTCAGGGGGTCTCGCCGCGCAGTAGCGGGTCGAGGCCGCCGGCGCGGTCGAGCGCGGCCATGTCGTCGTAGCCGCCGACGTGGTGGCCGCCGATGAAGGTTTGCGGCACGGTGTCGCGGCCGGTGCGCTCGAGGAGCTCGTCCCACAGCTGCGGGTCTTCGTCGACGTCGAGCACCGTGCAGGCCACGCCCTTGCGCTCGAGCAGCGCCTGCGCTGCGCGGCAGTACGGGCACCAGTTCGCGGCGTACATCACGATTTCGGGGGCCGACATCGCGGTGGCCTCACTTCTTCTTCGACACGGGCAGGTTGGCGCCGACCCAGGCGTTCAGGCCGCCGGCGAGCTCGAACACGGTGTAGCCCTGCCTCTTCAGCCTGGCGCACGTGGCCGCCGAGCGGTTGCCCGTCTGGCAGTAGACGAGCAGCGTCTTGTCCTTGAATTTCTCCAGTTCGGCGATGCGGGCGTCGAGGTCCGAGGCCGGCAGGTTGCGTGCCTCGGGCAGGTGGCCGGCGTGGTACTCGTTGGCGCTGCGCACGTCGAGCACTACCGCCTGCCCGTCGTTGAGCAGCCGCAGCGCTTCCTGCGGGCCGACGGCCTTGAAGCCGCGCGTGCGGCGGCGGATCTCGGTGCCGATCAGCAGCGCCAGGATCACGATCAGCGCCAGGAACAGGTACCAGTTCTTCGAGACGAAGGCGAGGAGGTCTTTGTCCATCGGGGGTCCTTGGATATGCGGTGATGGGAGCGCCGGGGCGCCGCGGCCGGCCATTGTAACGGTTGGCGACGAGGCTTCCGAACCCGGTGCGAGCGAGTAGTCGTGTCGTTTTGTGTATTGCGGTGCAGCACTGGTAAGGTGCGCGCCAGAATCTTATCGTTGCAGGATTTTTCCAGGCAGCCCGGGGGGGAAGCGCCGCATGCAGTCGACACCCAAGCCCATCGTCCTCGCCATCCTCGATGGCTGGGGCTACCGCGAAGACCCGACCGACAACGCCATCCACGCCGC
>JBDHRG010000039.1:0-22797 GCA_039807445.1 Candidatus Competibacteraceae bacterium
CCTTCGCCGAGCTGACGGCCGACGAGGTCATCGCCCGGCTCGATGCGGCGCAGATCGCCAACGCGCGCATGAACGACATGCACGAGGTGTGGGCGCATCCGCAGCTCGCGGCGCGCCGGCGCTGGACCCAGGTCGACACCCCGACCGGGCCGATCCCGGCGCTGCTGCCCCCCGGCGACATCGATGCCTACACGCCGCGGATGGACGCCGTGCCCGCGCTCGGCCAGCACACCGCCGCGATCCTGGCCGAGCTCGGCTGGAGCGAAACCGACATCGATCGCCTGCACCGGGCCGGCGCGATCTGAAGGAGCCCCGTCATGAGCGTTTCCATGCATCACGCAATGATGCCGACCATCCGTTCCGCGCTGTTCGTGCCCGGCAACCGCGGCGAGCGCATCCCCAAGGCGCTGGCGAGCGGTGCCGATGCCGTGATCGTCGACCTCGAGGACGCGGTGGCGTCGGCCGCCAAGGCCGAAGCCCGCGAAGTCATCCGGGCTTTCCTCGACACGACGCCCGCTGCGCGGGTGCTGGTGCGCATCAATGCCGCGGGCGTCGACGGGCACGAGGCCGATCTCGCGCTCTGCACCCACCCGGGCGTCGCCGCGGTGATGCTGCCCAAGGCCGAGACCGCTTCGGCGGTCGGCCATGCGGCCGCCGTCAGCGGCAAGCCGGTCTGGCCGATCGTCGAGAGCGCGGCGGGGCTGCTGGCCCTGCCCGAGCTGGTGTGTGTGCCCGGCGTGGCGCGGCTCGCGCTCGGTTCGCTCGACCTCGCGCTCGACCTCGACCTGGTGCCCGGCTCCGAGGGCGCCGAGCGCATGCTCGACCAGGCGCGCTTCGCGCTGCTGGTGCAGTCGCGCGCGGCCGGGCTGACGGCGCCGATCGACGGCGTGTTCCCGGTGCTGGACGACACCGCGGGCCTGTCGCGTGCCGCCCGTCATGCGCGCGCTGCCGGCTTCGGCGGGATGCTGTGCATCCACCCGCGCCAGGTCGGCATGGTGAATGCCGCCTTCACGCCGAGCGCCGCCGAGCTCGACTGGGCCCGCCGCGTGGTCGAGGCCTCGGCCTGCGGCGAAGGTGCCTTCGCCGTCGACGGTCAGATGGTCGACGCCCCGGTGCTCGAGCGCGCGCAGCGGATCCTGCGGCGCGCCGGCCACCAAGCCTGAACCCAGCACAACAAGACCCCCAGAGGAGAGACACCATGATCTTCAAGCACGCGCTGCTGGCCGCCACCCTCGGCGGCCTGGTCTTCGCCGCTGCCCAGGCGCAGGCGGCCGATGAGCCCATCGTCATCAAGTTCGGTCATGTCGTCGCGACCGACACCCCCAAGGGCAAGGCGGCCGAGAAGTTCAAGGAGCTCGCCGAAGAGCGCACCGGCGGCAAGGTCAGGGTCGAGGTCTACTCCAACAGCCAGCTCTACAAGGGCAAGGAAGAGCTGATCCCGGGGCTGATGCTGGCAGCGCTGCTTCGGCCTGGTCGCGGGCAGCGACGTGGCTTTCGACGCCCTGCCGGGCGCCTTCGACGACTATCTGCCGGCCAAAGTCACCGGGCGGCGCATCGTCGTCGTCGCTGCGGAGTGACTGCGCGATACCGCGTCGCGCCGGAGCGGTGCACGGAGGTGTACGAGCATTTGACCTCTGCCGCGAGGATAATTTACCGTTTACGTAAACGTCAGTTATAAGCCACTCTTGGGTTGACGCATGCGTCAATCCGGGGTTCATACAAAGAACCGACGCGGGGGGGACAAGCGGATGGCGGAGGCGAAGGGGTCACGTGTGCCCGGCGGAGGAGCGCCGGCTATTCGCGCAGGGGCTGTCCGCATGAAGCCGCCGTTGACTGGCATCCGCGTTGTCGAATTCGAAGGCATCGGACCCGGCCCGCTGGCCGGCCGGATGCTGGCCGACATGGGTGCCGAGGTGACCGTGATCGCACGGCCACGAAAGGGCGCGGTGAACGAGCGGCTCGGTGGAGCAGCTGACAACCCCCTGCGGCGCGGCAAGACCGTCGTGACGCTCGACCTGAAACAGGCGACCGGGGCAGCCGAGGCGATGGCGCTGGTGGCCGCAGCCGACGCGCTGATCGAAGGCAATCGCCCCGGGGTGATGGAGAAGCTGGGTCTGGGGCCAGCGGACTGCGCCGCGCGCAACCCGCGGCTGGTCTACGGCCGCATGACCGGCTGGGGTCAACGTGGGCCGCTGGCCCGGGCGGCCGGGCACGACCTGAACTATGTCGCGTTGACCGGGCTGCTGTCGCTGTCGGCGCACCGGGGCGGACGGCCGATCGTACCGCCCACGATCGTGGGGGACGCTACCGGCGCGCTGGGCCTGGCCTTCGGCATGGCCTGCGCGCTGCTGGAGGCGCGCGCCAGCGGCCACGGGTGTGTGGTGGACGGTGCCATTGTCGATGTGCTGGCGATGCTCGGCACCATCGCGCAGTGGGTACGTGCGAGCGGGCAGCGGGACAGTCCGGCGCCCAGCCCGTTCCATGACTCACCGTTCTACGACGTCTATACCTGCGCCGACGGCGGCTTCATCACGCTCGGCGCGCTGGAGCCGCAGTTCTACGCGCTGCTGCTGGACAAACTCGGCCTTGCCGACGTGGACCCGGCCACGCAGTATGACGTGGATACCTGGCCTGCGCTGAAGGCGCGCTTCGCTGCGCTGTTTGCCAGCCGCCCGCGCGCGCACTGGTGCGACCTTCTCGAAGGCAGCGACGTGTGTTTCGCACCCGTGCTGAGCCTTTCCGAAGCTGCGGCGCACCCGCACAACGTGGCACGCGGCATATACAGCGTTGGCGCGGACGGCGCGGTGCGGGCTGCTGGCGCGCCACGTTTCCTGCCCCTTTCAACGGAGTGATCCAGGAGGCCGGCAAGCCCATGGATAGCCCCCGCACTGCTGAAGGACGAGCTCAGCTGCGCCTTTGGAGGTCCTGCTACCGTCGGGTTCACGTTCCGCGTGCGCGAGCGTGCAATCGACCCGCACCGGCGGTGGCTCGACGTCCCGAACCTGCGTCGCTTGTCGACGACCACCGGTGCCACCACGGCGCCACCACGGAGGAACCATGCAAGACCAGACCTTCCGCGCCTACCGCGCGCACCAGATCGAAGGCAAGGTCGCCTCGCGCTTCGACGACCTGACGCTCGATGACCTGTCGCCCGGCGACGTGGTGATCAAGACCGCGTACTCGGGGATCAACTACAAGGACGCGCTCGCGGCGACCGGTGCCGGACGCATCATGAAGCGCTTCCCGATGGTGGTCGGCATCGACGTCGCCGGACATGTGGCCAGCTCGAAGGACCCGCGTTTCAAGGAAGGCGACGCGGTGCTGGTGGTCGGCGCCGGCATCGGCGAAGAGCACGACGGCGGCTACGCCGAGTACTGCCGGGTGAAGAGCGACTGGATCGTGCGCCTGCCCGCCGGCATGAGCCTGCGCGAGACGATGGCGATCGGCACCGCCGGCTTCACCGCGGCGCTCGGCATCCACCGGATGGAAGAGAACCGCCAGTGCCCCGAGCACGGCCCGATCCTGGTCAGCGGCGCTTCGGGCGGCGTGGGGAGCATCGCGGTCGACCTGCTGGCCGGGCGCGGCTACGAGGTGGTCGCGCTGACCGGCAAGTCCGGCGCCGAGGATTACCTGAAGGCGCTCGGCGCGGCGCGTACCCTGCCGCGCGAGGGGCTGGACCTCGGCTCCAAGCCGATGGAAAAGGCGCAGTGGGGCGGGGCGATCGACAATCTCGGCGGCGAGGTGCTGACCTACATGACGCGCACCGTCAAGCCCTTCGGCAACATCGCCTCGATCGGCCTGGCGGCGAGCCACGAGCTGCACACCACGGTGATGCCCTTCATCCTGCGCGGCGTCAGCCTACTCGGCATCAATTCGCCGTACTGCCCGCTCGAGGTCCGCGACCGCGTCTGGGAGCGACTGGCTTCGGACCTGAAGCCGCGCCACCTCGACCTGATCGCGGGCAGCGACGTGGCGTTCGACGCCCTGCCGGGCGCCTTCGACGACTATCTGCAGGCCAAGGTCACCGGGCGGCGCATCGTCGTCGTCGCCGGAGCGTGAACCGGGGATAGCCCCGGGATGCCACTGACGTGTACGGGACAGTTGATCTCTGCGTACGGATCATTTACCGTTTACGTAAACGTCAGTTACAAGCCACCCCAGGTTGACGCATGCGTCAACCTGGGGTTCATACAAACAGAGCCGACGCGGGGGGGACAAGCGGATGATGGAGGCGAAGTGGCCAGGTGCCTCTGGGCGCAGCCCGGGGGCGTTCCCGAGGATGTCGCCGCTCCCGGACGGGATGCGGCACCGGCGGCAGGGAGGGGGGACCGATGCAGGCTGAGCGCGAATACGAAGACGTGCTGCTCGAGGTGCGCAACGTTTCGCTGGCCTTCGGCGGCGTCAAGGCGTTGACCGACGTGAGCTTCGGCGTGCGCAAGCGCGAAGTGTTCTCGATCATCGGCCCCAACGGCGCCGGCAAGACCTCGATGCTGAACTGCATCTCCGGGCGCTACAGCCCCGGCCAGGGCAGCGTCGTGTTCAAGGGCAAAGACGTCACGCGGATGAGCCCGAACGAGCGCTGCGAGCTCGGCATCGGCCGCACCTTCCAGAACCTGGCGCTGTTCAGCCACATGTCCGTGCTCGACAACATCATGGTCGGCCGGCATCACCTGTTGCGCAACAACTTCTTCACCGGCTCGCTGTACTGGTTCGGCGGCGCGCAGCGCGAAGAGCTCAAGCACCGCCGCCAGGTCGAGGACATCATCGACTTCCTCGAGATCAGCCACATCCGCAAGGCGACCGCCGGGACGCTGTCGTACGGTCTGCGCAAGCGCGTCGAGCTGGCGCGCGCGGTGGCGCTGCGCCCCGACCTGATCCTGCTCGACGAGCCGATGGCCGGCATGAACCTCGAGGAAAAGGAGGACATGGCGCGCTACATCCTCGATCTCAACGAAGAGTGGGGCATGACCGTGATCATGATCGAGCACGACATGGGGGTGGTGATGGACGTGTCGCACCGGATCATGGTGCTCGACTTCGGCAGGAAGATCGCCGAGGGGCTGCCCGACGAGATCATGGACAACCCGCACGTGCGCACCGCCTACCTCGGTGCCGACGTCGAGATGGCGGTCGAGGCGGAGGTGACCCGATGAAGCGCAAGCACCCCTCGATGGCGCCGGTCTATCCCGACATCGCGCGCTACGACACCTTCCCCAAGCTGCTGGCGCACAATGCCGCGCAGTGGCCCGACGGCGTGGCGATGCGCGAAAAGGAATTCGGCATCTGGAACGAGTTCAGTTGGGCGCAGTGCCACGAGCGCGTCAGGCTGACCGCGCTCGGGCTGTACGCGCTCGGCGTGCGCGCCGGCGACGCGGTCGGGCTGCTCGGCAACAACCGCCCGCAGTGGATCTGGAGCGAAGTCGCCGCGCACGCCTTGGGGGCGATGAGCCTCGGCATCTACCAGGATTCGATGGGCCCGGAAGTCGCCTACCTGGTGCAGTACGCCGAGGCCAAGGTCATCGTCGCCGAGGACGAGGAGCAGGCCGACAAGCTGCTCGAGATCGCGCCGCAGTGCCCGAGTCTGACGCACATCGTCTACTGCGACCCGCGCGGCATGCGCAAGTACGACGATCCGCGGCTCTTGAGCCTCGAGCAGTTGCTGGCCAAGGGCGAGCAGCTCGCGCGCGAGCAGCCGGCGCTGTATGCGCAATGGGTCGAGGCGGGCAAGGGCGAGGCGGTCGCGATCCTGTGCACCACCTCGGGCACGACCTCGAACCCCAAGCTCAGCATGATGCAGGCCGGGCCCTTCATCGACCACTGCACCGCCTACCTGCGCGCCGACCCCAAGTTCCCGGGCGACGACTACGTCTCGGTGCTGCCGCTGCCGTGGGTGATGGAGCAGGTGTACGCGGTGGCGCAGTGGCTGATCGCGCGCTGCACGGTCAACTTCGTCGAAGAGCCCGAGACGATGATGAGCGATCTGCGCGAGATCGGTCCGACCTTCGTGCTGCTGGCGCCGCGGGTGTGGGAGTCGATCGCCGCCGACGTGCGCAGCCGGATGATGGACGCCACGCCGTTCAAGCAGGCGATGTTCCGCCTCGGCATGAAGCTCGGCACCGAGGCGCTCGAGCAGGGCCGGCGTTCGAAGCTCGCCGACTTCATCCTGTTCCGCGCCTTGCGCGATCGGCTCGGCTTCACCTTCCTGCGCTCGGCGGCGACCGGCGGCGCGGCGCTCGGTCCCGAGACCTTCAAGTTCTTCCAGGCGATGGGGGTGCCGCTGCGCCAGCTCTACGGCCAGACCGAGCTCGCCGGTGCGTACACGGTCCATCGCGCCGACGACGTCGACTTCGACTCGGTCGGCGTGCCGTTCGACAATGCCGAGGTGCGGATCGAGGCGCCCGACGAGCACGGCGTCGGCGAGATCATCGCGCGCAACTCGGGCATGTTCCTCGGCTACTACAAGAACGAGGAAGCGACGCGCAAGGAGATCCACGAGGGCTGGATGCACACCGGCGACGCCGGCTACATCAAGCCCGACAGCGGCCACCTGGTGGTGATCGACCGCATCAAGGACCTGGCGGTCACGTCCGCAGGCACGCGCTTCTCGCCGCAGTACATCGAGAACAAGCTCAAGTTCTCGCCGTACATCGCCGAAGCGGTGATCCTCGGCCACGAGAAGCCGTACCTGTCGGCGATCGTCTGCATCCGCTATTCGATCGTCTCGAAGTGGGCCGAGCAGCACGGCATCGCCTTCACCAGCTACACCAGCCTGTCGGCGCAGCCCGAAGTCTACCGCCTGCTCGAGCAGGAGCTGTGCACGGTCAACGCCAGCCTGCCCGAGGCGCAGCGGATCAAGCGCTTCGTGCTGCTGTACAAGGAGCTCGACCCCGACGACGGCGAGCTGACCCGCACCCGCAAGGTGCGCCGCGGCGTGATCAACGAGAAGTACGCCGACATCATCGCCGGCATCTACGCCGATGCCGCCTCGGTGAAGATCGACACCGTGATCACTTTCCAGGACGGCTCGAAGTCGCGCGTGCAGACCGAGCTCGCGATCGTCGACCTCGACGCCGAATCGCCCGCCGGCGCGCGTCGCGCGGTCGGCTGAACGGAGGCCCTGCCATGAATCTGGACCTTCTGCTGCAACTGCTGGTGAACGGGCTGATCGTCGGCACGCTGTACGGCGTGGTCGCGATGTGCTTCGTGCTGATCTACAAGTCGACCCAGGTCGTCAACTTCGCCCAGGGCGAATTCCTGCTGATCGGCGCCTGGGTGTGCTGGTGGCTGATGACCGAGTTCCAGCTGCCGCTGTGGATCGGCTTCCCGATGACCTTCGCCTTCATGATGCTGTTCGGCATCCTGCTGCAGGTCGTGGTGCTGCGGCCGCTGATCGGCGAGCCGATCATCTCGATCATCATGGTCACGATCGGGCTGTCGATGTTCTTCCAGTCGCTGATGGGCTGGATGTTCGGTGTGTTCGCGCAGCCCTTCCCGCAGGTGTTCGAGCAGGCGACGATGAACGTGCTCGGGTTGCAGGTGCAGACCGCGTACATCATGAGCCTGGTGATCTCGCTGATCGTGATGGCGGCGTTCTACTGGTTCTTCAAGCACTCGCGCATGGGGCTGGCGATGCGCGCCACCGCCTTCGACCAGCAGGCAGCGCAGAGTCTCGGCGTGTCGGTCAAGCAGGTGTTCGCGATGTCGTGGGCGATCTCGGCGGTGGTGTCGGCGCTGGCCGGCGTGGTCGTCGGCATGGTCAACGGCGTGTCCTCGGCGCTGTCGTTCTTCGGCATCAAGGTGTTCCCGGCGGTGATCCTCGGCGGGCTCGACTCGATCGTCGGCGCGATCGCCGGCGGCATCATCATCGGCGTGCTCGAGAACCTGGCCGAGTACTTCGACAGCCAGTGGCTGCAGATCGGCAATCTGTACACGGTGGCGCCATTCTACGCGCTGGTGATCATCCTGATGATCAAGCCCTACGGCCTGTTCGGCACCAAGAACATCGAGAGGATCTGAACGATGGCCGGTGGACATGCTTCGATGCGCTGCGGCGAGTTCCGCACCAGCTACCAGGCCGACACGACGATCTTCCCGACGCCGATGTCGCGCAACTTCGCGCTCGGTGCCGTGCTGCTCGCGTGCCTGGCGCCCCTGGTGCTGAGCGCGTACTACCTGAACCTCTTGATCCAGATCGGCTATTACGGCATCGCCGCGCTGGGGCTCAACATCCTGGTCGGCTTCACCGGGCAGATCTCGCTCGGCCATGCCGCCTTCTTCGGCTTCGGCGCCTTCGCCTCGGCCTGGATCAACAACACCTTCGCGATCCCGGTGGTGTTCGCGATCCCGCTCGCCGGCGTGCTGACCACCGCAGTCGGCATGATCGTCGGCATCCCGGCCGGGCGCATCAAGGGGCTGTACCTGGCGATCGCGACGCTGGCCTCGCAGTTCATCCTCGAGGACTTCTTCGCCCGCGCGAACTGGTTCACCGGCGGCTCGGCAGGTGCGCTGGCGCAGCCGTTCACGTTGTTCGGCTTCGAGTTCAACAACGACCAGCGCTTCTTCTACGTGGTGCTGGCGGCAGTGGTGGTGATGTTCGGCGTCGGCGCCAACCTGCTGCGCACGCGCGACGGGCGCGCCTTCGTCGCGGTGCGCGACCATTACCTCTCCGCCGAGATCATGGGCATCAACCTGACCAAGTACCGCATCCTGTCGTTCGGCGTGTCGTCGTTCTACGCCGGCATCGGCGGGGCGCTGTACGGGCACTACCTGGGCTTCGTCTCGGCCGAGGGCTTCACCATCCTGCTGTCGATCCAGTTCCTCGGCATGATCATCATCGGCGGGCTGGGCACGGTGATGGGTTCGCTGCTCGGCGCAGCCTTCATGGTGCTGCTGCCCGAGGTGATGACGGCGCTGATCGGCAGCGTCGGCGACGCCTTCCCGGCGCTGGCGCAAGGCCTGGCCTACGTCAAGCAGATGGCGATCGGACTGGCGATCATCCTGTTCCTGATCTTCGAGCCCGACGGCCTCGCGCACCGCTGGAAGCTCGCGAAGAGTTACTGGAAGCTCTATCCGTTCTCGTACTGAGGATCGTCCGCCGGGGCGCGGCTCCGGCGGACGGGCATGGAAGAAGAAAAAGCCCGGCGCCGCCGGGCTACCCTGAGCGAAGACAAGAGGAGAATACCCCATGCGCAATCCGTTCGCGGTCAAGACCCTGGCCGTCGCCGTGCTGGGAGCGCTCGGCGCCACGGCCGCCTTCGCCGCCGACATCCCGGTCGGGCATCTCGCCGCCTACACCGGGCCGACCTCGGACGTCGGCAAGCCCTATGGCCAGGGCATCGCCGACGCGCTGAACTACATCAACCAGCACGGCGGCGTCAACGGCAAGAAGATCGCCTTCGAGACCGTCGATTACGGCTACAACGCGCCGCAGGCGATCGCGACCTACAAGAAGTGGCTGTCGTCGACCAAGCCGGTCGCGATCCAGGGCTGGGGCACCGCCGACGTCGAAGCGCTGGTGCAGTTCGTCACCAAGGACCAGGTGTTCTTGATGTCGGCCTCGTACTCGGGCCACCTGACCGACCCGCAGGGCAAGTCCGAGCACACCAAGACCGCGGCGCCGTACAATTTCTTCTACGGCCCCTCGTACACCGACGGCTGCCGCGGCGTGGTGCAGTGGGCCGCGGAAGACTGGAAGAAGAAAGGCGGCCAGGGTGCGCCGAAGTTCGTGCACATGGGTGACAACCACCCATACCCGAACGCGCCCAAGCAAGCCTGTGCCGCCTACGCCAAGGAACTCGACTTCGAGGTGCTGAACCCGATCGTCTATTCGCTGAAGGCCGGCGACTTCAAGGCGCAGTGCCTGTCGCTGAAGGAGTCCGGCGCCCACTACGCCTACCTCGCCAACACCTCGGGCTCGAACATCTCGCTGGTGCAGTCGTGCAAGACGGTCGGCGTCGACACGCAGTTCATCTCCAACGTCTGGGGCTGGGACGAGTACGCCGAAAACGCCGCGCAGGGTGCTGGCAAGGGCATCGTCTGGGTGGTCGGCGCTGCCGACTGGAACTCCGACGCTCCGGGCATGAAGACGGTGCGCGAAGTGTCGAAGCTCTCCGATGCCGGCGGCACCGAGAAGCGTCCGCTGCACTACATGCGCGCGGTCTGCGGCGCCTTCCTGATGCGCGACGCGATGGTCAAGGCCGATGCGATGCCCGGCGGCATCACCGGCCCGAACATCAAGGCGGCGATGGAAGCGATGCAGGACCACGTGCCGGCCGAGCTCGGCGGCGTGTGCCTGCCTTCGACCTGGACGCCGGAAGATCACCGCGGCACCAACCAGGTGATGGTGTATCGCAGCGCCGACAAGGGCTTCGAGAAGATCTACACCGCGACGATCGAGCGCCGGCCGGACTGGCTGGGGTGGTGATGTCCATTCCCTCCCCCTGGCAAGGGGGGCGAGGCGGATCAGGGCGAAGCGCCGCTTCGCCCCGCCGAGCGCCCTGCGGCTAAAGCCGCAGGGCGGGGGGCTAGGGTGAACGAACGGGGGTGTTATATGGGCGAACCCGCACGCCAGCTGCAGAAAGAGCCGCTGCTGACGGTCAACAACATCGAGGTCGTCTACGACGACGTGATCCTGGTGCTGCGCGGCGTCAGCCTCGAGGTGCCCGAGGGCGAGATCGTCACGCTGCTCGGCCCCAACGGCGCCGGCAAGTCGACCACGCTGAAGGCGATCTCGGGCCTGTTGAAGACCGAGAACGGCGAGGTCACCCGCGGATCGGTCAGCTTCATGGGCGAGTCGCTGACCAACCGCCCGCCGGAGGAGATCGTGCGCCGCGGCATCTTCCAGGTGATGGAAGGGCGGCGGATCATCGGCGACATGACGGTGATCGAGAACCTGCGCCTCGGCGCCTTCACGCGCAAGGATCGGGCCGTGCGCGACGACATCGAGATGGTGTTCGAATACTTCCCGCGGCTGAAGGAGCGCACCGGGCTGGCCGGGTACCTGTCCGGCGGCGAGCAGCAGATGCTCGCGATCGGCCGCGCGCTGATGGCCCGGCCGAAGATGATCCTGCTCGACGAGCCCTCGATGGGGCTGTCGCCGCTGCTGGTCAAGGAAGTGTTCAACATCATCCACAAGATCAACCGCGAGCAGGGCATCACGATGCTGATCGTGGAGCAGAACGCCAACATGGCGCTGCACCACGCCGGCTACGGCTACATCATGGAGTCGGGTAAGATCGTGCTCGACGGCAGCCAGGAAGAACTGCTCAACAACCAGGACGTCAAGGATTTCTACCTCGGCGGCGGCGGTGAAGAGCGCAAGTCGTTCAAGAACCTGAAGTCCTACAAGCGCCGCAAGCGCTGGCTCTGAGCGAAGGGGCGAGGCTCGAGGAGCGAGGCGCGAGTAGGCCGTTCCCTTGGCTTCACTTGCTCCTCGTGCCTCGCTCCTCGTGCCTTGAGAGTGGATGGCCATGCACTACTACGACGAACTGGAAACCCAGCCCCCCGAGGCGCGCGAGCGGCGGCTGCTCGCCGCGCTGCCCGCGCAGATCGCGCATGCGCAGCGGCTGGCGCCGGCCTTCGCGGAGCTGTTGGCGGGCATCGAGCCCGAGGCGGTGACGAGCTTCGAGGCGCTGGCGCAGTTGCCGGTCACGCGCAAGGCCGAGCTCGGCGCGCGGCAGAAGGCGCTGCCGCCGTTCGGCGGCTTCGCCACCGAAGGCTGGGGAGGCCTGGCCAAGGTGTTCCAGTCGCCCGGGCCGCTGTACGAGCCCGAGGGCCGGCGCGCCGACTACTGGCGCTTCGCGCGCGCGCTGCACGCCGCCGGCTTCCGCGCCGGCGAGCTGGCGCACAACGCCTTTTCGTACCACTTCACCCCGGCCGGCTCGATGTTCGAGAGCGGGCTGCTGGCGCTCGGCTGCACCGTGTTCCCGGCCGGCACCGGCCAGACCGAGCTGCAAGTGGCGGCGATCGGCGATCTGAAGCCGGCCGGCTATGTCGGCACGCCCTCGTTCCTGCGCATCATCTTCGACAAGGCTGCCGAGCTCGGCGCCGAGGCCTTCAGCCTGAAGAAGGCGCTGGTGACCGGTGAGGCGCTGCCGTCGGCGCTGCGGCAGGACCTCGAGGCGCGCGGCGTGTCGGTGCTGCAGTGCTACGGCACCGCCGATCTCGGCCTGATCGCCTACGAGACCGAGGCGCGCCAGGGGCTGGTGGTCGACGAAGGCGTGATCGTCGAGATCGTGATGCCGGGCACCGGCGATCCGGTGGCCGAGGGCGAGATCGGCGAAGTCGTGGTGACGACGCTGAACCCCGACTACCCGCTGATCCGCTTCGCCACCGGCGACCTGTCGGCTTTCCTGCCGGGCGCGAGCCCGTGCGGGCGCAGCAACCGCCGGCTCAAGGGCTGGCTCGGCCGCGCCGACCAGACCACCAAGGTGCGCGGCATGTTCGTTCACCCGGGCCAGGTCGCGGAGGTCGCCAAGCGTCATCCCGGGCTCGGCCGGGTGCGGCTGGTGGTCGAGCGGATCGGGCACGACGACGTGATGACGCTGCACTGCGAAGTCACCGGCGCACCCGAGGGGCTGGCCGCCGCGGTCGCGGCGAGCCTGCGCGAGGTCTGCAAGCTGCGCGGCGAAGTCCGGCCGGTCGCGCCGGGCAGCCTGCCGAACGACGGCAAGGTGATCGACGATCGCCGAACGCACGACTAGAAAGTTTCTTTCGAAACCAGTAGGGTGTTTCCCGTCCCGAACAGGCAGGCGACCGAGGCACTGCCCGGAGCGGGACACTCGCCCAGGGATCAGAACCACGAGGCAGGACATGGCAAACAAGATCTATCCCGACGCCCGCGCGGCGTTGCAAGGCATCGTCGCCGACGGCCAGACGCTCGCCGTCGGCGGCTTCGGTCTGTGCGGCATTCCCGAGGCGCTGATCGAGGCGCTGCGCGACTCGGGCGCCAAGAATCTCACCTGCATCTCCAACAACGCCGGCGTCGACGGCTTCGGCCTGGGGCTGCTGCTCGAGACGCGCCAGATCAGGAAGATGATTTCATCGTACGTCGGCGAGAACAAGGAATTCGAGCGCCAGTACCTGGCCGGTGAACTCGAGCTCGAGTTCACCCCACAGGGCACGCTGGCCGAGAAGCTGCGCGCCGGCGGGGCCGGCATCCCGGCGTTCTTCACCCGCACCGGGGTCGGCACCGTGGTCGCCGAGGGCAAGGAGCTGCGCGAGTTCGACGGCGAGACCTACGTGCTCGAGCGCAGCCTCACCGCCGACGTGGCGCTGGTCAAGGCGTGGAAGGCCGACCGCGCCGGCAACCTGATCTACCGCAAAACCGCACGCAACTTCAACCCGATGGCGGCGACCGCCGGGCGCATCACCGTGGTCGAGGTCGAGGAGCTGGTCGAGGTGGGCGAGCTCGACCCCGACCAGATCCACACCCCGGGGATCTTCGTGCAACGCATCGTCGTCAACCCGACGCCCGAGAAGCGCATCGAGCAGCGCACCACGCGCCCGGCGGCCTGAAGGAGAGCGAAAACCATGGCTTGGACCCGCGATGAAATGGCTGCGCGCGCGGCGCAGGAACTGCAGGACGGCTTCTACGTCAACCTCGGCATCGGCCTGCCGACGCTGGTGGCCAATTACATTCCCGAGGGCATGGACGTGTGGCTGCAGTCGGAGAACGGCCTGCTCGGCATCGGCCCGTTCCCGACCGAAGACGAGGTCGATCCCGACCTGATCAACGCCGGCAAGCAGACCGTGACCACGGTGCCGGGCTCGGCGTTCTTCTCCTCGGCCGACTCGTTCGGGATGATCCGCGGCGGCCACATCAACCTGGCGATCCTCGGCGCGATGCAGGTGGCCGAGAACGGCGATCTGGCCAACTGGATGATCCCGGGCAAGATGATCAAGGGCATGGGCGGGGCGATGGATCTGGTGGCCGGGGTCAAGCGCGTGGTGGTGCTGATGGAGCACGTCGCCAAGGGCGACGCGCACAAGATCCTGAAGGAATGCAATCTGCCGCTGACCGGGCAGCGGGTGGTCAACCGCATCATCACCGACCTCGGTGTGATCGACGTGACCCCCGCGGGGCTGGCGCTGGTCGAGCTGGCACCGGGCGTGAGCCGCGACGAGATCCAGGCCAAGACCGGGGCGGCGCTGCTGAGCTGAGCCAGCCTGCCCACGCCACCCCGACAGCGCGCGCCGGGGTGGCGTTGACGAACGGCGCGCTACAGCGCGCTGTTCAGCTCCTCGCCAGGCCGTCGGCCACGCCCTGGTGTCCGGCGTCGAGCGCGCCGACGTCCTGGCGCAGCATACCCAGCGCATAGGATATGGAGAACATCTCCTTGGGTCGGGCGATTGCGCGCTTTGCGGACGAAGCTTTTCAGCGCAAGCGGCAGGGCTCGGCCATTGAGCCGTGTGCTGCTCAGCCGGGCGGTATCGTCAGCGTCGCCGCGGTGGCGTCGATCACCTGCTGTACCGAGACGCCGGGCATCGTTTCGCGCAGTACCAGCCCGGACGCGGTCGGCTCGATGACCGCCAGTTCGGTAACGATGAGGTCGACGCGCCGGATCGAGGTGATCGGCAGCGTGCAGCGCTTGACGATCTTCGATCCGCTGCGTGAGCGGTGCGTCATCGCGACGATGACGCGCCTGGCGCCGGTGACGAGGTCCATCGCTCCGCCCATGCCCGGCACCATCTTGCCCGGCACCATCCAGTTCGCCAGCTGTCCGGCCTCGTCCACCTCGAGGCCGCCGAGCACGGTGACGTCGAGATGGCCGCCGCGGATCAAGCCAAACGAGAACGCCGAATCGAAGGCGCTTGCACCCGGCATCGCACCGACCGGGCGTCCGCCGGCGTCGGTCAAGCTCGGGTCATCGAAACCCTCGCCCGGCAACGGGCTCATGCCCATGATGCCGTTCTCGGAGTGGAAGTGGACGCGGATGGTCTTGGGCAGGTAGGTCGCCACCAGCGTCGGCAACCCGATGCCGAGATTCACGCGGTCGCCATCACGCAACTCCTGGGCGACCCGGCGGGCGATGAGATCCTTGTCGCTCAGTTGATCGGTCGAGGTCATTGCGGGGCTCATGCAGTCACCCTCCGTACCAGGTAATGCACCAGCGCGCCCGGGGTTACAACCATGTCGGGAGCGATCGCGCCGACCGGCACGATCTGCTCGGCTTCCACGATCGCGGTGGCGCCGGCCATCGCCATCAGCGGGTTGAAGTTACGCGCGGTGAAGGCGTACTCGAGGTTGCCGTCGTAGTCCGCGCGGCGCGCAGCGATCAAGGCGAAGTCCGCCTTCAGCGCGGTTTCGACGAGAAACTCGCGGCCGTCGATCGTCAGCGTCTGTTTGCCCTCGGCGACCAGCGTGCCGACGCCGGTCGGCGTGAGCACGCCGCCCAAGCCGAAGCCACCGGCACGGATGCGCTCGGCCAGGGTACCTTGCGGCACCAGCTGCACCTCGATGGCGCCTTCGATCATCAGCTGCTGTGTGCGCGGGTTGGTGCCGATATGGCTCGTCACCACCTTGCGCACCAGGCCGGCGTCGATCAGCCTGCCGATGCCCACGCCGGGGCGTGCGGTGTCGTTGGCGATGACGGTCAGCCCGCCCTTCTTCTGGCGCACGATCTCGTCGATCAGGCCGTGCGGGCTGCCGCCACCCATGAAGCCGCCGATCATCAGGCTCGCACCTTCGGGGATGCGAGCGACGACGTCGGCGGCGCTGGCCGTCTTCATACGCGGCTCCTAGGCGCTACGCGCCGCCAGCATCGTGCCGCGGCACTCGCCGAAGCCGATGCGCCTGAAGCCTTCGCGCTGGCAATAGCCGCGAAGGATGATCGTGTCACCGTCTTCGAGGAAGCTGCGCGTCTCGCCGTTGGAAAGCCGGATCGGCGCCTTGCCGCCCTGCGTCAACTCCAGCAGCGAACCCGACTCGCCTGGCCTCGGGCCCGACAAGGTGCCCGAGCCGAACAAGTCGCCATTGCTGAGGCTGCAGCCGTTGACGGTATGGTGCGCCACCAGTTGCGCGGGGGACCAGTACGACGCTTCGGCGGCGTTCGAGCGCGAGATGCGCTCACCCGGGTTCCCCGCTTCGCGCATCTTCTCGGTCTGCAGCCAGACTTCGAGCTCGATGTCGAGCAGGCCAGCCTCGCGGTTGGCCGCCGAGTCGAGGTAAGGCAGCGGCTCGGGATCGCCGGGCGGTCGCTGGAACGGCTTGCGAAACGGCGCCAGCGCGTCCATCGTGATCACCCACGGCGACAAGGTGCTGGCGAAGTTCTTCGACAGGAACGGCCCGAGCGGCTGGTATTCCCAGGCCTGCAGGTCGCGCGCGCTCCAGTCGTTGAACAGGGTGACGCCGAACAGGTGGTCTTCGGCGCTCTGCATCGCCACCGGTTCGCCCTGTGGGTTCGGGCGACCGATGACGAAGCCGAGCTCGAGTTCGTAGTCCATGCGCACGCTGGGGCCGAACTCGGGGTGTGTGTCGTCGGCGCCGCGGCGCTGGCCTTGCGGGCGCGGGAAGCGGCTCGGGCTGACGTTGATCGTCGAGGCGCGGCCGTGGTAGCCGATCGGCACGAACTTGTAGTTCGGCAGCAGCGGGTTGTCGGGGCGAAACAGCTTGCCGACTGCGGTGGCGTGATGGATGCCGACGTAGAAGTCGGTGTAGTCGCCGATCGCGCACGGCAGGCCCATCTGTACCTGCGCCTGCGGCACCAGCGCCTGGCGGAACTGTGCTTCCTGCTTGCTGCCGGCGCGCAGCCCCTGGCTGAGCGCTTCGCGCAGCGCGCGCCGCGCTTGCGGGATGAGCCGCAGCAGGCCGCTCATGTCATCGCTTGCGATGAGCTTGGCGCGATGCAGGTCGAGCACCTGGTCGCCGATGGCGACGCCGATGCGCCAATCCGCGTCGTCGGCGCGGCGAAAGCGGCCGATCGGCAGGTTCTGGATCGGGAAGTCGGTCGCCGGCTCGTTGGCCGATTCGACCCAGCTTTGCAGCGTCGGGTCGTGGGTGCCGTCGGGTGTGTGGATCGTCATCTTTGTCTCCTCGCGGCGCGTTCGTTATGCACTGGCCGTCTCAGCGCCGCTTGGCATCGAAGTGCTTGGCCAGCCCCTGCCAGCAGCGGTAGTACTCGTGCTGCAACTGCACGGTTTCGAGCGCGTAGCGGGTGGGCTGGATCACCGCGGGGGTCTCGAACATGAAGGCCATCGTGTCCTCGATGTAGTCGGGCTTGCCGGTATCGGCCGCGCTGGCCTTCGCGAACGTATCGGCGTCGGGACCGTGACCGCTCATGCAGTTGTGCAGCGAGCAGCCGCCCGGCGCGAAGCCTTCGGCCTTCGCGTCGTAGACGCCGTGGATCAGCCCCATGAACTCGCTGGCGAAATTGCGGTGGAACCAGGGCGGGCGGAAGGTGTCCTGCATCGCCAGCACGCGCGGCGGGAAGATCACGAAGTCGATGGTGTCGACGCCGGGGGTGTCGCTCTGCGACTGCAGCACCAGGAAGATCGACGGATCGGGGTGGTCGTAGCTGATCGAGCCGATGGTGTTGAAGCGGCGCAGATCGTACTTGTACGGCGCGTAGTTGCCGTGCCAGGCGACGACATCGAGCGGCGAATGGCCGATGCGCGCGCGCCAGAAGCGGCCCTGGAACTTGGTGACCAGTTCGAACTCGCCCTCGCGCTCCTCGAAGGCGGCCACCGGCGTGCGGAAGTCTCGCGGATTCGCCAGACCGTTGGAGCCGATCACGCCGAGGTCGGGCAGCTTGAACAGCGCGCCGTAGTTCTCGCAGACGTAGCCGCGCGCCTGGCCATCCGGCAGCTCGACCTGGAAGCGCACGCCGCGCGGGACGACGGCGATCTCGTGCGGCTCGACGTCGAGCACACCGAGCTCGGTGGCGAGCCGCAACCGGCCTTGCTGCGGCACGATCAGCAACTCGCCGTCGGCGTCGTAGAAGAAGCGCTGCTCCATCGAGCGATTGGCTGCGTACAGGTGTATGCCACAGCCGGCGTTGCCGGCCATCGACACCATGCCGTCGACGAAGTCCATGCCGGCGTCGGGCATCGGCAGCGGGTCCCAGCGCATCTGGTTCGGCGGCGTCGGCACCTCGTCGAAACCGCCGCTGGCGTGGCTCAGCCAGCGCGCGCCGATGTCCTTGGCGCCTTCGAAAGGCTCGTGCACCGCGGCCGGGCGCATGCGGTAGAGCCAGCTGCGGCGATTGCTGTGGCGCGGCGCGGTGAACGCCGTTCCCGACAGCTGCTCGGCGTACAGGCCATACGGCGCCCGCTGCGGCGAGTTGCGCCCTTCGGGCAGGGCGCCCGGCAGGGCCTCGGTGGCGAATTCGTTGGCGAAGCCGCTCAGATAGCGCTCGGCGTTCGGGTGCTCGGACGTCTGCGTCATGATTCGATGCTCCTCGGGGAATTGGCCGGCACCCGCGTCAGTGCGAGGTCGGTGCCAGCTGTGAACGGGCGTGGCCTGCGGTCAAGCGCGGGATGTGCCGGCGCACCAGCAGCAGGGCGAGTGCGGCACCGGCCATGCCCAGACCGAGCAGCGCGAGGTAGCCGGACGCACCGCCGGCCGTGATGACGGCCGCGCCGATGAACGAGCTGAGAACGCCGCCGGCGCGTCCGACCGCGAGCGCCGTCGCGGTGCCGGTGGCGCGCACGTCGGTGGCATAGACATGGGCGCACAGCGCATACAGCGACACCTGCGCCGCGTTGACGAAGAGGCCATGCACGGCAAAGCCCGTGATCAACAGCGATGCGTTGGCCGCCACGTCGACGCCCATCATCGCGAAGGCGCTCAGCGCCGCCCCGACCGCCGCCGCAGTCATCGGCCAGCGTGAACCGAAGCGGCCGATGAAGAACGCGCACAGCAGCGCGCCGAGCACACCGCCGAGATTGTAGGCCGTCAGGCCCTGGCTCGCGACCGCCACCGGCAACCCTTCACCGGACAGCATCGTCGGCAGCCAGCTGAAGGCCGAGTACAAGGACAGCACGACCATGAAGAACGCCAGGCACAGCAAGAGGGTGTCGTGCGCCAGGCCATCGCGGAACAGCGCGCCAAAACCGGCCTTGCCCGTGGGCGCCTTCTCGGCCGCGTCGCTGAACTGCGTACCGGCGGGCGTCGAGCGTTGCATGCGCCCGAGCAGCTTGACCAGCTCGGGCCAGCGCTCGCGGTGGTGCGCAAGAAAGCGTGGCGATTCGGGCAGCACGAGCAGCAGAACCAGCCCCAGGGCAACCGGCAGCGAACCGCCGATCCAGAACAGTGTCCGCCAGCCGAAAGCGGGCAGCACCCAGCCGGCGAACAGGCCCGCCACCATGCCGCCCAGCGGGAAGGCGACGATGGTCAAAGTCACCGCCAGCGTGCGGCTGCGCGCGGGCGTGTACTCGGCCGTCATCGTCGCTGCACTCGGCAGCGCACCGCCGATGCCCAGGCCGGCAACGAAGCGCAGCACCGACAAGCTGAAAACGTCGGGCACGAAGCCGATCGCCACCGTCACGGCGCCGAACAACAAGCAGCTGGCGGCCAGCACCTTGCGGCGACCGAAGCGGTCGGCAAGCCAGCCGCCGGCGGCCATGCCAACGGCCATGCCGATCAGGCCGGCCGAGAGCACCAGGCCGAAGGCATCCCGGGTGACGCCCCATTCCTCGATCATCAGCGGGATCGCGAAGCCGATCAGCTGCCCATCGAAGCCGTCCAGTACGATCGCCAGGGCGGCCAGAAAGACGACGAACTTCTGCAGGCCGGTGAACGGGCCGTCGTCGAGCGTGCGGCCGATGTCCAGCGTCGGCGCCGCGGCGGCCGATGCACTCGTTGCGTTCATCGCGCTCACCTCTTGGCGGCGTGGGCCGGCACTGGGGCCTGGGACGACGTCTGGGGCGTTTGCGGCTGCACCTGGACGGGCGCCGGCGCGCTGTCGCGTGCGGCGGCCAATGCCTGGCGCAGCACGTCGATCGTGCCGATGTGATTGGCCAGCAGCAGCACCAGTCGCGCGTTCAACGCGTGGCTTTCTTCGACGCTGAGGTCGCGGTGCGTCTCGATCAGCGCTTCGTAGAAGTCGTCGGCCGAGGCGAAATGCGGGGTCGTGATGAGGTCCATGGTTGTTTCCTCGTGTCTCCTCAGGCGGCCGCCAGCGCGGTGTGCAGCGCGGCTTTCAGCGCGTCGGCCGAGGGCCTGCGCCAGCGGGCGCAAACGTGCTGGTCGGGGCGCAACAGCACTACCGAGCCGGGCTCCATGTCGTAGCGCTGGGCGATCAGGCCTTCGCTGTCGACCAGACTCGCCACGGCGCCGGCCGGCGTACCCTGCGCGGCGATGCGGATCACCTGCAGCGGCGCGATGCCCTCGGCGGCGCGACTCAGGGTGTCCGATGCCGCCCGCAGCTCGGCCGCATGATTGCCGTCGCCGAACACCAGCGCGACGAACTCGCCGCCGTGCAACTGCCGCAGCAGCCAGCCGTCGCTGCCGTCGCACAACCGCACCGGCGCGTCGGCGGCCGGCGCGCCGGGCCGCATGCGGCCTTCGAAAGCATCAGTGTCGGCGGTGTTCAGCGTGCTCGCATCCAGCACCGCCGGCACCGACAGGCGGCCGCTGTTGACGAGGCTGCGCGCGAACGGATGCTTGCGTGCGAGGTGCAGGGTGGCGTCACGGAACAGCTTGCTGATCTCGCTCTTCGGCGTGATGAAGTCGGTGGCGCGCGTCGAGTTGAGGATGTTCTCGTCGGCGGCGAACTCGCGCTCCTCGGCGTAGCTGTCGAGCAGCCGATCGCCTGCCTGCCCGCGCAGCACCAGCGCCAGCTTCCACGCCAGGTTCTCGGCATCCTGGATGCCCGAGTTGGCGCCGCGCGCGCCGAACGGCGACACGCCATGCGCCGAATCGCCGGCGAACAGCACGCGGCCGTGACGGAACGCGTCCATGCGCAGGCAGGCGAAGGTGTAGACGCTCGCCCACTCCAGCGTGTACCGGGCATCCTGCCCGAGCAGCGCGTCGATGCGCGGCTTGATGTTCTCGGGTCGCTTCTCGAACTCGGGATCGGCGTCCCAGCCGAGCTGGAAGTCGATGCGCCAGACGCCGTCGGGCTGCATGTGCAGCAGCACGCTCTGGTTGCGGTGGAACGGTGGGTCGAACCAGAACCAGCGTTCAGCCGGCTTGTCCATCGGCATCTTGATGTCGGCGATCAGGAAACGGTCGCGGAAGATGCGGCCCTTGCTCTCCTGGCCGATGAGCTGGCGCACCGCGGAGCGCGCGCCGTCACAGCCGACGAGGTAGCCGGCTTCGATCTGGTAGTTGCCGTCGGGCGTCTCGATGGTGACGAGCACGTGGTCGGTGCACTGCTCGACGCCGGCCACCTTGTTGGCCCAGCGCAGCTGGATGAGCGGCAACTGTGCGATGCGCTCGGCCAGATAGCCTTCGACGTAGTACTGCTGCAGGTTGATGAAGGCCGGCCGCTGATGGCCGCTCTCGGGCAGCAGGTTGAACTCGTACAGCAGGTCTTCGCCGAAGAACACCTTGCCGAGGTTCCATGACACGCCCTTCTGCATCATCCGCTCGCCGACGCCGAGCCGGTCGAAGATCTCCAGCGTGCGCTTGGCGAAGCACAGGGCCCGCGAGCCCACCGACAGGCTGGTGTCGTTGTCGAGCAGCAGCACCGGCACGTTCTGCTGCGCCAGATCGATCGCCAGGGCCATGCCGACCGGGCCGGCGCCGACGATCACGACCGGATGCCGCACCGGCGTCGCGGCATCCTGGTCGGGGCTGCGCTCGTAGTCGAAGCGCACCTGCTGGTAGTCGAGGTTCGGCTGGCTGCTCAGATCGCCGAGTTTCATGTCTTGTCTCCTCCCCGTCCTGGTGTCGATGCTGCGGATCAGCCTTCGAGCGCTTCCCACATCTGGCGGTCGCGCTCGGCGGTCCAGATGCGCGGGTCGGCGTACTGCGTGGCTTCGTCGTAGGCACGGGTGACGTCGAAGGGCATGCAGTGGTCGAAGATGACCCAGCCGCCGTACTTCGGCTTCAATTTGTCGTAGGTGTCGCGGTAGACCGCCCTCAGGTCGCGCCCGGCCTGTGCACCGGCCTTGACGTGGGCGTAGAGGTCACGGACGAAGTTCTTCGTCATGTCGAGACCTTGATTGACCTGCGCCTCGCCGATCAGCGCCGGGCCACGGCCGGGCACCAGCGCCTGCGGACGCAGCGCGGCGATGTTCTCGAGCGTCTGCGGCCAGTCCTGGAAGTAGGCGTCGCCGGCGTACGGCGTGGCGTCGTACTCCACCAGGTCGCCCGACAGCAGCACGCGGTCCTGCGGCAGCCAGACGACGGTGTCGCCCTTGGTGTGGCCGCGACCGAGCTGGAGCAGTTGCACCTCCAGCTGGCCGAGCCAGAGGGTCATCTTGCCGGTGAAGGTCATGGTCGGCCAGGTGACGCCAGGCGGCACCGATTCGACGTTGCTGAACAGGCGCGGGAAGCGGCCGATCTCGCTCGCCTTGTCGGCTTCACCGCGCTCGACGATCAGGTCGTAGGTGTCCTGGCTGGCGATGATCTGCTGCGGCTGATAGGCCGAGGCGCCGAGCACGCGCACCGCGTGGTAGTGCGTCAGCACGACGTACTTGATCGGCTTGTCGGTGACCTCGCGGATGCGGCGGATGACATCGGCCGCCATGGCCGGCGTGGCCTGCGTGTCGGCGATCAGCACGGCATCGTCACCGACGATGATGCCGGTGTTCGGATCGCCTTCGGCGGTGTAGGCGTAGGCGTGCTCGGACAGCTTGCTGAAGCTGACCTGCTTTTCCTCGACGTCGGCGTGGGAGGCGAATTTCTTCTCG
>JBDHRG010000040.1:0-22784 GCA_039807445.1 Candidatus Competibacteraceae bacterium
CGCACGATACGAGGCGGGACGCGCGGTATCCCGACGCTCGCGAGCGCGAACAGCAGCGCATGCGCACGCGCCTTGATGCCTGCGCCGGCGATCATCGATCGTCCGCCAGCCGACTCAGCGCGCGGATCGCCTCCTGCTCGTAGTCGCGCACCAGGCGCTCGAGCAGCGCGCGCTGCGACTGGCCCGGCAGCAGCGCGAGTCCGAGCCGGGTCCGCCCGGGCTGCTCGTCCACCCAGCGCACCTCGGCGTCCAGTTCGAGCGCGTGCAGCGCCGGGGCGACGCCGAGCCGGCCGCGGCAGCGCAAGCGCGCGCCGGCGGCGAGCGGCAGCCGCGCATCGAACACCAGCCCCAAACCGCCGCTCGAGAAGTTCTCGACCCGCCCCTCGGCATCGCCCCCCTCGGGCAGTTCGACGGTGAAGGCAGCCGCCTCGGTCATCACCCGCAGCCGCTGCCGCTTGCCCGCTCCCTGGGGCAGCGAACGCACGCCGACCACGCGCAGCACCACCCAGTCGTCGTCGGCGCCGTGCAGTTCGAGCTTGATCGAGCGCTCGGGATCGGCCGTCGCCACGAAGACGTGGCGCCCGCGATCGCCGGCCACGATCACCGTCATCAGCTTCGGGTTGCGCTCGAGCGTCAGGTACGGGTCTTCCCACTCCTCGACGACCGCCCTGGCGTGCGTCCTGAAGCCGCGGAAGTCGTTGAACGGCTCGAGCGTTCGTCCACGGTGCCAGGCCTCGACGGTCTGTCGCCGCAGCCGGGCATCGTCGGCATCGGGATCGCCGCGCTCGGCGCACAGGTCGAGCCAGCGCTGCGCCGGCGCGGTGTCCGCGTCGAGCCGGCGACCGACCAGACGCTCGCAGCGCGCCAGCGCCTCCGTCACCGGCCGGCACGCCAGGCCGGCCTCGATGCCGGCCGACAGCACGTCATCGAGCGGTTCCGCGTCGGCCGCACCGAGCACGCAGCGCGCCGCACGCTCGGCCCAGGCGGGCTCGGCGCCCGCCCGCCTCAGCTCGTCGCGGCAGCGGCCGAGCAGTTCTTCGCTCACCTGCGCTCTCCTCGTGGTTTTCGCCGCCTCAGACTTCCGGGCGCATGTGCGGGAACAGGATCACGTCGCGGATCGAGGCGGCGTCGGCGAACAGCATCACCAGGCGGTCGATGCCGATGCCTTCGCCGGCGGTCGGCGGCAAGCCGTACTCGAGCGCGCGCACGTAGTCGGCATCGTAGTGCATCGCCTCGTGATCGCCGGCATCCTTGTGCCGCACCTGCTCGCGGAAGCGCTCGGCCTGGTCTTCGGCGTCGTTGAGCTCGGAGAAACCGTTGGCGATCTCGCGCCCGCCGATGAAGAACTCGAAGCGGTCGGTGACCTCGGGATCGGCGTCGTTGCGCCGCGCCAGCGGCGACACCTCGGTCGGGTAGGCGGTGATGAAGGTCGGGTTGCGCAGCTTGTGCTCGACGGTCTCCTCGAAGATCGTGATCTGCACCTGGCCCAGGCCGTGGCTGTCCTTGAACACCAGCCCCAGTCTGCGCGCCACGGCCCGCGCGCCGTCGAGGGTCGAGATCTCGGCCAGCGTCACGCCTTCGGTGTGTGCGACGATCGCTTCGGGGATCGTCATCCGCGCGAAGGGTTGGCCGAAGTCGTAGACCTCGCCCTGGTACGGAACCGAGGTCGAGCCGAGGATGGACTGCGCCATCGTGCGCAGCAGCGCCTCGGTGAAATCCATCAGGTCGCGGTAGTCGGCGTAGGCCCAGTAGAACTCGAGCATCGTGAACTCGGGGTTGTGCCGCGTCGACAGCCCCTCGTTGCGGAAATTGCGGTTGATCTCGTAGACCTGCTCGAAGCCGCCGACCACCAGGCGCTTGAGGTACAGCTCCGGCGCGATGCGCAGGAACAGCTGCATGTCGAGCGCGTTGTGGTGCGTGACGAAGGGCCGCGCCGCCGCACCGCCCGGGATCGGGTGCATCATCGGCGTCTCGACCTCCATGAAGCCGCGCGCATCGAGGAAGTCGCGGATGTGGCGGATCACGCGGTTGCGTATCTGGAAAGTGCGGCGCGTGTCGTCGTTGACGATCAGGTCGACGTAGCGCTGGCGGTAGCGGATCTCGTGATCGCTCAGGCCGTGGAACTTCTCCGGCAGCGGGCGCAGCGACTTGGTCAGCAGGCGCAGCGTGTCGACCTTGACCGACAGCTCGCCGGTGCGGGTACGGAACAGCGTGCCCGCGGCGCCGATGATGTCGCCGACGTCCCAGGTCTTGAACGCCGCGTAAGCCTCGTCGCCGATCGCGTCGCGCTGGATGAACAGCTGTATCGCACCGGACATGTCCCTGGTCTGCGTGAAGCTGGCCTTGCCCATGATGCGCTTGGCCATCATCCGCCCGGCGACCGCGACGCGCACGCCCAGCGCCTCGAGCGCATCGGCCGGGGTTTCGCCGTACTTCGCGTGCAGCTCGCCCGCCAGCGCATCGCGGCGGAAATCGTTCGGGAACGCCGGCACCCCGCCGGCGCGCAGCTCGTCGAGCTTGCGCCGGCGTTCGGCCATCAGCTTGTTGTCGTCCTGCGGCTGGTCGGTGACGGCTTCATTGGCTTCGTTCATCAGGGTGCTCCGCGTTCCCGGTGCGCCGCGCCGGGCGGGGTGACAAGGGTATCGGGCTGCGCGCGGGCCGGCTGCCGGATCTGCGGCCCGCCGTGGCCGCCGCTTACAAACCGCTCTTCAGGCTGGCTTCGATGAAGGGGTCGAGGTCGCCGTCGAGCACGGCCTGCGGGTTGCCGGTCTCGTGGCCGGTGCGCAGGTCCTTGATGCGCGACTGGTCGAGCACGTACGAGCGGATCTGGCTGCCCCAGCCGATGTCGGCCTTGGTCGCTTCGAGCGCCTGGGTCGCGGCGCGGCGCTTCTGCATCTCGAGCTCGTAGAGCTTGGAGGCGAGCTGCTTCATCGCAGTGGCACGGTTCTTGTGCTGCGAGCGGTCGTTCTGGCACTGCACGACGATGTTGGTCGGCAGGTGCGTGATGCGCACCGCCGACTCGGTGCGGTTGACGTGCTGGCCGCCGGCGCCCGAGGCGCGGTAGACGTCGATGCGCAGGTCCGCCGGGTTGATCTCGATCTCGACCTTGTCGTCGACCTCGGGCGAGACGAACACCGAGCTGAAGGAGGTGTGGCGGCGGTTGTCGGAATCGAACGGCGACTTGCGCACCAGGCGGTGCACGCCGGTTTCGGTGCGCAGCCAGCCGTAGGCGTATTCGCCCTCGAAGCGCAGCGTGCACGACTTGATGCCGGCGACTTCGCCGTCGGACACTTCGAGCACCTCGGTCTTGAAGCCGCGGCGCTCGCCCCAGCGCAGGAACATGCGCATCAGCATGCCGGCCCAGTCCTGCGCCTCGGTGCCGCCGGCGCCGGCCTGGATGTCGAGGAAGGCGTTGCAGTGGTCGGCCTCGCCCGCGAACATGCGGCGGAACTCGAGCTCGGCGACCTGACGCCCGAAGCGCTCGATGTCCTTGCCGACCTCGGCGACCGCCGCCTCGTCCTGCTCTTCGGCGGCCATGTCGAGCAGCTCGCGCGCATCCGACAGGCCGCCCGCCAGGCCGCTCAGCGTCTCGACCACGGCTTCGAGCTGGGCGCGCTCGCGCCCCAGCGCCTGCGCGCGCTCCGGGTCGTCCCAGACATCGGGCTGCTCGAGCTCGCGGTTGACCTCGATCAGGCGGTCGGCCTTTTCATCGAAGTCAAAGATACCCCCTGAGGGCGATGCAGCGCCCTTCGAGGTCATCGATCTGGTTGTAATAGGGGTTCAGTTCCAGCATCGGCGTGTCCCGTGACGAACGGCTTCGTGGCAAAGCTCTCGATTCTATCAGCCTGCCGAAAAAGGTCATCCTGACCTTTTTCGGGTCCGTGCCGTCACGCCGCCAGCGCTTCGCGGATGTCGGCGAGCAGCGCGTCGACCGACGCTTCGCCGATGTCCCAGCCGCACATGAAGCGCGCACCATTACCGATGAAGGTATAGAAGCGCCACCCCGCCGCGCGCAGCCGCGCCTGCGCCGCCTCGGGCAGGCGGACGAACACGCCGTTGGCCTGGGCCGGCGCCAGCAGCGCGGCGCCGTCGAGCGCGGCCAGTCCGTCGACCAGGCGCTGCGCGCAGGCATTGGCGTGCGCGGCGTGGCGCAGCCAGGCGCCCGATTCGAGCAGGCCGATCCACGGCGCGGCGATGAAGCGCATCTTCGAGGCGAGCTGGCCGGCCTGCTTGCAGCGGTAGGCGAAGTCCTCGGCCAGGCGCCGGTCGAAGAACACCACCGCTTCGCCGACCGCCATGCCGTTCTTGGTGCCGCCGAAGCACAGCACATCGACCCCCGCCTGCCAGGCGATCTCGCGCGGCTTGCAGCCGAGCGCGGCGACGGCGTTGGCGAAACGCGCCCCGTCCATGTGCAGCGCCAGCCCCTCGGCCTTGCACACCGCTTGGATCGTCAGCAGTTCGTCGATGCCGTACACGGTGCCGAGTTCGGTCGCCTGCGCGATGCTGACCGCGCGCGGGCGCGGGTAATGGATGTCGGAGCGCATCGCCACCCGCTCGCGGATCGCCCCGGGCGCGAGCTTGCCGTCGCGCGCGTGGCCGAGCAGCAGCTTGGCGCCGTTGGAGTAGAACTCGGGCGCACCGCACTCGTCGGTCTCGATGTGCGCCGTCTCGGCACAGACGATGCTGTGGTACGACTGGCACAGCGACGCCAGCGCCAGCGAATTGGCCGCGGTGCCGTTGAAGGTGAAGAACACTTCGCAGTCGGTTTCGAACAGCTCGCGGAACAGGTCGGTCGCGCGCGCGGTCCAGGCGTCGTCGCCGTAGGCCGGCGCGTGGCCGCCGCGGTTGGCCGCCAGCATCGCCTCGAGCGCCTCGGGGCAGATGCCGGAATAGTTGTCGCTGGCGAACTGCTGACCGTCGATCGGTCCGTTCATGGTCTGCTCCCCTGCTGAAAGACGCGCGACCCCGCCACACGGCAGCGTAAAAGGCGGGATCGAGGGGCCCGGACCTTTAGCTGCATTTGTAGAGCGCCCGCAAGCGGGGACAAATCGGCGCTGGAGGGTGGATGCTAAGGGGAGCGGCACCAGCGCGGCAAGCACCGCGCGGCTGCGGTGTTGCCGCCGCTTTACGGCACCGGCGCCAGCGGTCGGCCTCAGAACAGGATGTGCAGGCGCAGGCCGATGTTGTCGATGCCTTCGTTGTCGTCGGC
The DNA here is from genome assembly GCA_039807445.1 of Candidatus Competibacteraceae bacterium. Lineage (GTDB taxonomy): Bacteria > Pseudomonadota > Gammaproteobacteria > Competibacterales > Competibacteraceae > JBDHRG01. Next base: position 5,210 of record JBDHRG010000040.1, read on the forward strand.
GAGCAGGCCGCCGTGGGAGACATGATGGGTGAACAGCGACAGCGCATAGCCCTCGGACAGGTGCACGCCCAGCTCGAGGCCGAACGAAAACAGCACCCGCGAGCCGAAGCCGCAATCGCTCTCGCGACGGCAGCGCTGCTCGTCCTGCGTCTCCAGCGGACCGTCGTGCACGGCCAGGCCGAGCGGCACGGCGACGAAGAAGCGCTCGTCGAAGCGGTGGAGATACGTGAGCCCACCGTAGGCAAAGCTGGTGTCGCCGGCCGTGTTCAGGCTGAGCCCCAGGTGCGGGTGCAGGGTCCCGGTCAGCCTCGGGATGCGCATCGGCAACGCCGCCCACCAGCCTTCGAGGTTCAGATCGACGCCGTCTTCGTGCCGGTCGGAATCCGGCCCCTGGTCGTGGGCGCTGACCCCGACGATCAGCCGCGGCGCAGCCGCCGGCACTTCGGCCCGGGCGGCGCCGTCGAACCCCAGCGGCAATGCGAGCGTCGCCAGCACGGCGGCTCTCCTCTCCGACACGCGTTTAGCCGACATCGCGCACCTCCCGCTCCCGCCGATGTGCCACCGTGCGAACCGAGGATATGCGATCGGAAGCGCGCCGGGGTAGCCCGGCTCACGCATCCGCCGGGAGCTCAGCGTCGCGCCAGTGCGATGCCGCCGAGCACCAGCGCGCCGCCGAGCGCCTGCAGCGCGGCCAGCGTCTCGCCGAGCAGCACCCAGGCGAGCAGCGCCGCGACCACCGGCTGGATCAGCAGCGTCAGCGCCGAGAACGAGGCCGGCAGCACCGCCAGCCCGTGCACGATCAGCCCCTGCCCCAGCCCCTGCGGCAGCCACGCCAGCCCCAGCAGCACCAGCCAGCCCCAGGCGCTGCCCGGCCAGAACACTTCGCCCGACAGCAGCACCAGCGGCGCCAGCGTGGCGAGCGTCGCCGCGCCGCTGCCGAGCATCGTCGTCGCCAGGCTCGCGCCGCGCCGCGCGCGCTTCATCGCCAGGATGTAGCCGGCGTAGAACAGCGCCGCGCCGAGCGCCTGCGCAGTGCCGAGCCAGACCTGACCATCGGTGGTGGCTTCGGCACGGCCGCTGCCGAACACCAGCACCCAGGTGCCGGCGATCGCGACCGCCAGCCCGCCGATGAAGCGCCGCGTGATGCGCTCGCCCAGCCACAGCCACGCGGCGAGCGTCACGAACACCGGCGCCAGGTTGGCGAGCAGCGTCGCGTTGACCACGCTGATGTGCGCCAGCGACAGGTGCCACAGCGCCAGGTCGAAGCCCAGCCCCAGCCCCGCGGCGAACAGCCAGCCCCAGGCCGGGCGTGCCGCGCCGGCGGATGCCGACGGCTCGGCGCCACGCCGCTCGCGCAGGCCCCACAGCGCGAACAGCGGCAGCGCCAGCACCATGCGGTGGAACGCGGTCGCGATCGGCCCGACCTCCGACAGGCGCACGAAGATCGGCGAGAAGCCGATCAGGCAGGCCCCCGTGACCAGCGTGACCAGCGCGATGTGGCGCCGGCGCGCCTCGGGGCCGACAAGGGGAAGGGCGGCAGGGCTGGTAACGGACATGGCGGGAAGGCGCGTCGGCGGCGATGGACGCCATGATACGCGCCGCGGCGCGGCAGCGCCGCGTACAGTACAGCCCGCCTGAAGCGGCACAGTCCGATCGACTGTACCGCCCGGCAGGCAGCAGCGGCCTTCGATTGGCCCCTCAATCCTCGAGCCGGAAGCCGATCTTGACCGTCACCTGCCAGTGCGCGATCTCGCCGTCGACGACGTGGCCGCGGACCTCGGTGACTTCGAACCAGTCGATGTGGCGGATCGTCTCGGCGGCCTTGGCGATCGCGCGGCGCGCCGCGTCGTCGGTGCCGGTGGCCGACGAGCCGGTCAGCTCGATGTGCTTGTAGACATGGTTGCTCATGGTTCCTGCTATCCGAAAAGTGAGCGAAGGTGCTCAGGTTTTGGTTCCTGCCCCGAGTTCCCTAAAGGCCGGCTCGTATCTGACAGGCGTGACTTTCCCGTTAGCCCCGGGTAGACCGCTCGGCGCAGCTTGGTTGTCGCTGCGCCGAGCAGTGCCTGAAGCGTAGGGCGAACGCTGAAGTTTTGCCAAGCTCTGGTGCTCACAGGGCGCACCTGTGTCCACTTTGAATCATGTTTGTTGGCATCAGGGTTCGGCTCCCTTGCCCGGCACGTGCCAGCCGGTCCCCTGGGGTGTAGACGGACGCCGCGCACGGCGCCAGTCTCAGCCATGCGCGCGGTGCGTGTATGCTGGCGCCTCCGCGACGATGGAGGCGCCGATGTCGCCGATCCTCGAGGTCGAAGACCTCGTCAAGCACTACCCCGGCGTGCGCGCCGTCGACGGCGTCAGCTTCGCGCTCGAGCCCGGCACCTGCTTCGGCCTGCTCGGGCCGAACGGCGCCGGCAAGACCACGACGATCGAGCTGCTCGAAGGCATCCAGCAGGCGAGCGCCGGACGCATCCTGTACCGCGGCGAGCCGCTCGGGCCGCGCTTCAGGCGCGAAGCCGGCATCATGTTCCAGAGCACCGCGCTGCAGGATTTCCTGACCGTGCGCGAATGCCTGCAGCTGTTCGCGCGGCTGTACCCGCGCTCGGTGCCGCTCGGGCGGCTGGTCGAGCGCTGCGCGCTCGGCGAGTTCCTCGACCGCGACAACCGCAAGCTCTCGGGCGGCCAGCGCCAGCGGCTCCTGCTCGCGATCGCGCTGGTCAACGACCCCGAGCTGGTGTTCCTCGACGAGCCGACCACCGGGCTCGACCCGCAGGCGCGGCGCAAGCTGTGGGACCTGGTCGACGACATCAAGGCGCGCGGCAAGACCGTGCTGCTGACCACGCACTACATGGAAGAGGCCTACCAGCTCTGCGACGAGATCGCGATCATGGACCACGGCCGCATCATCGCCCGCGGACGCCCCGATGCGCTGCTCGCCGACCACTTCGACGACAAGATCCTGCGCCTGCCGCGCGAAGACCTCGCCGGCCGCACACTGCCCGAGCCGCTGGCCACGCAGGCGCACGCGCGCCACGATGCGGTCGAGATCGGCACCCGCGACGTCGACGCCGCGCTCGCCGCGCTGCTCGGTGCCGGCATCCCGCTCGGCCGGCTGACGATCCGCGCCCGCACGCTCGAGGACCTGTTCCTCGAGCTGACCGGCACGGAGCTGCGCGCATGATCGGTCGGCAGCCCAGGCGATCGGCACGCCCGGCGGCGCTTCAAGGGCAGGTGCCTCGAGCCGCTGGGCATGACCGCCAACGCGCTGGCTCGTGCGCTGCACGTGCCGGCCAACCGCATCAGCGCCATTCTCAACGGCCGCCGCGGCATCACCGCCGACACCGCGCTGCGCCTGGCGCGCTACGTCGGCGGCGAGGCGCAGTTCTGGATCAACCTGCAGGCTTCGTTCGATCTGAAGACCGCCGAGCGCGAAGCCGGTGCGGCGATCGAGCGCGACGTGCGCCCGCGGGCGACGTGAGACCGTGCGCGGCGGGATGTCGCCCCAATGGATGTCCGGCCGCACGTTTCGGAAAAATCATGTGGAGAGATTTTGGAGAAAGGGGAATGCGCCTTTCGGAATCAGTACTCAGAGCATTGGCCGTGTTCCGTGCGCGCAACATCGAGTTCCTGCGCGACCGCACCGCGCTGTCGTGGAACCTGCTGTTGCCGGTGCTGGTCGTGCTCGGCTTCGCCTTCGGCTTTTCCGGCGAGCCGCCGGCGCAGTTCAAGGTCGGGCTGCTCGGCCATGCCGCACCGCCCCCGGCCTTCCTGGCCACGCCGCACGTGCAGTTCGTGACCTACGCCGACCTGGCCAAGGCGCTGGCGCGCATCGAGCGCCACCAGCTCGACCTGCTGCTCGAACTGCCGACGCAGCGCTACTGGATCAACCCCGAATCGCCCAAGGGCGTGCTCGCCGAGCGGCTGCTCGCGGCCAGCCCCGGCGGCGATGCCTTCCGGCGCGAGACGGCATCGGGGCGCGCGATCCGCTACGTCGACTGGCTGATCCCGGGCGTGCTCGGCATGAACATGATGTGGAGCTCGCTGTGGGGCGTGGGCTACGTGCTGGTGCGCTACCGCAAGAACGGCGTGCTGAAGCGGCTGAAGGCGACGCCGCTGTCGGCGGTCGAGTTCCTCGGCGCGCAGCTCGCCTCGCGGCTGTGGCTGGTGCTCGCGATCGGCGCACTGGTGTACCTCGGCACCGACTGGGCGGTCGGCTTCGCGATGTACGGCGCCTGGCTCGACCTGCTGCTGGTATTCGCGCTCGGCGCGGTGGCGATGATCGGCATCGGGCTGGTGGTCGCCTCGCGGCTGAAAACCGAGGAAATGGCCGACGGTCTGTTGAACCTGCTGTCGTGGCCGATGATGTTCCTGTCCGGAATCTGGTTTTCGCTCGACGGCATGCACCCGTGGGTGCAGCAGCTGGCGCTGGTCTTCCCGCTGACGCACGCGATCGACGCCGCGCGCGCGATCATGATCGACGGCGCCGGCCTGGTCGAGGTCGCGCCGCAGCTCGCCACGCTCCTCGCCTTCGGCGCCGGCGGGCTGGCGCTCGGGGCGCGCCTGTTCAAGTGGGAGTAGCCCTGCGAAGTACTCGTCCGCCCGCGCGGCGCGCGCCTCGACGCGGGCTTTCCACGATTCGGTCGAGTCGCTCACGGCACGCCTCCTGCCTCCCCCGGTTCACGAACGGTAGTCGTCCTGCTTTTCCGGGCGGCGTCTATCTTGGACGAGGCACACCCTGCACTGACCCCGCTCCTGACCCGAATACGCGCCCGTCACGGACCCGGCACGGGCCGGACGCTACTGATGGAGGTAACCATGGGCCTATCCGGCACGAAAACCCGTCTTTGCCTGGCGGCCGGCCTGGCGCTACTGCTGTCGGCTTGCGCCGCGCCCGAGCGCCTGTCCGCCGTTCCCCGCGACCAGACCACGCGCGCGGTGATCCCCGGCCTGCCCGAGGTGCGCTACTGGGTGAGCCTCGACACCGCCGGCTTCGAGCGCGACGGCCTCGCCTCGGTCGAGCGCGAACGCAAGTACCTCGCGAGCCAGGGTCATACTGGAAAGTTGCCCCCGGCTGATTTCCTGGCGATCTCCGGCGGCGGCGACGACGGCGCCTTCGGTGCCGGACTGCTGGCGGGGTGGAGCGATTCGGGCACGCGCCCGGTGTTCAAGGGCGTCACCGGCATCAGCACCGGCGCGCTGATCGCACCCTTCGCCTTCCTCGGCTCCGAGTACGACAAGGTGCTGAGGCAGGTCTACACCGAAACCCGCCAGCAGGACATCTTCGTGCCGCGCAACATGTTCGCCGCGGTCAACGACGACGGCATGGCCGATACCCAGCCGCTGTGGCAACTGATCGGCCGCCACGTCGACCGGGCGCTGCTCGACCGCATCGCCGAGGCGTATGCACGGGGGCGGCTGCTGCTGATCGCCACCACCGACCTCGATGCCCGCCGCCCGGTGGTATGGAACATGGGTGCGATCGCCAGCAGCCGCGATCCGCGCGCGCTCGAGTTGTTCCGCCGCATCATGCTGGCTTCGGCGGCGATCCCGGGCGCCTTCCCGCCGGTGCTGATCGACGTCGAGGTCGACGGCAAGCCCTACCAGGAGATGCACGTCGACGGCGGCGCGATGGCTCAGGTGTTCCTGTATCCGCCGAGCCTGGAGCTGAAGAAGCTGGAGAAGCAGACGGGGCTCGCGCGCGAGCGCCGTGCCTACATCATCCGCAACGCCCGCCTCGACCCCGACTGGAGCGCAGTCGAACGGCGCACGTTCGACATCGCCCAGCGCGCCGTGGCCTCGCTGATCCAGATGCAGGGCATCGGCGACCTGTACCGGATCTATGCCGTCACCCAGCGCGACGGCGTCGACTACAACCTGGCGTTCATCGGCGACGACTTCACCGTCGAACACAAGGCGGACTTCGATCCCGCGTACATGCGTCCGCTGTTCGAGTACGGCTACCGCCTGGCCCGCAACGGCTACCCGTGGCAGAAGGCACCGCCCACCCACTCGGCGGTCCAGCCGCGCCAATGAAGCGCGACGGCCCCACGGATGAAAACGACGATGTCTGCCCCGAACGGCGCCAGCGAAGCCCCCAGCGTCTACGTGAGCCATGCCGACTTCCTGCGCCGCAAGTTCAGGCAGCAGGCGGAGGAGCAGAAGTCGTCAACTACCCCGCCCTGAAGGGCGGAGCTTGCGCAAGCTCGGGTTGACCAGGGGGAGCCGTAACCAGTCGGCTACGTTGCGCGGAGGTTCAGGACCGACGCCGGAATGCTGCCTCAGTTCCGGCCGCTCGAACCGGCGGTTGCAGACACGCGATAGGGTAAGCCCGAAACGGATCGCCCGGACGTGCCGCCGCGCAACCTCCCCGAGGGGAGTGTCCCGTCAGGGACCGTCACCAGGCCCGTAAGGGCAGGTTCGAAAGGAGCACCATTGATGGCGGTATTCGTACTGGACCGGCGCGGTCGGCCGCTGATGCCGTGCTCGGAGAAGCGCGCGCGGCGGCTGCTGGCACGCGGTCGGGCGCGGGTGCACCGGTGCGTGCCGTTCGCGATCCGGCTGCTCGACCGCCGGGTCGAGGATTCGGTGCTGCAGCCGCTGCGCCTGAAGCTCGATCCGGGCAGCAAGGTCACCGGCATGGCGCTGGTGCGCGAGGTCGAGGCGGTCGCTGCGGCCCGCGGCGAGCGCATGCGTGAGGCGTATGTACTGGCGCTGATGGAGCTGGCGCACCGCGGCCACGCGATCCGCAAGGCGCTGGGGCAGCGGCGTAACTACCGCCGCTTTCGCCGCTACCGCAAGACCCGCTACCGTGCGCCGCGCTTCGCCAACCGCCGCCGCCCGGTGGGCTGGCTGGCGCCGAGCCTCCAGCACCGCCTCGACACCACGCTGGCCTGGGTGGCGCGGCTGCGGCGCTGGACGCCGGTCACGGCGCTCGGCGTCGAGACGGTGCGCTTCGACACCCAGCGCCTCGACAAGCCGGACATCCACGGGCTCGAGTACCAGCACGGGACGCTGGCCGGCTACGAGATCAGGGAGTACCTGCTGGAGCGCTGGGGCCGCCGCTGTGCCTACTGCGACGCCGAGGGCGTACTACTGCAGCTCGACCACATCCAGCCCAAGGCACGCGGCGGCTCGGATCGGGTGTCGAACCTGACGCTCGCCTGTGGTCGCTGCAACCAGGCCAAGGGCGCGCGCGAGGTGCGCGAGTTCCTCGACCGCGACCCGCCGCGGCGCGAGCGCCTGCTGGCGCAGGCCAGAGCGCCGCTGAGTGATGCCGCCGCGGTCAACGCCACGCGCCGGGCGCTGCACCGCGCGCTCGAGGCGACCGGCCTGCCGGTCGAGGCCGCCAGCGGCGGGCGCACCCAGTGGAACCGCACCCGCTTCGGCCTCCCCAAGACTCACGCGCTCGATGCCGCCTGCGTCGGTGAGCTCGAAGCGCTCCACGGCTGGCAGCGCCCAGTGTTGGCGATCCGCTGCAGCGGTCGCGGCGCCTACCAGCGCACCCGCCTCGACCGCTTCGGCTTGCCGCGCGGCTATCTGACCCGGCGCAAGCGCCACTTCGGCGTCCAGACCGGCGATCGGGTGCGAGCCGAGGTGCCGGCGGGCAAGCACGCGGGCGTCCATGTTGGTCGGGTCGCGGTGCGCGCCAGCGGTTATTTCAACCTCCAGACCGCCCAGGGCGTCGTGCAGGGGATCAGTCATCGGCACTGCCGCCTGGTACAACGGGCGGACGGATACGGGTATTCGATCGTAGCGCCAACCGAACAAGGAGAGCGGGACCGGGGCGACGCTGGGCGTCGCGCGCTATCCCTCCCCGGCCTGAAGGCCGAGGTTTCCCGCGCAAACTGATGAAGCTCAACATCACGATCGAGGCCACGCCCAAGGAGCTGCGCGAATTCCTCGGTCTGCCCGACGTCCAGCCGCTGCAGGACGAGATGATGCAGCTGATGCGCGAGAACATGCTCAAGGGCGGCGCGGGCTTCGATCCGGCGGCGCTGATGAAGCCCCTGATGACCGGCCCGCTGTCGGCGCAGAACGTCGAAGCGCTGCAGAAGCTGTTCTGGGATGCCTTCCGCAAGGCGATGCCGACCATGGCTTCGCCGGTGAAGAGCGAGGACGGCAAGGGCGACGGGGGCTGAGCTACGATGGCGAAGATCCTGATCGTCGACGACGAGCCCAACATCCTGCTGTCGCTCGAATTCCTGATGAAGCGCGCCGGCTTCGAGGTGCGCACCGCCGCCGACGGCGACGCCGCGCTGGCCGCGGTCGCGGCCGAAGCACCCGACCTGATCCTGCTCGACGTGATGATGCCGAAGCGCGACGGCTACGAAGTCTGCCAGGCGGTGCGCGCCGACCCGCGCTGCGCGGCGGTGAAGATCGTGATGCTGACCGCCAAGGGCCGCGACGTCGAGCGCGAGAAGGGCCTGGCGCTCGGCGCCGACGACTACATCATCAAGCCCTTCGCCACGCAGGAACTGGTGGCGCGGGTCAAGGAGCTGCTCGGCGACGCCTGAGCCGTGGATCCGTTCACTCCCGATGGGGATGGGGGTGGAGACGAGGGAAAGCAGGATGTCCGTCCGCGCCAAGTTCTGGGTGCTGCTGCTGGTGCCGCTGGCGTGCACCGCGGCGTTCGCAGCCTACGCCTTGTGGAAGCTGCCCGAGCTGATCGCCGATCCGGTGCTGCGCGAGCGGGTGATGGTGTTCTTCATCGTCGGCGGCGCGGTCGCCGGGTTCGCCTACGCCGCGGTCTGGGCCTTCATCGACGGCGCCTTCGTGCGGCCGCTGAAGGCGCTGAAGCACGGTGCGCGCATCGTCGCGCGCAGCAACCCGGCGCACGCGCTCGCGGTGCCGCCGAACCACCTGCTGGGCGAGCTGCCCGGCATCGTGCAGGAGCTCGGCGCGCGGCTGCACCAGGCGCGGCGCGAAGCCGCCGCGGCGCTCGCCACCGGCACGCACGAGCTCGAGGCGCAGAAATCGCGGCTCGAAACGGTGCTGCGCGAACTGTCCGAAGGTGTGCTGGTGTGCGACCTCAAGGCGCGCATCCTGCTCTATAATTCGGCGGCGCTGCGGCTGCTGCCGCAACCCGAGGCGCTGGGCCTGGGCCGCTCGCTGTACGAGCTGCTGACCGCGGCGCCGATCGAGCACACGCTCGACTGGCTGCGCTTCCGCCAGGCCGAAGGGCGTGAGGGCGGCGATGCCGAGTTCATCTGCTCGACCCGCGGCGGGGAGGCGGTATTCGCCTGCCGCATCAGCCTCCTGCCCGAGCCGGGCGGCGATCCGCCGGCGAGCTTCGTGATCGCGCTGCGCGACATCACCGGCCACGTCGCGCCGGGCACGCTGGGGCCGAGCGGCTTCAAGAGCCTGGTCGAGGATCTGCGCCGCGCGCTCGCCAGCCTGCGCTTCGCCGCCGAGAGCCTGTCGCTGTACCCGGGGCTGGCGCCCGACGAGCGCGCCGCCTTCGAGCGCGTGATCTTCGACGAGAGCGCGGCGCTGTCGGAGCGCGTCGACTACCTGGCGCAGCACATCCGCGCGCTGTTCGCCGCGCAGTGGCCGACCGCCGACGTGTTCAGCGCCGAGATCGTCGGCAGCGTGATCCAGCGCCTCGCGCGCAGCGGCGGGCCGCACGCCGAGCTGGTCGGCGACCCGCTGTGGCTGCACGTCGACGGCCAGTCGCTGATGCAGCTGCTCGAGTTCGTGCTGACCGAGCTCGGCCACCGCTTTCCGGGCGCCGAGCTCGAGCTCGAGTGCCTGCTCGGCAACCGCCAGGTGTACCTGGACATCGTCTGGCCCGGCGAGCCGCTGCCCGAGGGCACGATCGTCGCCTGGCTCGACCAGCCGCTGCAGGCGGTCGCCGGCGCGGCGACCGTCGGCGAGATCCTGCGCCGCCACCACAGCGAGCTGTGGAGCCAGCGCCACCGCCGGCCCGGGCATGCGCTGCTGCGCATCCCGCTGCCGGCCTCGAAGCGCCAGTGGCAGGAATCCGAGCACCACGAGCGTCCCGAGTTCTACGACTTCGACCTGGTGCGCCGCCCGGCGAGCCTGTGCCGCTTCTCCGAGCGCCCGCTGACCGAGCTCGACTTCGTCGTCTTCGACACCGAGACCACCGGGCTCGAGCCTTCGCGCGGCGACGAGATCATCGAGATCGCTGGCGTGCGCGTGAGCGGCCGGCGCGTCCGCGACGGCGAGACCTTCGACAGGCTGGTCAACCCGCGCCGGGCGATCCCGAGGGCGTCGGTGCGCTTCCACGGCATCACCGACGAGCGCGTGCGCGACGCCCCCGCCCTGGACGCCGTGCTGCCGCAGTTCAAGGCGTTCGTCGGTGGCGACGACACGGTGCTGGTCGCGCACAACGCCGCGTTCGACCTCAAGTTCCTGGCGCTGAAAGAGCAGGCCACGCGGGTCAGCTTCGCCGCGCATCCGGTGCTCGACACGCTGCTGCTGTCGGCGGCGATCCACGACTTCACCGACGAGCACACGCTCGATGCGATCGCCGAGCGCCTCGGCGTCGACGTACACGGGCGCCATACCGCGCTCGGCGACGCGCAGGTCACGGCGCAGGTGTTCGTCAAGCTGCTCGACCTGCTCGAGGCGCAGGGCGTGGCGACACTCGGCGAAGCGCTGGCGCTGTCCGAGCGCATGATCGCGGTGCGCCGCCAGCAGGCGCGGTTCTGAGATGCGCCGCGCACGCCTGTTCGCGCTGGCCGGCTTCGCGGCGCTGGCGCTGCACTACCCGCTGCTGGCGGTGTTCGACCGCGGCGCGCGGCTCGCCGGCATCCCGCTGCTGCCGCTGTACCTGTTCGGCTTCTGGCTGGCGCTGATCGTCGCCGTGGCGCGGGTGCTGCGCGGAGGACGCGACGAGGGCGAGGACTGATGGGCGGCGGGCTGACGCTGGCCGCGGCGCTCGGCTACCTCGGGCTGCTGTTCGCGATCGCCTTCTGGGGCGACCGCTGCGCCGAGCGCGGCCGCTCGGTGATCGCCAACCCCTGGATCTACACACTGTCGCTCGGGGTGTACTGCACCGCCTGGACCTTCTACGGCAGCGTCGGCCGCGCCGCCTCGGGCGGGGTCGCGTTCCTGCCGATCTACCTCGGCCCGACGCTGGTGATGACGCTGGGCTGGGTGCTGGTGCGGCGCATCGTGCGCATCGCCAAGGCCAACCGCATCACCTCGATCGCCGACTTCATCGCCTCGCGCTACGGCAAGAGCCAGGGGCTGGCCGGACTGGTGACGGTGATCGCGGTGATCGGGATCATGCCGTACATCTCGATCCAGCTGAAGGCGATCGCGACCAGCTTCGCGGTGCTGAGCCCGAGCGCGGTCGCCGCCTCGGGCGAGGGCGTGGCGCTGTACGCGGCGCTGGCGCTGATCGCCTTCGCGGTGCTGTTCGGCACGCGCCACATCGACACCACCGAGCGCCACGAGGGCCTGGTCGCGGCGATCGCCTTCGAGTCGGTGGTCAAGCTCGCCGCCTTCCTCGCGCTCGGCGGCTTCGTCACCTTCGGCCTGTACGCGGGTTTCGAGGACGTGTTCGCGCGCGCCGCAGCGCATCCCGAGCTGGCGCGGCTGCTGCGCTTCGAGGCGGTACCGGGCGGGTACGGCGGCTGGTTCGCGCTGAACCTGCTGGCGATGGCCGCCTTCCTGTTCCTGCCGCGGCAGTTCCAGATCATCGCGGTCGAGAACGTCGACGAGGCGCACCTGCGCACCGCGAGCTGGGCCTTCCCGGCCTATCTGTGGGCGATCAACCTGTTCGTGCTGCCGCTGGCGCTGGCCGGCAGCCTGGCCTACCCGGGGCAGGAAGCCGACCTGTACGTGCTGAGCCTGCCGATCGGCGCCGGCCAGGCCTGGCTGGGCTTGCTGGTGTTCATCGGCGGACTGTCGGCGGCGACCAGCATGGTGATCGTCGAGACGGTCGCGCTGTCGACGATGGTCTGCAACGACCTGGTGATGCCGGCGCTGCTGCGGATCAAGGCGCTGCGGCTGAGCGAGCGCGAAGACCTGTCGGGGCTCCTGCTCGGCATCCGCCGCGGCGCGATCGCCGGCGCGATCGGGCTCGGCTACGTCTACTTCCGCGTGATCGGCGAATCCGACACGCTGGTGCGGATCGGGCTGGTGTCGTTCGCCGCCGCGGCGCAGTTCGCGCCGGCGATCCTGCTCGGGATCGCGTGGCGCCGCGCCGGTCGCCGCGGCGCTTACGCCGGGCTGATCGGCGGCTTCGCCGTCTGGGCGTACACGCTGCTGTTGCCCTCGTTCGCGCGCTCGGGCTGGATCGCCGCGAGCATCGTCGAGTCCGGGCCGTTCGGCTTCGCGCTGCTGCACCCGGAGCGGCTGTTCGGCCTGGGTGGGCTCGACCCCTATGCGCACGCGCTGTTCTGGAGCCTGCTCGCCAATTTCGGCGGGCTGGTGGCGGGCTCGCTGCTCGGCCGCCAGGATGCGCTCGAGCGGGTGCAGGCGCGGCGCTTCGTCGATGTCGACGAGGCGCCGGGCGGTTCGGTGCTGTGGCGCGGCTGGCAGGGGCGGGCCGATCTGGGCGAGCTGCGCGCGCTGGTCGAGCGCTTCCTCGGCCGCGAGCGCGCCGAGGCCGCTTTCCGGCACTATGCGCGCGAGCATCGCCTCGAGCTCGACGGCATGACGCACGCCGGTCCCGAGCTGCTGCACGCCGCCGAGCGCTGGCTCGCCGGCGCGATCGGCACCGCCTCGGCGCAGGTGATGGTGGCTTCGATCGCGACGCGCGAACGCCAGCTCGCGCTCGACGAGGTGATGAAGATCCTCGACGAGACCTCGCAGGCGATCGAGTACAGCCGCCAGCTCGAGCAGAAGTCGGCCGAGCTCGAGGCGGCGACGCGCGAGCTGCAGGCCGCCAACGCCCGGCTGACCGAGCTCGACCGGCTGAAAGACGAGTTCGTGTCGACGGTCACGCACGAGCTGCGCACGCCCTTGACCTCGATCCGCGCCTTCGCCGAGATCCTGCTGTCGGCGCCCGACATGGAGCCCGGGCAGCGCGCCGAGTTCCTCGGCATCGTCGTCAAGGAGAGCGAGCGCCTGACGCGGCTGATCAACCAGGTGCTCGATCTGGCCAAGCTCGACGCCGGCCGCGTCGACTGGCAGATCGAAGACGTCGATCTGCGCACGCTGGTGCAGGAGGCGCTCGACGCGAGCAGCGGGCTGTGCCGCGACCGCGGCATCGCGCTGGCCACCGAGCTCGCCGAGCTGCCGCCGCTGCGCGGCGACCGCGACCGCCTGACGCAGGTGGTGATCAACCTGCTGTCCAACGCCGCCAAGTTCTGCCCCGAGCGGGACGGGCGCGTCACGGTGCGGCTGCGCGCGCGTGACGGCCTCGCGCGGCTCGAGGTCGCCGACAACGGCCCCGGCATCCCGGATGCCGAGCGCGGCCGCATCTTCGAGAAGTTCCACCAGATCAGCAGCCAGCAGGCCGGCAAGCCCAAGGGCACCGGGCTGGGGCTGGCGATCAGCCAGCGCATCGTCGAGCGCCACGGCGGCCACATCTTCGCCGCCGCCGCCGAAGACGGCGGCGCGTGCTTCGTCGTCGAGCTGCCGCTGTAGGTGCGCGGTCTTGCCGTACGGGACCGGCTGATCCGGCTCGGATATCAGGCTTCTATGACTTGCCGAACAGTTGGCAGCTTGCTCAACACCAGTTCTTTCAATTCGATTTTTCTGCTTGCATTGTCGATATCGATACCAACGAGACTGCCGTTCTCGTCATAGTCGAGAACAACACCTTCCGACACCTCCACGCTTTCCGCACTGGTTTTTTCAGAAAGATCGATATAGAGAGAATCCGTGTCCGGATAATACTGAAGCTTCATGGCTTGAATGTCCTGTCAGGAAAAGCGTTGTGAATGGTGAGCTTGTCCTCAAGCGTGACGACCCGCAATATTCGTCCGCCAAACTCAGGAATTTCACCCCAGAACCGGAATCGGTTGTTTTCCTGTGGCTCCGATCGCAGCGGGCTTTCAATGACCCGGATACACCATTCCTTGTCAAGATAGGGGCGTTTACGTAAAACTTCGTTTTCGAAGTAATCCGTGAATTTGTAAGGTTTCATTGCTCAAAAGAACATCTTTTCAACTCGATGCCATGGGCGTTGAAAATGGCGACATGTTTCGTCTGATCAGGCAGCCTAGACCACGAGCGTTCGGGCAACAAGGATGCTCTTCGCCGCGATGGCGCCTGCCCGCCCGCGCGGCTTTGCTGCCATCGCCTGCATGGTTGCGAACAAGCGTTTCCTGGAGCGCGCAGACCGAATCGTGATCGTGCTGACCGTCGCAGTCGGGCTACGGGCCGGGGTCGCTCGCCGGCCGACTGATGCGCACGCGCTGCGCGCGGCGGGCTGGGCCGGGGCCGGGCTCGTGCCCGGGGCGCTGCGGCTGGGCGGAGCAAGTAGCACGCGCTTCAATCGGCTCCGGGCTGCGTTTACACTCGCCGGCCATGAACACGCTGCGTTTCACCAAGATGCACGGGCTGGGCAACGACTTCGTCGTCTTCGACGGGGTGCGCCAGCGGGTCGAGCTGAGCTCGGAGCAGGTGCGCCGCATCGCCGACCGCCATTTCGGCATCGGCTGCGACCAGCTGCTGCTGGTCGAGCCAGCGACGCGTCCGGATGTCGACTTCCGCTACCGGATCTTCAACGCCGACGGCGGCGAGGTCGAGCAGTGCGGCAACGGCGCGCGCTGCTTCGCGCGCTTCGTCCGCGACCAGGGCCTGAGCGACAAGGACACGATCGCCGTCGAGACCCAGGGCGGCGTGATCGTGCTGAAGGTCGAGACCGACGGCGACGTCACCGTCGACATGGGCGTGCCGCGGCTCGAGCCGGCCGAGATCCCGTTCGATGCCGAGCGCCGCGCCGCGTGCTACCCGCTGCGCGTCGCGCTGCCCGACGGCGGCGAGCGGCTGCTCGAGGTCGGTGCGGTGTCGATGGGCAACCCGCACCTGGTGTGGCGCGTGCCCGCGGTGGTCGACGCGCCGGTCGAGACGCTAGGGCCCCTGCTCGAATCGCACCCGCGCTTCCCGCGGCGGGTCAACGCCGGTTTCATGGAAGTCGTCGCGCCCGATCACATCCGCCTGCGCGTCTACGAGCGCGGCGCCGGCGAGACGCTGGCCTGCGGCACCGGCGCCTGCGCCGCGGTGGTCGCCGGCCGCGTGCAGGGCTGGCTCGGGCCGCGCGTGCGCGTCGACCTGCCCGGTGGGCGCCTGCGCATCCGCTGGGACGGCGAAGACAGCGCCGTGCTGATGACCGGCCCGGCGACGCGCGTGTTCGAAGGGAGCCTGGTCCTGTGACCGACCTTGCCAGCGCCCTGCCCGAGGACGGGCAGGAAGCCGCCGCCGCGCGCTACCTCGCGGCGCACCCCGAATTTTTCGAACGCCATCTCGAGCTGCTCGACACCTTGCGTGTGCCGCACCCGGTGCGCGGCGCGGTATCGCTGCTCGAGCGCCAGCTCGAGCGGCTGCGCGAGCAGAACGGGCAGCACCGCCAGCGCCTGGCGCAACTGGTCGAGGTCGCGCGCAGCAACGAGCGGCTGGCAGCGCGGATGCAGGCGCTGGCGCTGGGGCTGCTCGAGGCGCGCGGGCTCGACGAGCGCACCGCCGCGATCGTCGGGCTGATGCGCGACGAGTTCGGCGCCGACGCCAGCGGGCTGAAGCTGGTCGCGCGCCCGCGCGAACAGAGCCGCAGCGTCGGCGTGTTCGTCGCGGCGGCCGCCTTCGAGCGCTACCACCGCCATCTGGCCGGCAAGCCGCCGCAGTGCGGCGTGATCACCGACGAGTGGGCGCGCGACCTGTTCGATCTGCCCGAGATCGGTTCGGCGGCGCTGCTGCCGCTGCGCGGCGCCGGCTGGGAAGGCCTGCTCGCGATCGGCAGCCACGACGAACGGCGCTTCGGCCCCGGCCTCGGCACGCTGTTCCTGGGCCGCATCGCCGAGCTCGTGACCGGCGCGCTCGACCCCTACCTCGGCGCTCCGTGATCGACCCTCGCGTCGCGCGCTACCTCGAGCAGCTCGACACCGAGCGGCGCCTGTCGCCGCATTCGCTGGCCGCCTACCGCCGCGACCTCGATGCCTTCGCCGCCTTCCTCGCCAGGCGCGGCGTCGATTGGGCTGCGGCCGACGCGGCGCTGGTGCGCGCCTTCGTCGCCGAACAGCACCGCAAGGGTCTGGGCGGGCGCAGCCTGCAGCGGCGACTGTCGGCGCTGCGCGGCGCGTACCGCTTCCTCGAGCGCGAGGGCGAAGTCGCGCTGAACCCGGCGCAGCTGGTGCAGGCGCCCAAGGCGGCGCGCAAGCTGCCGCACGTGCTCGACGTCGACCAGGCGGCGCAGCTCGCCGGGGCGCCGGCCGAGGGGCCGCTCGAGATGCGCGACCGGGCGATGGTCGAGCTGCTCTATTCCTCGGGGATGCGCCTGTCGGAACTGGTCGGGCTGGATCTGGGAGCGCTCGAGCTCGCTGCCGGCGAAGCGCGCGTGCTCGGCAAGGGGGGCAAGGCGCGCCTGTTGCCGGTCGGCCGCCAGGCGCGCGCGGCGCTCGAAGCCTGGCTCGCGGCGCGTGCCGGGCTCGCCGTGCCGGGCGAGACGGCGGTGTTCGTCAACCACCGGGGTACGCGGCTCACGCCGCGCGCGGTGCAGCAACGTCTCGAGCGCTGGGCGCTGAAGCACGGCGCGAGCACCCACCTGCATCCGCACCTGTTGCGCCATTCCTTCGCCAGCCACCTGCTCGAGTCGAGCGGCGATCTGCGCGCGGTGCAGGAGCTGCTCGGCCACAGCGACATCGCCACGACGCAGGTCTACACGCACCTGGATTTCCAGCACCTCGCACGGGTTTACGACGCCGCGCATCCGCGGGCACGACGCAAGAGGGCAAGGGACGATGAGGGATGAGGGATGAGGAATGGGGAAAATGCCTTGTCCCTCATTCCCCATCCCTCATCGGTTTGCTCCGAGAGACCCCGTACTTTGAGTGCGGGGAGGAAAGGAGCGCAGCCGACAGGCTGCGGCTTCTGCGGTTGCGGGGTGTGGTGTGCGGGCAGGTAGCATTTACACGATCCGGGTGTATGGTGTGGCATTGACATCAAGCGCGCCTACCGATTCCGGTTCTACCCGACGCCCGAGCAGGCCGACCAACTTGCGCGGACGTTCGGCTGCGCGCGCCACGTCTACAACCACATGCTGCGCCTGCGCACCGACGCCTGGTTCAAGCACCAGAGCCGCGTCGGCTATCACGCGACCTCCGCTGCGCTGACGGCGTTGAAAAAGCAACCCGAACGCGCCTGGCTGAACGCGGTGTCGTCGGTGCCGTTGCAGCAGGCGCTGCGCCACCTGAACACAGCCTTCGCCAACTTCTTCGCCAGGCGGGCCGGGTATCCCGCCTTCAAGCGCAAGGACGACCCGCAGTCGGCCGAGTACACGACGAGCGCCTTCAAGTGGGACGGCCAGGTGCTGCGGCTGGCGAAGATGGACGCGCCGCTGGCGATTCGCTTCTCGCGCACGATCCCGCGCGCGGCCAGGGTCACGACCGTGACCGTCTCGCGCGACACCGCCGGCCGATACTTCGTCTCGATGCTCTGCGACGACGCGGTG
>JBDHRG010000041.1:0-22652 GCA_039807445.1 Candidatus Competibacteraceae bacterium
CCGGTGATCGCCGACAGCGCGGCCCAGGACTTGACGGCGACGTGGCCGTTGGTCTCGGGGGCGAGCATCAGGATCACCTCGGCGGCGTCGATGTCGGACTCGATCCGCGGCAGTCCTCGGCTGATGCCCTCCTCGGTGACGATCTGGTTGAGGTCGGCCAGGGCCTCGACCTCGTCCTCGGTGTTCCAGGCGATGCCCTTGCCGCCGTTGCCGATCCGGGTCATCAGGGGGCCGAGGGCGGTGAACTTCTTGTAGGTGTTCGGGTAGTCGCGCTCGACGACCACGATGTTGGGGGCGGTCTTGCCGGGGATCAGCTCGCACTCGCCCTTCTTCCAGTCCTTGACTTCGAGCGCCTGGCCCAGCTCGGTCGGGGTGTCGTGCAGCGTCGGCACCAGCACGATGTCCTGCTCCACGCCCAGGTGCCCGACCGCCAGTTCGGAGAAGCGCCGGGCGATGCGCTTGTAGATCTGCCAGTCGGTGCGCGACTCCCAGGCCGGGTCCACCGCCGCCGACAGCGGGTGGATGAAGGGGTGCATGTCCGAGGTGTTGAGGTCGTTCTTCTCGTACCAGGTCGCCGTCGGCAGCACGATGTCCGAGTACATGCAGGTGGTCGACATGCGGAAGTCCAGCGTCACCAGCAGGTCGAGCTTGCCCTCGGGGGCCGGATCGCGCCAGACCACCTCCTCGGGCTTGGCCTGCCCCAGCTCGCCGAGGTCCTTGCCGTGCACGCCGTGGGGGGTGCCGAGCAGGTACTGCAAGAAGTACTCATGGCCCTTGCCCGAGGAGCCGAGCAGGTTCGAACGCCACACGAACAGGTTGCGCGGGAAGTTGACCGGGTCGTCGGGGTCTTCGCAGGCCATCCGCAGCGCGCCGCTCGCGAGGCCCTCGACCACGTGCCCGACCGGATCCTTGCCGGCCTGCGCCGCCGTCCTGGCCAGCTGCAGGGGATTGGCGGCGAGTTGCGGCGCCGAGGGCAGCCAGCCCATGCGCTCGGCGCGCACGTTGTAGTCGATCAGGCTGCCGGAGTACCGAGCCGGATCGGCCAGCGGCGACAGGATCTCCTCGACCCTGAGCTTCTCGTGGCGCCACTGGCTGGTGTGGTTGTAGAAGAACGAGGTGCCGTTCATGTGCCGCGGCGGGCGGTGCCAGTCGAGCGCGAAGGCGAGCGGCGTCCACCCGGTCTGCGGGCGCAGCTTCTCCTGGCCGACGTAGTGCGACCAGCCGCCGCCGCTCTGGCCGATGCAGCCGCACATCATCAGCATGTTGATGATGCCGCGGTAGTTCATGTCCATGTGGTACCAGTGGTTGAGACCGGCGCCCAGGATGACCATCGACTTGCCGTGGGTGCGGTCGGCGTTCTCGGCGAAGCGCCGCGCGACGGTGATGACCTGGCCGCGCGGCACGCCGGTGATCTTCTCCTGCCAGGCCGGGGTGTAGGGCACGTCGTCGTCGTAGCTCGAGGCGACGTTGGCCCCGCCCAGACCGCGGTCGATGCCGTAGTTGGCCACCAGCAGATCGAACACGGTGGCGACCACGGCCTCCGAGCCGTCGGCCAGCGCGATCTTCCTGACCGGAACCGCGCGCGGCTGGATCGGAGCGTGGTGGGTATGGGTGAAGTGCTCGTGCCTGGCGCCGCCGAAGTAGGGAAAGGCCACCGTCACCACGGCGTCGCCGACGCCGGCCAGGCTCAGCCGCAGCCGCGTCTCGGCGCCGCTGCCGGCGTCCCTGGGTTCGAGGTTCCACTTGCCGACCTTGTCACCCTGCTCGCCCCAGCGGAAGCCGATCGAGCCGTTCGGGACGATCAGGTCGCCGCTCTTCTCGTCGAAGGCCAGCGTCTTCCACTCGGGGTTGTTGGCCTGGTCGGCGTTGCCGGCCAGATCCGAGGCGCGCAGGAAGCGGTCCTGCACGTAGGCGCCGTCCGCCCCCGGCACCAGGCGCACCAGGAAGGGCATGTCGGTGGTTTCGCGGCAGTAGCGGCTGAAGTACTCGCTCTTGCCCTCGACGTGGAACTCCTTGAGGATCACGTGCCCGAAGGCCATCGCCAGTGCGGCGTCGGTGCCCTGCTTGGGGTGCAGCCAGAGGTCGGCGAACTTCGAGGCTTCGGAGTAGTCGGGGCAGACGACGACGATCTTGGTGCCCTTGTAGCGCGCCTCGGTCATGAAGTGGGCGTCGGGGGTGCGCGTCTGCGGCACGTTCGAGCCCCACAGCATCAGGAAGCTCGAGTTGTACCAGTCGGCCGATTCGGGCACGTCGGTCTGCTCGCCCCAGGTCTGCGGACTCGCCGGCGGCAGGTCGCAGTACCAGTCGTAGAAGCTCAGGCAAACGCCGCCGATCAGCGACAGGTAGCGGGTGCCGGAAGCGTAGCTGACCATCGACATCGCCGGGATCGGCGAGAAGCCGGCGACCCGGTCGGGGCCGTAGCGTTTGATCGTGTAGACGTTGGCCGCGGCGATGATCTCCTCGACCTCGTCCCAGGTCGAGCGCACGAAGCCGCCCAGGCCGCGCCTGGACTTGTACTCGGCGCTCTTCGCCGGATCCTCGACGATGGCTTCCCAGGCCGCGACCGGATCCTGGGTCTTGCGCGCCTCGCGCCACAGCTTCAGCAGCCGGCCGCGCACCATCGGGTACTTCAGGCGGTTGGCGCTGTACAGGTACCAGCTGTACGAGGCGCCGCGCGGGCAGCCGCGCGGCTCGTGGTCGGGCAAATCCGGACGGGTGCGCGGGTAGTCGGTCTGCTGCGTCTCCCAGGTGACCAGACCGTTCTTGACGTAGATCTTCCAGCTGCACGAGCCGGTGCAGTTCACGCCGTGGGTCGAGCGCACGATCTTGTCGTGCTGCCAGCGGGCGCGGTAGGCGTCTTCCCAGCCGCGGTCCTCGCCGGTGAGCACGCCGTGGCCGCCGGAGAAGGTTCCCTGCACCTTCCTGAAGAAGGACAGTCTGTCCAGAAAATGACTCATCGCCCCTGTTCCTCCCTCGTCTGGATTCCCCCACCCGCCGGGAAAGCGGCCTGGAGCCCCCGATGCCCCTGCCGGGCAAACACATCCGCACAACTAAAGACCCATTGGACGACTTCTGCCACTACCTCCGTTGGGATGCGGGACGCTCGTCCCGCTCCGGATCACGCCCCCTGGGCCGGCCGCTCGAGCCATTGCTTCAGCGCCTCGATCACGCGCTGCGCCTCGGCCCGTTCGAGCCGCTCGACGTCGTCGACGCCGGCCATGCGCTTCACCCAGCGCGACAGCGCCCTCTCCGAAACGTCGCGCACGCGCCCGGCGCGGTGCAGTTCGAGCCACAGGGCGCGAATCTTCCCGGCCTGGGCCTGCGCGGCGGGGCTTCGGCGCTTGCCGGTCTTCGCCTTCCAGCCGAGGCGCTCCATCTCTTTCAGCACCTGGCCGCGGCCGTCGATACTCAGAGCTGCCGCTGACCCGACACCGGCGATGCGCGCGAGCAGCGCGCGGTACGCCTCGTCGTCCATACCCAGCTCCTTTTTGGCCAGATGGATCTTGGCAAGCTCGCGGGTTCGAAGATCGCTCACAACACTCACCTCTGCACGGGGATGGGTCGGCATCCCTGCGGTTCCGCCATGTTTCTCCATCACCGGCGGTTCATGACGTGCTCTGGCCCAGCATCGGCGGCATCAGCTCGGGGAACAGCTCGAGCACGAGCTCGCGCATGGCCGCGGCTGCCGGCGGCAGCGTCGACTGGGCACGCGTGAGCAGGCCGACGCTGCGCTCGACGACCGGGTCGCGGATGGCGCGAAAGCGCAGGTTCGGACGCTCGCGCGGGAAAGCCAGCCAGGGCAAGGTGGTGATGCCGACGTTCGCCTCGACCATCGCCAGCAGCGAGGTGGTGTTGGAGATGGTCAGCTGCGAATGCTCCATGACCTTGCGCGCCAGCGTCTCGCCCAGCAGCCGCACCGTGCCGTTGCCGATCGGCTTGTGCTCGGCGAGCAGATCCCAGCTCAGGGATTCGACCGCGAGCAGCGGATGCTCGCGATGGCACACCAGCCCCACCGGATCGCGGCAGAGCTCGTGGAATTCGATTTCCCCGTCGCGCTCCCACAGGCTGGCGATGCCCAGATCGATCTCGCCGTCGAGCACCTTGCGCCGGACCACCTCGGCCGTGTCGTCCTCGACGTGGACGCGGATGTTGGGATAGCGCTGCACGAAAGTCTTGATCAGCGCGGGCAGGATGTTGTTCGCCACCGCGGCGACGCCGACGTGGCCGCCCTGGCGGCGCGTCATCAGCACGATCTCGCTCAGCGTACGCTCGTAGCGCTGGACCAGGTCCTTCAGCAGCGGGCGGTGGGCTGGTGGCCGCGCTGGTCTGACCGCGCATACTCCGTTTGCCGATCCGCTCAGCCGCCGGCTTCCAGGTAGTCGCGGATCGCCGCGATCGCCAGCCGCACCTTGGCCGGCTGCGACTCGCGCTGCACGGTCAGCGCATACACCCCGATCGGCGCCAGCGACCATTGCGGCAGCACCGGCACCGTCTCGCCGCTGGTGATCAGCGCCGCGGCGTCCGGCCCGGGCATGCGCATGATACCCAAGCCCTGCAGCATCACCTGCTTGAGCGCCTCGGCGCTGTTGCCGACCACTGGCCCGGCCACCCGCACCCGCCGCACCGGCTCGCCGGGGCGGTACAGCTCGATGAACTCCGGCTGGTCCAGGACGCTCAGGATCAGCACCGCGTGCGCGCCCAGTTCCTCCGGCGTCTGCGGCAGGCCGTGGCGCCGGGCGTAGGCCGGCGCCGCCACCAGCAGGTGGCGCCATTCGGCCAGGCGGCGCGCGACCAGGGTCGAGTCGCCCAGCGCGCCGATGCGGATCGCCAGGTCGATGCGCTCGGCGATCAGGTCGATCTTGCGGTCCTCGGCGAACAGCCGCAGCGACAGCTGCGGGTGCGCGGCCAGCAGCGGCGCCAGCGCCGCGGCCAGGTGCCGGCTGAAGCCGACCGGAAAGGCGACGCGCAGCTCGCCGCGCGGTGCGTCACGCAGGTCGTCCAAGCGGCGTTCGGCCGCCTGCGCCGCGTGCAGCATCGCCGCGCAGTCCTCGTAGTAGCTGCGTCCGGCCTCGCTCACGGTGAGCTTGCGGGTGGAGCGGTGCAGCAGCACCACCCCGACCTCGGCCTCCAACTGGCGGATCTGCTGGCTGACCGCCGACGGGGTCATGCCCAGCTCACGTGCGGCGGCGTTCATCGCCCCCAGCTCGACCACCCGGGCGAACAGCGCCATGCGCTTGAGTCGGTCGATTGTGAAGTCAAGCTTCATTATCAATGCGGTTTCTGGCGAATTGTCACCGGATTGGTTCGCCATCAGACTACTCCCACGCTGCAACCGCAAGCGCACCCAACCGCACGGGAAACCCGCATGAACATCGTCCTGATCGGCGCCACCGGCTTTGTCGGCACCGCCCTGCTCAACGAAGCCCTGAACCGCGGCCACCGCGTCACCGCCGTGTCACGCCACGTCGACCGCCTGCCCGCGCGCGAGGGCCTGACCGCTAGGTCCGCCAACCTGGCCGACGCCGCCAGCGTCGCCGCCGCGGTGCAGGGCGCCGATGCGGTGCTCTCCGCCTTCAACGGCAACCGCCAGGGCGGCCACATCGCCGCCGAGATCGACGCCGGGTACCAGCGCATCATCGACGGCGTGAAACAGGCCGGCGTGCCGCGCCTGCTGGTAGTGGGCGGCGCAGGCAGCCTGGAGGTCGCGCCGGGCGCGGCGCTGGTCGATCAGCCCGGTTTCCCCGAGGCGTACAAGGCCGAGGCCCAAGGCATGGGCCAGGTGCTGGCGCGGCTGCGCGGCGAGAGCGCGCTGAACTGGAGCATGCTGTCGCCGGCGGCGGAACTGGCCCCGGGCGAGCGCACCGGCCGCTTCCGCCTCGGCGGCGACCAGTTGCTGACCGACGCCGAGGGCCACAGCCGGATCTCGGTGGCCGACTATGCGGTGGCGATGCTCGACGAGCTGGAACAGCCGGGGCATTCACGGCGGCGGTTCAGCGTGGCCTATTGATCGCGGGCGGCAACATTGGCTGGCGATCAAGAGCAAATCCGTAAATAACCCGCGACTAAAGTCGCAGGCTTTGTTGTGAGGCGCAGACATGGTTGCCTATAGCTGCACGACCAACATCAGGCGTATTTACGACCGCCCTCGGCAGCGGGGCACCGCAAGCCGCTGCGCCGCATCGCCCGATCGCGCGGCCCCCGCAGGACCTTTCCGCGCGCGCCGCGGTCATCAACGGTGTCGGACTGTCACGCTGGTTTGACACCCATCCCTCCGGGGTCTAGCTAAAGGCACGAGGGCCGCGGCCCGACCGGCCGCCTCCCCTCGTACCACCAGAGGAGGAGAACGATGACCGTCGTCGCCCGCTTCGATGTGGAGCTCGTCGGCTACCTCGATGCCGCAGGCCATCCCTGCACCGAGCTCCCGCCGCTGGGCCGGGACCGCGAACGCCTGACGGCGCTGTACCGGGCCATGGTCCTCACCCGCACCTTCGACGCCAAGGCGATCGCGCTGCAGCGCACCGGGCGTCTGGGCACCTACGCCTCGTGCCTCGGCCAGGAGGCGATCGGCGTCGCGCTCGGCGCCACGATGCGCCCCGAGGACGTGCTGCTGCCCTCGTACCGCGAGACCGCCGCCCAGCTCGCGCGCGGCGCGCCGATGGAGGCGCTGCTCGCCTACTGGGGCGGCGACGAGCGCGGCATGGGCCACCCGGCGCTCGGCCAAGACTTCCCGATGTGCGTGCCGATCGCCACGCAGTACACCCAGGCCGCCGGCGTGGCCTATGCTTTCAAGTTGCGCGCGCAGCCGCGCGTGGCGGTCGCGGTCGGCGGCGACGGCTCGAGCTCGCAGGGCGACTTCTACGCCGCGCTGAACGTCGCCGGCGTCTGGCGGCTGCCGCTGGTGCTGGTGATCAACAACAACCACTGGGCGATCTCGGTGCCGCGCCGGCTGCAGACCGCCGCCGAGACCATCGCGCAGAAGGCGATCGCCGCCGGCATCCCCGGACTGCAGGTCGACGGCAACGACCCGATCGCGTTGAGCGTCGTGCTCGAGCAGGCGCTGGCGCGCGCGCGCGCGGGCGAAGGGCCGACGCTGGTCGAGGCGCTGAGCTACCGCCTGTCCGACCACACCACCGCCGACGACGCCGGCCGCTACCGCCCGGCCGAGGAGGTCGAGGCGCACCGTCAGCAGGAGCCGGTGGTGCGGCTGCGCCGCTACCTGCACGCGCAGGGCTGGTGGGACACCGTAGCCGAGGAGGCGCTGAAGGCCGAGTGCGCCGCGACGGTCGAGGCCGCGGTCGAGCGCTACGAGGCGATGCCGCCGCCGGCGCCGACCGAGATGTTCGATCACCTCTACGCCCGCCTGCCCGGCGCCTACGCCGGACAGCGCGCCGCGCTCGAAGGAGGCCGCCATGGCTGAGATCACCCTGGTGGAAGCGGTCAGGCTTGCGCTGGCGCGGGCGCTGGCCGAGGACGGGGACGTGGTGGTGTTCGGCGAAGACGTCGGCCGCAACGGCGGCGTGTTCCGCGCCACCGACGGCCTGCAGGCGCGCTTCACCGATGCGCGCGTGCTCGACACCCCGCTGAACGAGGCGCTGATCGCCGGGCTCGCGATCGGCATGGCGGCGCAGGGACTGAAACCCGTCGCCGAGATCCAGTTCACCGGCTTCATCTACCCGGCGATCGACCAGCTGATCAACCACGCCGGGCGGCTGCGCAACCGCACGCGCGGGCGGCTTTCCTGCCCGCTGGTGCTGCGCTCGCCGATGGGCGGCGGCATCCGCGCCCCCGAGCACCACTCCGAGAGCCCCGAGGCGCTGTTCGCGCACATGCCGGGGCTGCGCGTGGTGATCCCCTCGTCGCCGGCACGCGCCTACGGTCTGTTGCTCGCGGCGATCCGCGATCCCGACCCGGTGATCTTCCTCGAGCCGACGCGGCTGTACCGGGCGCTGCACGAAGCGGTCGAGGACAACGGCGAGGCGCTGCCGCTCGACGCCTGCTACACGCTGCGCGGCGGGCGCGACGTGACGCTGGTGGCCTGGGGGGCGATGGTGCACGAGGCCCTCGCCGCCGCCGAGGCGCTCGCCGCCGAGGGCATCGAGGCCGAGGTGATCGACGTCGCGACGCTGAAGCCGCTCGACATGGATACCATCCTCGAGTCGGTAGCGCGCACCGGGCGCTGCGTGATCGCGCACGAGGCGCCGCTGTCGGGTGGCTTCGGCGCCGAGATCGCCGCGCGCTTGGCCGAGCACGGCCTGCTGTCGCTGCTCGCGCCGGTCAGGCGCGTCACCGGCTTCGACACGGTGATCCCGCTGTTCCGGCTCGAGCCCGATTACCTGCCGAACACGGCACGCATCACCGCCGAGGTGCGCAGCCTGATGGAGTTCGCATGAAGACCTTCCACCTGCCCGACCTGGGCGAAGGCCTGATGGAGGCCGAGATCGTCGAGTGGCACGTCGCGGTCGGCGACGAGGTCAAGGCCGACCAGCCGCTGGTGTCGGTCGAGACCGCCAAGGCGATCGTCGAGGTGCCCTCGCCGCGCGCCGGGCGCATCGTCGCGCTGTACGGCGCGCCCGGCGACGTGATCCATACCCACGATCCGCTGGTCGAGTTCGAGCAAGGCGGCGAAGATGCCGGCGCCATCGTCGGCGAGCTCGGCAAGCGCGCGGTTGCGGTCGCCGAGCGCCCGCTCGAGCTCGGCCGCGCCGCCGGCACCGTCGGCATCAAGGCCACGCCGGCGGTGCGCGCGCTCGCCGCGCGGCTGGACGTGGACCTCGGGGCGGTAACGCCGAGCGGCCCCGACGGACTGATCACCGCCGCCGACGTGCAGCGCGCCGCCAAGGTGCTGGCCGAAGCCGGGCCGCTCGAGCCGCTGCGCGGACCGCGCCGCGCGATGGCGCGCGCGATGGCGCAGGCGCACGCCGAGGTGGTGCCGGTCACCGTCACTGACGAGGCCGACGTCGAGGGCTGGCCCGCCGGCACCGATATCACGCTGCGGCTGCTGCGCGCGATCGTCGCCGGGGTGCGGGCCGAGCCGGGCCTGAACGCCTGGTTCGACAGCCATGCGCTCGGCCGCCGGGTGCTCGCCAGGATCGACGTCGGCATCGCGGTCGACACCCCCGAAGGGCTGTTCGTGCCGGTGATGCGCAACGTCGCCGAGCGTTCGTCCGAGAGCCTGCGCGCCGGGCTCGAGGCGCTGAAAGCCGCGGTGAAAAGCCGCCAGATCCCGCCCGAGGAGCTGCGCGGCTGCACGATCACGCTGTCGAACTTCGGCATGATCGCCGGGCGCTTCGCCACGCCCGTGGTGCTGCCGCCGACGGTCGCGATCCTCGGCGCCGGGCGCATCCGCGCGCAGGTGGTCGCCGCCAGCGGCGCCGCGGCGGTGCACCGCGTGCTGCCGCTCAGCCTGACCTTCGACCACCGCGCCGCCACCGGCGGCGAAGCCGGGCGCTTCCTGGCCGCGGCGATCGCGGACCTCGAACTCGGGCAATGAAGGATGGGTGATCAGGGCCCGGCGATAGGCAGGTTTCCCCGTTCCTGATCGCCCATTCTGCAGCCTTCAGGCCGCCTGGGCTTCGCCGCCGAAGGCATCGAGCAGCGCCGGAAGGAAGCGCTTGAGTTCGCCGTTCATCAGCGCGAAGCGCGCGTCGAACTCGTCGGCGGCATCCTCGGTGTCGGTCGCCGCGAGCTCATCCTGCACCAGGTCGAGGAAGCGCAGCCGGCGCACCGAGAGGTCGTCGCCGAGCACGCAGCCGACGCGCTCGTCCCAGGCCAGCGCCAGGCGCGTGACCTGCTTGCCGGCGGCGAGGTGCGTCGCGATCTCTTCGCCGGTCAGGTCCTGACCCTTGCAGCGCACCACGCCGCCCTCGTCACCGGCATCGCGCAGCTCGCACTCGTCTTCGAGCACGAAGCCCGCCGGCAAGGCCTGGCCTTCGGCTGCCAGCCAGTGCGTCATCACCGCCGCCGGGTTGTCGCTCACGCGCACCGGCGCTATCGGCAGCCCCCCCACCGCCTTGCGCAGCAGGCTGGTGAAGTCGTCGACCGCGCGGCCCGACGTGCCGTTGACGACCAGCCAGCCGCCCTGCGGATCGAGGTAGGCGTACATCCGCCGGGTGCGGGTAAAGGCGCGCGGCAGCAGCGCCTGCATCACCTCGTCCTTCAGCGCCTCCTTCTCCTTGCGGCGCAGCTTGCGCGCCTCGCGCTCCTCGATCTCCGCCACGCGCTCGTCGAGCACCTCGCGGATCACCGAGGCCGGCAGCAGCTTGTCCTCGCACTGGAGGCTGATCATCCAGCAGCCGTTGGCGGCGTGCACGCACGGCGCGTTCTCGTCGCGCCCGAGCGGCGCCACCCAGCCGCGGCTGCCGAGGTCCTGCGCTCCGCAGGGCTTGAACGGCATCCGCGCCAGCGCGCGCTCGAGCTGCTCCAGGGTCCAGGCGCAGGGTTCGGTGAAGCGGAACAGCGTCAGGCTCTTGAACCACATCGGCTAGGGGTCTCCGGCAAAAGGCCGGGATTATGCGCCCCCCGGACCGCGGGGCCAAATCGGGCGCGGCATCGCCAAACCGTCACACGCCCCGCACAGGCTCTGCCGGCGCGACCGGTCCGCGGGGACGGTGCCATGCCATCCCCGAAACCAGGGCTTGCGGCATCGCCACATTGGTCATACCATGTTGCCCCGCAGCAAAACTGCACCCCACCACTCGTTCCGAATGAGGACATGGACATGTACGACGCGCTGAACAACCTGATGGAACAGTCGAAGTCGCTGATCGCCCCGGCGGTCAAGGCGAACAAGCTCGCCGTCAACAATCTCGAGAAGCTGACGCAGTTCCAGCTCACCGCGCTGCGAGGCTACGTCGACCTGGGGCTGGCGCGGCTGAAGGCCGCCAGCGAAGTCGACGACCTCAAGGGCCTGCAGGCGTTCTACGCCGGCCAGGTCGACGCGCTGAGCACGCTGCGCCAGAAGATGTTCGACGACGCCAAGGCGCTGACCGAACTCGGCACCGGCTTCAAGGCCGAGTTCGACAAGCTGGCCGAGGAAGCCGCGAGCGAGCTGCCGAAGGCCATGCAGGCGATCACCGCGACCGGCCTCAAGGCCGCCTGACGATCGCCCGGGCTCGGAGCCCCGAAACCGCCGCGACGAGCTCGCGGCGGTTTTTTCATGCCCGCCGCACGGGCATCCCGTCGAGCGCCCTCCCCCTCTTGAACTCGGCCGGGCGCCGGTCGAGCGCCACGCGCGTCCTCGGCGCCGGTCGACGACAGCGGACCTCGGCGTCGTTTTCTTCGCGGCGGGGGCGCCGGTCTCGCGGATCAAGCCCGATGCCGTGCCCCCTGCGCACGCAGGCGCTCGATCGCCTCGCGCTCGGTGCGGGAAAACGCCTCGCCTCCCCACTCCTCGGGCAGACCGGCGCGCTCGAGCCGCTCCCAGACATGGCGCTTCAGGCCGGTCAGATGCAGCTCCGCCCCGTGGCCGACGAGCAGACGGCGCAGCCCGCGCAGTGTCTCGATGCCGGTGGCATCGAGGTCGTTGACCGCGGTCGCAGTGATCAGCACCGTGCGCAGTTCCGGGCGCAGCCGGTCGAGGATGAAACGCTCGAGCAGCGGCGCGGTGACATAGTTGATCGAGGCATCGATGCGCACCGCGAGCACGCCGGGCGCCAGCGGCGGCAGCTCGTAGTGCGCACGGTCGCGCAGCGTGCCGCTCGGCGGGTGCTCGGCCACCTCGAGCAGGCGCGGGTGCGCGCGACGGTACAGGTAGCACACCGTGCTGGCGAAGAAGCCGACGAACACGCCCCAGTGCAGATAGGGCACTGCGAGCAGCGTGCCGGCGAAGGTCACGGCCGCGACCGCGCCGTCGTCGCGCGAATAGCGCCACAGCCGGCGGAACACGCCGAGGTCGATCAGGCCCAGCACCGGCACGACGATGGTCGCGGCCAGCACCGCGCGCGGCAGCGGCGCGAGCAGCTCGGTAAACCACAGCAGGCAGGCGGCGACGCACAGCGAGGCGAACACGCCCGACCAGGCGCTGCGCGCACCGGCATACAGGTTCAGCGCCGAGCGCGAGAATGAGCCGCTGACCGGGAAGGCGCCGCAGGCGCCGCTGGCGAGCTTGGCCATCCCCTGGCCGATCAGCTCCTGGTTCTCGTCCCAGCGCTCGCCGCGCTTGCGCGCCAGCGTGCGGGCGCTCGACATCGCTTCGGTGAAACTCACCAGCGCGACGATCAGCGCCGCCGGCAGCAGCGCACGGTGCTCGGCAAAGCCGATCGCACTTGGCCAGGCGGGCGACGGCAACCCGCCGGGCACGGCGCCGACCACCGCCCCGCCGGCCGGCGCGTAGCCGAGCAGCGCGCTCGCGGCGATGCCGAGCACGCACGCGTAGAGCACGCCGGGGTGGCGCGGCAGCCAGCGGCGTAGCGCCAGCAGCAGCCCGCAGGCCGTCAGGCCGAAGCCGGCCGTCGCCAGCGTCAACTCGGGCGCTGCCTGCCAGTGCGCCAGCGCGCGCGCGAGCCACTCGCCGTCGAGATCGGCCGGTAGCCCGAGCAGCGCCGGCAGCTGCGCGCCGATGATGATCAGCGCCGCGGCGTTGACGAAGCCGGCGACCACCGGCTGCGAGACGAAGTTGGCGAGGATGCCGAGCCGCGCCACGCCGAGCGCGAGCTGGATCAGCCCCGCGTACAGCGCCAGCCAGACCGCGAGCGCGACCCAGTGCGCACTGCCGGGGCTGGCGAAGGGCTGCAGCGCGCCGTAGGTCAACAGGCTGGTCAGCGCCACCGGCCCGGCGGCCAGCAGCGGCGACGAGCCCCACAGCGCGCCGACCACCCCCGGCAGCAGCGCCGCGTACAGCCCGCTCGCCGGCGGCATGCCGGCGAGCGTGGCGTAGGCGAGCGCCTGCGGGATCAGCACCAGCCCGACGCTCACACCGGCCCAGGCGTCGGCGCGCAGCACGCGCCAGCTCGGGTGCGGCCAGGCCAGGAAGGGGAACAGGCGGCGCCAGCGCAGCGGGGGTAGCCTCGGTCGATCAGGCCGCATCCGGCGCTGGTGCCGCGGTGCGTGGCAGGCGTGCCTGGCGCTCGATGTCACCGAGCGTCGCCGACTCGTTGCGCACGTAGCGGCCGGCCTCGTTCAGCCGCGGCGCGAAGTCCCAGGCGTTGGAGCGCCCCCGCAGCAGGGCCTCGCCGACCAGCCGGCGGCGCTTCTGACTCAGGATCACGTGCTCGGTCAGCGCGGCACGCTCGGCGGCGCTCCAGCGCGCCTCGAGCAGCGCCGCCATCTGCCGCTCGAGCGCGCGAAAATCGCCCTGCCCGGCGAGGTTGTGCAGCTCCTGCGGATCGGCCTCGAGGTCGTAGAGCTGAGCCGGATCCTCGGCGCAGTACACGTACTTGTAGCGGCCGTGACGGACCATCAGCAACGGCGAGATCGAGC
This sequence comes from Candidatus Competibacteraceae bacterium, assembly GCA_039807445.1. Lineage (GTDB taxonomy): Bacteria > Pseudomonadota > Gammaproteobacteria > Competibacterales > Competibacteraceae > JBDHRG01. Next base: position 13,417 of record JBDHRG010000041.1, read on the forward strand.
CCTCGGCGAGGTATTCGCCATACACCGTGTCGTCGCCCCACGCTGACGCGTCGCCTTCGAGCAGCGGCAGCAGGCTGCGGCCGTCGAGGGGTTCGACCGGCGCGAGGCCGCCGCCGGCGAGCTCGATCAGCGTCGGCAGCAGGTCGAGGTGCGAGACGTGGCGCGCGACGCGGCGCGGCGCGAAGCGCCCCGGCGCGTAGACGATCAGCGGCACGCGCACCGACCACTCGAAGAAGCTCATCTTGTACCACATGCCGCGCTCGCCGAGCATGTCGCCGTGGTCGCCGGTGAAGACCACCAGCGTATCGTCGCTCAGCCCCGTGGCCTCGAGCGCCCGCAGCAGCTCGCCGACCCTGTCGTCGACATAGCTGATCGCGCCGTAGTAGGCATGGCGTGCGTTGCGGATGTGCTCGTCGGTGATCCGGTAATCACCCATTTTGTAATTGTCGTACAGGCGGCGGCTGTGCGGATCGCGCTCGGCGTACGGGATCGCCGGTACCGAAGGCAGGTCGATCGCGACGTGATCGTAGCGGCCCCAGTATTCGGGCGTGATGTTGTACGGATCGTGCGGGTGCGTGAACGACACCAGGTGGAAGAACGGCCGCTCGTCGGCGCTGCGCGCCAGATCGTAGAGCTTGCGCACCGACTGGTAGGCGGTCTCGTCGTCGAAGTCGATCTGCAGGTCGCGCCGGCACGGACCGGCCTCGACGACGCTCAGCAGGTTGTGGTGCCAGGACAGCGCCTCGTCGGGCGTTTCCCAGCTCGGGGTCCAGCCGAAATCGGCCGGATAGATGTCCGAGGTCAGCCGCTCCTCGGCGCCGTGCAACTGATCCGGGCCGATGAAGTGGTGCTTGCCGCTGAGGCTGGTCTGGTAGCCCAGCGCCCGCAGATAGTGCAGGAAGGTCGGGACCGAAGCCGGAAACTCGGCGGCGTTGTCGTAGGCGCCGATGCGCGAGGGCAACTGGCCGGCGAACATCGAGAAGCGCGCCGGTGCACACAGCGGCGAGGCGCAGTAGGCGCTGTCGAATACCACGCCGGCCTCGGCCAGGGCCTGGAGCTTGGGCGCCTTGACCACGGGATGGCCGTACACCGGCAGCGCCGGTGCCGCCATCTGGTCGGCCATGATCAACAGGATGTTGGGCCGCTTCGTCGCTCGGCTCATGGGGCTCTCCTCGCTTGTCCGGTCCACCCGGTCGGGCACCGCACCACGCGGTGTCGCCGCGAACTTTGCGATGCGCACCGCCCGCGGGGAAGCGATATTTTTCGGCCTCCGATATCGTGTTTTTCGATCATCAACGCCGTGCCCAGCGATGAACACCGACCACATCAAGACCTTCCTCGAAGTCGCGGCGACCGGGAACTTCCTGCGCGCTGCCGAGCGGCTCAACGTCACGCAGTCGACCGTCAGCGCCCGCATCAAGGCGCTCGAGGACCAGCTCAGGCAGCCCCTGTTCACGCGCGGACGCAGCGGCGTCGAGCTGACCGCCGCCGGGCAGCAGTTCCTGCGCCACGCGCTGACCGTGGTCCGGGCCTGGGAGCAGGCCCGGCAGGAGCTCGCACTGCCCAAGGGGCTGAGCGCGGTGTTCGGCCTGGGCGCGCAGTTCAGCCTGTGGCAGCGGCTGGCGGTCGCCTGGGCCTCGTGGATGCGCGCCCGTGCGCCCGCGGTCGCGCTGCGGCTCGAAGCCGACTATTCGGACAGCCTGATGCAGCAGCTCGCCAACGGCCTGCTCGACCTGTGCGTGATGTACGTGCCGCGCCACATGCCCGGCCTGCGCATCGACAAGCTGTTCGAGGAGAAGCTGGTGCTGGTCCACAGCGCACCGCCGGAAGCCGGACGCGACTGGCGCGACGACTACGTGTTCGTGCACTGGGGCGCCGATTTCTGCGAGGCCCACAGCAAGGCCTTTCCCGAGCTCGGACCGACCGCGGTCTCGGTCGGCCTCGGCCTCGTCGGGCTGCAGTTCATCCTGGAGAACGGCGGGGCGGGCTACTTCCCGCTGCCGATGGTGCAGCCGCTGATCGGCGCAGCGAAGCTGTTCCGGGTCGCCGACAGCCCGGTGTTCTCTCGGCCCGCGTACCTGGTCTACTCGGAGAAGCCGGCCGACGAGGCGCTGCTCGAGCTTGCGATCGAGGGGCTGCGGCGGGTCGCGGCGGCTGACGCCGAAGACGGGCCCGCCGGATGACCGCTGCCGAGCGCACCGTCGCCCTCGTCCGTCAGGGACCGCGTCACAGCGCCTTGAGCACCGCGACGCGCCCGTCGGCGCCATCCAGCGTCGTGACGCCCTCGAGCCAGCGGTCGAGCACCTCGGGATGCGCCTTGAGCCAGTCCGCCGCCGCCTTCTCGGCGCCGACCCCGCGCTCCATCGTCGTCATGATCTCGTTCTCCATCGCCAGCGAAAACGTCAGGTTGCGGAAGAAGCGCGCCAGGTTCGGGCACTGCTGCAGATAGCCCTTGCGCACCACGGTATTGACGGTCGCACCGCCGTAGTTGGCGCCGAACCAGCGATCCCCGCCGCTCAGGTAGACCAGGTCGAAGCGGGTGTTCATCGGATGCGGTTCCCAGCCGATGAACACGATCCAGTCCTTGCGCCTGAGCGCCCGCTCGACCTGGGCGAGCATGCCCGCCTCGCTCGAGACGACCACCTGGAAGCCGTCCAGCCCGGTGTCCTTGATCATGTCCTGCACGTGGCGGTTGGCGTCGCTGCCGGACTCGATGCCGTAGATCTTCCCGCCGAGCTTGTCCCTGAACTTGCCGAGCTCGGCGTAGTCGCGCAGCCCGCCCTCGGCCACGTAGCGCGGCACCGCCAGCGTGAACTTCGCCCCCTCGAGGTTGGTGTGCACGGTCTCGATCGAGCCCTCGTCGAGCAGCGGCCTGATCGTGCTCTCTTGCGCGGGCATCCAGTTGCCGAGGAACACATCGACATCCTTCTTCTTCAGACCGAGCAGCGTGATCGGCACCGACGACAACTGCGACCGGGGCTCGTAGCCGAGTCCCCGGAGAACGTTCGATGCGGCCGCCGTAGTGGCCAGGATGTCGGCCCAGCCGACGGTGCCGAAACGGACCGCCTTGCACGAGGCGGGATCGGCGGCGTGCGCCGACGCCGCGGCGAGCAGGGCGGCGCCCGCGAGCAGGCCCTTCGTGATCGATGCGCGGACCATGGGATCTCCTCCAGCTTGCGTGGTTGGCTGTTCTCGTCGCGCGCCAGTGCGTACCGCCCGGAAGCGCCGGCAACCCTGCCTCTGCGCCGAGCGGTGCCCGGTGTCCTGACGCGACTATCGACAGCCGACACCGGCTTCGGAAGCGATATTTTTCGGGGCCAGGATTCGGGTTCTTCGATGGGGTGAGGGCGCATCTGCGCATGGCCAACCGCATCGCGGGCCGCGAGCTCTACCGCTGGCGGCTGTTCAGCCGCGACAAGCTGCCCTGATCCCGCCGGCAGCGGATCCGGATACTCGAAGAGCACCCGCCGAGCGGCGGCAGGCGAGCCCGCCGTCAGCGGATGTAGTGCAGTCGCTGCCCGAGCATCTCGGGCGTCACCAGCACCACGCCCTGCGGCGTCACCGTGAAGCGGCGCGCGTCGTCCTCGGCGTCGATGCCGATCGTCATCGCTGCCGGGATGCGGCAGCCGCGGTCGATCACCGCGCGGCGGATGACGCAGCCCTCGCCCACCTCGACCTCGGGCAGCACCACCGAATCCTCGAGCTCGGCCCGCGGGCGCACGTGCACGCGCGAAAACAGCAGCGAGTGCACGACACTGCCCGCGATCACGCAGCCGCCCGACACCATCGCGTGCGAGGCCAGGCCCTGGTGCAGGAACTTCGCCGGCGGCAGCTGCACCTGGTGCGTCAGGATCGGCCAGCCCTCGTCGTAGATGTCGAGCTCGGGCTCGGCCTCGAGCAGCTCCATGTTCGCCAGCCAGAAGGCGTCGACGGTACCGACGTCGCGCCAGTACGGCTGCTGTCTCGAGGCCGGGTCGCGGAACGGATAGGCGTACACCTTGCAGCCGGCCTCGATCGCCGCCGGGATCACGTCGAGGCTGAAGTCGTGGCGCGAGGCCGGCTCGTCGGCATCGCGGATCAGGCGATCGACCAGGAACTCGTGGCCGAACACGTAGTTGCCCATCGACACCAGCGCGCGGCCCGGCTTGCCGGGGATGGGCTCGGGATCGGCCGGCTTCTCGGTGAAGCGCGTCACGCGGCCGTGCTCGTCGACCGACATCACGCCGAAGGCGCGCGCCTCGCCGATCGGCACCTCGAGGCAGGCCACCGTCATGTCGGCGCCGCGCTCGACGTGCCAGGCCAGCATCGGGCCGAAGTCCATCCGGTAGACGTGGTCGCCGGCCAGCACCAGCACGAAGCGCGGGCGGTGGGTACGGACGATGTCGAGGTTCTGGTAAACCGCATCGGCGGTGCCCGCGTACCACTCCTTCGAATGCCGCTGCGAAGCCGGCAGCACTTCGACGAACTCGCCGAGCTCGTTGCGCAGCGTGCCCCAGGCGTTGACCAGGTGACGGATCAGCGAATACGCCTTGTACTGCGTCAGCACGCAGATGCGGCGGATGCCGGAATTCATGCAGTTGCTGATCGGGAAGTCGATGATGCGGAACTTGCCGCCGAAGTACACGGCGGGCTTGGCGCGCCAGCGCACCAGCTCCTGCAGGCGCCCGCCGCTGCCGCCGGCCAGGATCAGCGCGAGCGTGTCGCGCGTCAGGCGGCTGACGTAGCGCGGATTCTGGACGATCTCCATGCGGTATCCCCCTGCGCGGGGTCGGCTGCCCCGTGCCGCGCATCTTAAACGCAAACCCGCCCGCCCCGGACTGAACCCTCGCCGCCGGGCGTGACTCTGAACCAGGCGTACCGCGACCCGGGAGGAGACTCCGATGCCGTTGGCCGATTTCACGCTGTCGCCGTTCCTCGCCTACGGGCTGCTGCTGCTCGCCGCGCTGGTCGCCGGCGAGCTGGGCGAGCGCGTGCTGCGGCTGCCGCGCGCGACCGCCTACGTGCTCGCCGGCGCCGCGGTGCCGGTGCTCGCGCTCGACCAGCGCCTGGGCGTGTCGCCCTTGCCGCTGCAGGCGCTGGGCGAGTACTGCCTGGGGCTGGTGCTGTTCGAGGTCGGCCGCAACCTCGACCTCGGCTGGCTGCGCCGCAATCCCTGGCTGCTGGCCACTGCGCTGGCTGAAGCCCTGCTCGGCTTGGCCGCCGAGCTGGTCGAGCCCGAGAGCGGGCGGCGCGTGGCGCTCGGCGAAGAGCTCGCGGCGATGCTCGAGCGCCTGGCGCCGCGTTTCACCGCGCTCGATGCCGAGGACGCGCTCGCGCACCTGCGCGCCGCACTCGCCGAAGGCACGCAAGCCGACCGGCTGCGCGCCTGGGCGGCCGAGACGGGCGGGCTCGAGGGCGTGGTACGGCGGCAGGTCGAGGCGTGGGCTGCCGGGTGATCAGACCTCGACACCGTCGAAGTCGGCCGCCTGGCGGTGTGTCGCCCGCGGGTCCAGCGTGCCTCCGCGCACCAGCTGGGTGGTGGACAGGCCGGCGGCGCGCGCGGCGTCGAGCTCTTCGACGATGTCGGACAGGAACAGGATTTCCGCCGCCGACAGCCCGATCGCCGCGCCGATGCGACGGTAGGATTCCACCTCGCGCTTGTGGCCGCTGGTGGTGTCGAACCAGCCGCTGAACAGCGGCGTCAGGTCGCCGTGGGTGGTGTGGCCGAAGATCAGCTTTTGCGCGTGCACCGAGCCCGACGAGTAGACGTACAGCTTCAGGCCCTGCGCCTGCCAGCCGCGCAGCCTGCGCGCGGCGTCGGCGTAGACGTGGCCCTGGAAGTCGCCGCTCGCGTAGCCCTGCGCCCAGATCAGCCCCTGCAGCGCCTTCAGCGAGGTGGCCTTGCGGTCTTCGGCCATCCAGGCGAGCAGCTGGGCGACGCTCTGCTCGCGGTCGAGCGGACGGTCGGCCTCGACCGCCACCTGCGCCAATAGCGCCGCCACCTCGGGCTCGTCGCCGTGCGCGGCGACGAAGCCCGGCAGGCGCGCGCGCGCGTACGGGAACAGCACGTCGTGGACGAAGGCGATCGCCGAGGTCGTGCCTTCGATGTCGGTCAGGATGGCTTTGATCATCGTTCTGGGAAGTGTGGGGGATGGGTGAGCAGTGATGGGGAATGGGGACCACTCACTTCTCACCCATTCCTCATCCCTCATTCCCCATCACCGCTCACCCATCCCCATCCCCCGAAGCGTCAGTTGTCGAGCCGCGGGAAGCGTTCGGCGATCGGGTCGCCGGTGGAGTTCGCGACCCAGCCCTCGGGGTTGGTGAACAGGCGTATGCACTTGAAGTCCGGGTTCGGCCCCATGTCGAACCAGTGCCGGGTATTGGCCGACACGCTGATCAGGTCGCCCTTTTCGCACAGCACAGCGTATACGCGCTCGCCCTGGTGGATGCAGAACAGCCCCTGCCCGTCGACGAAGAAACGCACTTCGTACTCCGAATGCGTGTGCTCGTTCAGGAACTTGGCGCGCAACGCCTCTTTCTGCGGGTGGTCGGGCGTCAGCGCGATCACGTCGACCGACTGGAAGCCGTGGCGGCTCATCAGCCGGTCGATCGAGTCGCGGTAGGCGGCGATCACCTCGTCCTGCCCGGCCTCGGCCGGAAGCTCGCGGTCGGCGCGCCAGCGCTCGAACAGCACGCCGGCCTTGTCGAGCTCGCGGGCGATCGCCGCGCCTTCGGTGAACACGGCGGGTGGCTGATCCGCGTCTGCGGCAGCATGGATGCGCAGCTCGCTCATGGATTTCCGATCCTCCGCAACAGGGTTTCGCACTCGAACAGGTATTCGAAGGCTTCGACGTGGCGCACCGCGTCGTCGACCGTCGCGCCCCAGGTGTAGAAGCCGTGGCCGGCGATCAGATAGCCGCAGGTGTCGGGGTTGCGGTCGAGGTAGTGCCCGACCTCGGCGGCCAGGCGGGCGATGTGCTGGTCGTTCGGAAACACCGGTACGCGCACGCGCGTGGCGTGGGTCTCGATGCCCGGGAAAGCCTTCAGCACTTCGAGATCCGACAGCCACAGCGCCTCGGGCTCGAGCAGCGACAGCACGGTGGCGCTGACCGAGTGCGTGTGCAGCACGGCGCCGATCCGCGGGTCGCGCCTGTACAGCGAGGCGTGCAGCAGCGCCTCGGCCGAAGGCTGTTTGCCCGGCGAAGCCGAATGGTCGGCGAAGTCGCACAGCATCAGCCCCTCGGCGTCGAGCCGCCCCTTGTGGCGCCCGGACACCGTGATCACCGCGTGCTCGGCGTCGAGCCGCGCCGAGAAATTGCCGCTGGTCGCCGGTACCCAGCCGCGCGAAAAGAAGAAGCGGCCGGCCTCGATCAGCTGCGCCGCCAGCTCCTGGAAACGGGAAGACTCCGAGACGTCCATACACCCCTCCCTCGCCCAAAGGCGCACCACTGTATGCGATACGCCGATGGGGGTCCAGATCGCGCGATGGGGAATGGGTGAGCGGTGATGGGGAATGCGTGAAGCGTGAAGCGTGAAGCGTGAAGCGTGAAGCGTGAAGCGTGAACACGTTTCACGTTTTCTCACTCATCCCCCATCACCGCTCACCCATTCCCGCTCACGCCCCGATTCGGCGCCGAAGATGACAACCGTGCTGCAACGCAGCGCCGGGAACCGTGCGCCGTCCGGCGTGGTCGATGCAAGCGTTGCTCGCCAGCGAGGATCCGACGATGCCGAAGATCGCCAGCGGACTCTGCGCCCTGCTGCTCGCGCTGGCCACGGGGTCCGTGGGCGCCGAGTTGCGGCTGCCGCCGGGCTTCCGCATCGCGGTCTGGGCCGAGGGGGTGCGCGATGCGCGTACGCTGGTGCTGGCCGACGACGGCACCGTGTTCGTCGGCACGCGCAGCGCCGGGCGGGTCTATGCGCTGCGCGACGCCGACGGCGACGGCCGTGCCGAGCGCCGCTGGACCGTGGCCGAGGGCTTGCAGATGCCGAACGGCATCGCCTGGCGCGACGGCAGCCTGTACGTCGCCGACCTCGACCGGCTGCTGCGCTACGACGGCCTGCCCGCCCGCCTCGACGCCCCGCCTGCACCGCGAGTGCTGCGCGACGACTTGTCCGACGAGCGCCACCACGGCTGGCGTTTCATCGCCTTCGGCCCCGACGGCAAGCTGTACCTGGCGCTCGGCGCACCGTGCAACGTCTGCGAGCGGCTGGCCGAGATCCGCCGCATGGATGCCGACGGCCGCAACGAGGAAGTCGTCGCGCGCGGCATCCGCAACTCGGTCGGCTTCGCCTGGCGCCCGGGTACCACCGAGCTGTGGCTGACCGACAACGGCCGCGACTGGCTCGGTGACGACCGTCCGCCCGACGAAATCGACATCGTCACCGCGCCCGGCCGCCACTACGGCTATCCGTACTGCCATGGCCGCGACATCCCCGACCCCGAGTTCGGCCGCGGCAAGTCCTGCGCCGATTACGCGCCGCCGGCGCTCGAGCTCGGCGCGCACGTGGCGCCACTCGGCATCGCGTTCTATACGGGAACGCAGTTCCCGGCCGAATACCGCGGCGACGCCTTCGTCGCCGAACACGGCTCGTGGAACCGCAGCCGCAAGGTCGGCTACCGTGTGATACGCGTGCGTATCGGCGCCGACGGCCGCCCGCTGGGCTACGAGCCGTTCGCCGAGGGCTGGCTCGACGGCGAGCATGCCAGCGGCCGCCCGTCCTACCTGCTGCAGCTGCCGGACGGTTCGCTGCTGCTGTCGGACGACGCCGGCGGACGCCTCTACCGGATCAGCTACCGCGGCCCGTGAGGGACCTTCAACCGGAGGACACATCATGAAGAAACTGACCGCGATCCTCGCCGCGCTGCTGCTCGGGCTGACGCTCGGCGCCTGCAACACCGTCAAGGGCGTCGGCAAGGATGTCGAGAAAGGCGGCGAGGCGATCCAGAAAGCCGGCTCGGGCGGCTACTGAAGCCGCACGTCCGCGCGGGGCCCCGGCGCGCCGGGGCCTTTTTGCATCCGCCCGCCGGCGGGTATCCTCTCGAGCCGTATGCCGATCATCGCCGAGGAAGCCCGATGCGCAAGACCGCCGCCCTGCTCGCCGCGCTGCTGCTGAGCCTGACGCTCGGCGCCTGCAACACCGTACGCGGCGTCGGCAAGGATATCGCTGCCGGCGGCGAAGCGATCCAGCGCGCGACGCGCTGAGCATGCCGCTCGAGCTCCTGCTGCTGCCACCGAGCGGGCCGCTGCTCG
>JBDHRG010000293.1:0-3666 GCA_039807445.1 Candidatus Competibacteraceae bacterium
GACGTGCTCGACCAGGTGGGGTTGCGCCTCGACCAGGTCGAGAGCATGTACCGCTACATGGCGATCGCCAACTACGAAGACCGTTTCGTGATCCCGAGCTCGCACCGCGAGTACGCATCGAGCACCTACGACGCCTTCGGCGAGCGCGGCGGCTGCGGCTTCAGCTTCGGCAACGGCTGCGCCGACGGCACCACCAGGCCCAGCCTGTTCGGCGCGAAGAAGATCACCGATCGCAAGACCATCCCGATCCGGGTGGACAACGGCCGCTGAGCAGAAGAACCCTCCCTCCCCCGTCAAGGGGGAGGGAATGGAGGCACCCATGAAAACCCTGAAAGTCATCTCCGCGCTGATGTGCTACCCGCAGTCGGAGCTGGTCGCGGCGCTGCCCGAGCTGAAGGCGGTGCTGGTTGCCGAGGGCGTGCTGCCCGGGCGCAGCCGCGAAGCCCTGGAAGACCTGATCGATGCGCTCGGATCGGAAGACCTGTACGCGCTGCAGGAGCGCTACGTGAACCTGTTCGACCGCGGCCGCGCGCTGAGCCTGCACATCTTCGAACACGTGCACGGCGAGTCGCGCGACCGCGGTCAGGCGATGGTCGACCTGATCGAGCTGTACAAGCGCCACGGCTTCGAGCTCGCCGCCCGGGAACTGCCCGACTACGTGCCGCTGTTCCTCGAGTTCCTGGCCGAGCGCCCGCTGGACGAAGTCCGCGAGCTGCTGGGCGAGGCGATGCCCGTGCTGGCGCTGCTCGGCGCGCGGCTGGCCGAGCGCGGCAGCCCCTACGCGGTGCTGTTCGAGGCGCTGACGGCGATCGGGGGCCACCCCGACAACCATGCCGAAATCCGCGAGCAGGCGCGCACCGAGGGTCCGGACCAGACCCTGGTGAACATGGACAAGATCTGGGAAGAAGAGCAGGTCACGTTCCTCGCCAACCAGCAGGGCGGCTGCGGCGGCGGCACCGGCGTGCAGGCGCAGCCGGTGCGCTGGGTCGGGCGCGGCGCTTCGGCTTCGCAGACGCATTCGACGCTTTGAGGAGGACGACGCGATGTCTTACCTGAACCAGTTCCTGTTCGGCGTGTACCCTTACATCGCCGGCACCGTGTTCCTGCTCGGCAGCCTGGCGCGCTTCGAGCGCGACCAGTTCACCTGGAAGGCCAGCTCGAGCCAGATGCTCAGCAACAAGGGCTTCCGCAAGGCCAGCAACCTGTTCCACGTCGGCATCCTGGTGATCTTCGTCGGCCACTTCTTCGGTCTGCTGACGCCGCCGGAGATCTTCCACGCGCTCGGCATCTCGGCCACCGCCAAGCAGCTGCTCGCGATCGTGGTCGGCGGCGTCGCCGGCGTCGCCGCCTTCATCGGCCTGACGATGCTGGTCAAGCGCCGGCTGACCGACCCGCGCGTGCGCGCCACCTCGAGCACGATGGACATCGTGATCCTGCTGGCGATCTATGCGCAGCTGATCCTCGGCCTGCTGTCGATCCCGGTGTCGCTGACCCACCTCGACGGCAGCATGATGCTGACGCTGATGGCCTGGGCGCAGAACATCGTCACCTTCGACGGCCTGGAAGCCGCCGCCGCGGTCGCCAACGTCGGCTTCCTGTTCAAGCTGCACCTGGTGCTCGGGATGACGATCTTCCTGCTGTTCCCGTTCTCGCGCCTGGTCCACATCTGGAGCGCGCCGGTGGGCTACCTGAAGCGCCCGTACCAGGTGGTGCGGCAGCGCTGAAAGCATGTCAGGGGTGAGGAGTGAAGGGTGAGGAGCCCGACTCTGATGCCGACAAACGTGCCCTGTGGTGAACACAGGTGCGCTCTGCGAGCACCAGAGCTGGCCGAGCAGAGCATTCACCTCTACGCTTTCAGGTGCCGTTCGTCGCTGCGACAACCAAGCTCTGCCGAACGGTCTACCCGTGGCGAGCCGAACGGTAACGGACGGCACTGGCGAGGGAAGACACTCCATCGCGAGGCGGGAAAGTCACGCCTGTCAGAGACGAGCTGGCCTTCAGGGAACTCGGGGCAGGAAGAGAAGCGTGAGCACATGTGCTCACCTTTTTGATAGCAGGAAAGACGCTCCCACCCCTCTCCTGACCCCTCACCCCTCACTGGCGAAGCCCCATGCACGACCTGCAAAAGTTCATCGCCGGCTTCTCGCGCTTCCAGGAGGACTACTTCGGCGAGGAAGGGCTGTTCGAGAGCCTGCGCCACGGCCAGAGCCCGGCGACGCTCCTGATCGGCTGCTGCGACGCGCGCGTCGACCCGGCGCTCTTGACCGGGTGCAAGCCGGGCGAAATCTTCATCGTCCGCAACGTTGCCAACATCGTGCCGCCGTGCACCCCCGATGCGCCGCCGGGCGTGTCTTCGGCGATCGAGTTCGCCGTCTGCGGGCTCGAGGTCGAGCGCGTGATCGTGCTCGGCCACGCGCGCTGCGGCGGCATCCGCGCGCTGCTGCAGGGCCTGGTGGTCGCCCCCGACACCGATTTCGTCGGCCGCTGGATGCGCATCGCCGAGCCGGCCAAGCAGAAGGTGTTGCGCGAGCTCGGCCACAAGAGCGAAGCCGACCGCCAGCGCGCCTGCGAACAGGTCAACATCCTCAATTCGCTCGAGAACCTGCTGACCTACCCCTGGCTGCGCACGCGGGTCGAGACGCAGCGCATCACGCTGCACGGCTGGTACTTCGACATCGACCAGGGGGCGCTGCTGGCCTATTCGCCGCGCCGCCAGGAATTCCTGCCGCTGGTCTGCCCGCTCGAACCGGGGCGGCCATCGCGCGGCGTCTGAATCTGCGTCGTCATTTTTGAAAGCGACCGCAGCGATCGGCTAGGCTGTCGGCCCCCGCCCCCTGGAGAACCCCATGAGCATCACCGTCAACGGCGTCGAAATCGCCGAGTCCGCGGTCCACGCCGAGATGCAGCACCACCCGGCGCCTTCGCGCGAGCGAGCCGAGCACCAGGCCGCGGTGGCGCTGGTGATCCGCGAGCTGCTGCTGCAAGAGGCCGGGCGCCTCGGCGTCGAAGGCGCCGACGACGATGCGCGCATCGCCGCACTGGTCGCGCGCGAAGTCGAGACCCCCGAAGCCGACGAAGCCAGCTGCCGGCGCTATTTCGACGCCAACCCGGCGCGCTTCCGCTCGGCCGACCTGTTCGAAGTCGCGCACATCCTGCGCATGGCTCCGCCCGAGGATGCCGAAGCCCGCGCCAGGGCGCGCGCCGAAGCGCAAGCCCTGCTCGCCGAGCTGAAGGCCGACCCGGGACGTTTCGCCGAGCTCGCGCGCGAGCACTCCGACTGCCCCTCGAAGATGACCGGCGGCAACCTCGGCCAGGTCAGCCAGGGCCAGACCGTGCCCGAGTTCGAGCAGGCGCTGTTCGCGATGCAGGAAGGCGAACTGCGCGACGAACCGGTCGAGACGCGCTTCGGCTTCCACCTGGTGCGGCTCGAGCGGCGCATCCAGGGCGCGCCGCTGCCCTTCGACGCGGTCCGCGAGCAGATCGCCAGCTTCCTGCGCGACAGCGTCCAGCGCATGGCGCTGCACCAGTACCTGAGGATCCTGATCGGCCGCGCCGAAATCACCGGCATCGAACTCGAAGGCGCCGACTCGCCGCTGGTGCAGTGATACCAACTTTCCGTGAACACTCGAGCTACCGACTCCCTCCCCCCTTGCGGGGGAGGGTTGG
>JBDHRG010000042.1:0-22544 GCA_039807445.1 Candidatus Competibacteraceae bacterium
CGAGCAGCGGCACGCCGAGCACCGCGGCGCGCAGCGCCGGGCGCAGCGGCCGCAGCCCGGCGAGCGCCGCCTTGCCCAGCAGGCCGCCCAGCGCGAGCGCCAGCAACAGCAGCACGACCAGGCGCGCGGCAGCCCCGCCGGCGTGCTCGAGCGCTTCGCCGAAGGCGATGCCCGGCAGCAGGTAGGCCGGCGCCCACAGCAGCGCCGAAGCGAGGTTGACCGCCATGAAGCGTCCGGGCGGCATGTCCATCATGCCGGCGACCAGCGGGATCACCGCGCGGATCGGGCCGACGAAGCGCCCGAACAGCACGCTCTTGCCGCCGTGGCGGTGGAAGAAGGCTTCGCCGTCGGCGAGCCAGCGCGGATGGCGCGAAAACGGCCACCAGCCGCGCAGGTGCGCGTGGAACTCGCGCCCGATCCAGAAGCTCGCCCAGTCGCCGGCGACCGCGCCGGCGATCGCCCACAGGCAGGTGTGCCAGAAGTCGAGGTGGCCGAGCGCGATCAGCGCGCCGAAGCCGACCATCATCGCCGCACCCGGCACCAGGATGCCGAGGATCGCCATCGATTCGGCCATCGCGGTCAGGAACACGATCGCCGCCGGTGCCGCCGGGTTCGCCTGGAGCCAGCCGAGCAGCGTCGCGAGCAGGGTGTTGTCGAGGGCGTTGTCCATGGGGGGGATTGTAAGGGGTGAAGGGTGAGGGGTGAGGGGTGAGCTTCTTTATCTCCTCACTCCTCACCGGCTTTCTCCACCCTTCACTCCTCACGGCAACTTGTGCGACGCTTCGCCGCCATGCGCCCGATCCGGAGACCCGCCGTGAAGCCAAGCCTTACCGCCCGCAGCCTGCTGGCCGCCCTGCTGCTCGCCGCCGGCGGTTCCGCTGGCGCCGCCGACAAGTCGGTGGCGATCACCCAGATCGTCGAGCACCCCTCGCTCGAAGCCATCCGCCAGGGCGTGCTCGACGAACTCGCCGCACAGGGGCTGAAGCCGGGCCAGGGGCTGAAGCTCGACTACCAGAACGCGCAGGGCAACCCGGCCACCGCGGCGCAGATCGCGCGCAAGTTCGCCGGCGACCGCCCCGACGCGATCGTCGCGATCACCACGCCCTCGGCGCAAGCCGTCGCCGCCGCGACCCGGGACATCCCGGTGGTGTTCGTCACCGTCACCGACCCGATCGCCGCCCGGCTGGTCAAGAGCCTCGAGCGACCGGGCGGCAACGTCACCGGCACCAGCGACGCCACGCCGATCGCCGAGCAGCTGGCGCTGGTCAGGGAGCTGACGCCGCAGGTCAGGCGCCTGGGGGTGATCTACAACCCGGGCGAAGTCAACGCCGTGGCGCAGCTCGAGCGCGCCAGGGCCGAGGGCGCCAGGTTCGGGCTGACCGTGGTCGAGTCGGCGGCACCGAAGTCGAGCGACGTGCTCGGCGCCGCGCGCGCGCTGGTCGGCAAGGCCGACGCGATCTACGTCCCGGTCGACAACACCGTGGTGTCGGCGCTCGAGGCGGTGGTCAAGGTCGGGCTCGAAGCGAAGCTGCCCGTGTACAGCGGCGACACCGACTCGGTCGCGCGCGGCACGCTGGCCTCGCTCGGCTACGATTACTACGCTTCCGGCCGCCAGAGCGGGCGCATGCTGCTGCGGGTGCTGAACGGCGAGGCGCCGGGTTCGATGCCGGTCGAGCGCATCGAGAAGCTCGAGCTGCACCTGAACCTGAAGACCGCGCGGGTGATCGGTGTCGAGCTGCCCGCGGCGGTGCGCGGGCGCGCCGCGAAGCTGATCGACTGATCCGGCGTCCGGCATGAGTCTGTTCGCGTTCCTCGGCGCGCTCGAACTCGGTTTCGTCTACGCGCTGGTGGCGCTCGGCGTGTTCCTGTCGTTTCGCGTGCTGCAGTTCCCGGACCTGACGGTCGACGGCAGCTTCCCGCTCGGCGCCGCGGTCGCGGCGAGCCTGATCGTCGCCGGGCTCGACCCGTGGACCTCGACGCTGGCCGCGTGCGCGGCGGGCGCCGCGGCCGGTCTGCTGACCGCGTGGATGACGCTGCGGCTGCGGATCCTGAACCTGCTGGCCAGCATCCTGACGATGATCGCGCTGTACTCGATCAACCTGCGCATCATGGGCAAACCCAACGTCGCGCTGCTCGGCGAGAGCACGGTGCTGAGCCCGCTGGCCGCGCTCGGCCTGCCGGGCTACGTGCTGACCCCGATCGCCTTCGGCGTGCTGGTGCTGGTGCTCAAGTGGCTGCTCGACCGTTTCCTGGGCTCCGAGCTGGGGCTGGCGATGCGCGCCACCGGCGAAAACCCGCGCATGGCGCGCGCCAACGGCATCGCCACCGCGCGCACGACGCTCGTCGGCATGGCGCTGTCGAACGCGCTGGTGGCGCTGGCCGGCGCGCTGTTCGCGCAGTCGCAGGGTAGCGCCGACGTGACCATGGGCGTCGGCACCATCGTCGTCGGGCTGGCGGCGGTGATCGGCGGCGAGGCGCTGCTGCACCCGCGCACGGTGGCGCTCGCCACCGCCGCGTGCATCCTCGGTTCGCTGGTGTACCGCGTGCTGGTGGCGCTCGCCTTGAACGCCGACTTCCTCGGCCTGCAGGCGCAAGACCTGAACCTGATCACCGCGGTCCTGGTCGGCGCGGCGCTGGTGCTGCCGCGCCTCGGGCGCGGGAGGGCCGCGGCGTGATCGAGCTCGCCGACATCCACGTCACCTTCAATTCCGGCACGCCGCTCGAGAATCCGGTGCTGCGCGGCGTGGACCTGAGCATCCCGGCGGGGCAGTTCATCACCGTGATCGGCAGCAACGGCGCCGGCAAGTCGACGCTGCTGAACGTGCTCGCCGGCGAAGCCGCACCAGCGCGCGGGCGGGTCACGATCGGCGGGCGCGACGTCACCGCCCAGGCGCCGCACCAGCGCGCGGCGCTGGTCGCGCGCGTGTTCCAGGACCCGCTCGCCGGCACCTGCGGCGCGCTGACGATCGAGGAAAACCTCGCGCTCGCCGCCGCACGCGGCCGCCGCCGCGGCTTGCGCGCAGCGCTGACCCCGGGCTTGCGCGCGCGTTTCCGCGAAGCGCTGGCGCGCCTGGGGCTGGGGCTCGAAGACCGGCTCGCCGACCGCATCGGCCTGCTCTCGGGCGGGCAGCGGCAGGCGGTGAGCCTGCTGATGGCGGCGCTGGTGCCGAGCTCGATCCTGTTGCTCGACGAGCACACCGCGGCGCTCGACCCCAAGACCGCCGCCTTCGTGCTCGGGCTGACGCGCGAGATCGTTGCCGAGCAGCGGCTGACGACCTTGATGGTCACGCACAGCATGCGCCAGGCGCTCGACTGCGGCGAGCGGACGATCATGATGCACCACGGCCGCATCGCCTTCGACGTCGCCGGCCCCGAGCGTGCCGCGCTCGACGTGCCGGACCTGCTGGCGCTGTTCGAACGCTCGCGCGGCGAGCGCCTCGACGAAGATGCGCTGCTGCTGGGGTAGGCGCGGATCGGACGCGAGGCCGAGCGTTGCAATCGTTGACGCTGCCACCGCGCGGCGCATGCCAGTCTAGGCGGGATCCGTGAGCCGCCCGAGCGGCGGAGGGGGGGAGGATGTTGTGGCGACGCAAGCGGCGCTCGCGTCCGCGGGCACGCGCACCGTGGCGGGCGACGCCCAAGCTGCCGGTGCTGATCGCGCTGCTGGTCGGCGCCGCGCTGTCGGTGGCGGTGTTCTTCGCCTTCGCCGATCTCGAGCGCATGCGCGCGCGCGAAGCCTTCGAGCGCGCCGCGCGCGACCGTTTCCTGGTGCTGGCGCGCGAGCTCGAGCAGAGCCTGCTGGCTTTGCAGAGCGTCGGCGCCTACCTGCGCGCCAGCCCCGGCGCCGCTGCCGACGCCTTCGCCGCGGTGACGCGACCGCTGCTGGCGCTGAGCCCGGCGCAGCAGGCGATGGCCTGGGCGCCGCGCGAGGCCGAAACCTGGCGCCTGACGCGCGTCTTTCCGGCCGGCGGCGTGCTGGGGCCCGGCGTCGACCTCGGCAGCGTTCCGGCCGCGCGCCAGGCGGCGCGCCTGGCGCGCGAGACCGGCCGCGTCGCGCTCAGCGAGGCGCTGCGCGGCGACGACGGCCGCGACGTGCTGGTGGCGCTGCCGGTCTACCGCACCGCGCTGGCCGATCCGCGCGCTGCCGAGCCGCTGGGGCTGGCGCTGGTGGCGCTGGACCTGCGGCGCCTGATCGAGACCGCGCTGGCGCGGCTCGAGCCGGCGCGCATCGAGCTGCGCCTGTTCGACCTCGACGCGCCGCCCGGTCGGCGCCTGCTGTACCACCCGCTCGACGGTCTGCCCGGGTTCGAGGGCCTGCTCGACGACCCCGCCGCGCTCGAGGGCGCCGAGCGGCTCGAGCAGCCGCTCGAGATCGCGCAGCGGCACTGGCTCGCGGTCGCCACGCCGGCGGCGGGGCAGTTCCTGGCGCAACTCGGCTGGCGGCCGTGGGCGACGCTGGCGATCGGGCTGGCGACCACGCTCGCGGTGGCGTTCTACCTGTACGGCGTGGTCGGACGCCGCGTCGAGGTCGAGGCCGAGGTCGCCGCACGCGGTGCCGCGCTCGCCGAGCGCGAGCGGCGGCTGCGCCAGCTGGTGGAGCCGGCGCGCGATGCGTTCTGGCTGGCCTCGATCGACGGCCAGCAGCTGCTGTATGTCAGCCCGGCGGCCGAGGCGCTGCTCGGCCATCCGGTCGAGCTGCTGCTGGCGCGGCCGGCGCTGCGCCGCGAGCTGATCCACCCCGACGACCGCGAGCGCCGCCGCCGCGCGGTCCGCGCTGCTGCCGCCGCCGGCTACGAGCTCGAATACCGCATCGTGCGCGCCGACGGTGCCTTGCGCTGGGTGCGCGAGCGCGCCTACCCGGTGCGCGATGCCGACGGCGAGGTCGACCGCCTCGGCGGCGTCATCGAAGACGTCACCGAGCGCCGCCGCGACGGGCAGGCACAGGCCGCGGGCGAGGCGCGCGCGCGCGGCGCGCTCGCCGCGGCGCCCGCCGCCGTGATCATGCTCGATGCCGCGGCGCGCATCGACGGCTTCAACCCGGCCGCCGAACGGCTGTTCGGCGTGAGCGCGGCGGATGCCGCCGGCCAGCCGCTCGAGGCGCTGCTGCCGGGCTTCGACCCGCGCCTGGCTGCGCCGCACGAGCTGGTCGGCGTCTGCCGCGACGGCCACCGCTTCCCGGCGCATGTCGCCGTCGCGGCCCTGCCCGAAGGCGGTTTCGTCGGCGTGGTCCAGGACGTGAGCGCGCTGAAGCAGGCGCCGCCGAGCGAGCGGCGCGAGGCCGGCCTCGGGCTCGACGTGTTCGCGCAGCTGATGGACGCGGTACTGGCCACCGACGCGCTCGGCCGGGTCGAGTACCTGAACCCCGCCGCCGAGCGTCTGCTCGACTGCCCGCGCCAGCAGGCGCTCGGCCGCCGCCTGGCCGAGGTGGTGCGGCTGCGCGATGCCGGCGCCGTGGCCGCGCTGCCGCTGACCGCGCCGACCGCGGGGCCGCAGTCGGGCGTGCTCGCCCGCGCCGATGGCGAGCGCGAAGTGTTCTACGCGCTGGCACTGCGCCGCAGCGGACCGGATGCCGCGATCGGCGGCGTGGTGCTGGTGCTGCACGAGGCCGGTCAGCGCCCGCTGACGCGCGATCCCCTGACCGGGCTGGCCGACCGTCCGGCGCTGCTGGCACGGCTCGAGGCGCTGCTGGCACGCGGTGAAGGGGAGCGCCACGCGCTCGCCTACCTGCAGATCGAAGACCTCAAGGGCATCGCCGCGGTGCGTGGCCAGGCCGACGCCGACGCCGCGCTGTGCGGCCTGACCGAGCGGCTGCGCGGCGCGGCGCGTCCGTGCGACGTGCTGGCGCGCGTCGGCGCCGACGAGTTCGCGGTACTGCTCGACGGGCTGGTTCCGGACGATGCCCGTGCCGCGGTGCAGGCGCTGCGCGCCGCGGTCGAGGGCTGGAGCTTCGAGCGCGGCGACTACAGCTTCGGCTTCCGCATCTGGGTGGGCCTGGTCGGACTCGATGCCGGCAGTGCACTGGCGGTGATGACCGAGGCCGACCTCGCCTGCCACCGCGCCCGGCGCGAATCGCCCGGCGCGCCGTGGGCGCGCGCGGCGCAGCGCTGATGCCGACCCGCAGCCAGGACGCACCCCTGAAGGCGAGGCGCAGACGCCAGGCAGCCCGAGACTTCGCCAGCCATGATTGTTTCGCACCGTCCTGTCTGACGTGCCGCGATGGAACACTGGGGCCTGCTGTACCTGCTCAGCGAATGGGTGATCCGCTTCGCGATGCTGTTCTACGTGCCGCAGCGGCGCAGTCCGGCTGCGGCGCGCACCTGGCTGCTGCTGATCTTCCTGCTGCCCTGGCCGGGGCTGGCGCTGTACGCGGTGATCGGGCGCATCCACTACCCGCGACAGCGTATCGAGACGCAGGCGCGCGCCTCGCGGCGGATCCGCGCCGCGCAGGCGCAGATGCGCACCGCCGGCCATTGGCCGCTCGCCACGCTGGCGCCCGCCGAGCGCGGCATCGCCGCACTCGCGACCCGGCTCGGCGACTTCGAGGCGATCGGCGGCAACCGCTTCGAGCTGCTGCCCGACTACCGCGCCTCGCTCGAGCGGCTGCTCGCCGACATCGACGCCGCCACCCGGCACGTGCACCTGCTCTATTACGTCGTCGAGGACGACGCCACCGGCCGGCGCATCGCCGCGGCGCTGCTGCGCGCGGCGCGGCGCGGCGTGCGCTGCCGCCTGCTGCTGGATGCGGTCGGCGGCAAGCGCGGCGCGCGCGCGCTGGGGCCGGGGCTGCGCGGTGCCGGCGTCGAGGTGGTCGAACTGCTGCCGGTCGGTTTCTTCCGCCGCAACGCCGCGCGCTTCGACTTGCGCAACCACCGCAAGCTGGCGGTGATCGACGGCCGGGTCGGCTACATCGGCTCGCAGAACCTGGTCGAGCCCGAGTTCGTCAAGGGCCATCCGAACGAAGAGCTGGTGGTGCGCCTCGGCGGGCCGGTGGTCGCGCAGCTGCAGGCACTGTTCATCGCCGACCGCTACGCCGAGACCGATGCGCTGCTCGAAGGACCCGAGCTGTTCCCGCCGCCGGGCGAGGCGGGGAACTCGGCGGCGCAGCTGCTGCCGAGCGGTCCGGCCTACCCGCGCGAGAATGCCCAGGAGCTGATGGTGGCGCTGATCCACGGCGCGCGCCGCCGCGTGGTGGTGACCACGCCGTACTTCGTTCCCGACGAGCCTTTCCTGCAGGCACTGCGCACCGCGGTGCTGCGCGGGGTGGACGTGCACCTGGTCGCGTCGATGCACTCCAACCAGCCGATCGCGCGGCTGGCGCAGCAGTCGTACTACGACGAGCTGCTCGAGGCCGGCGTGCAGGTGCACCTGTACGAGCCGCGCTTCCTGCATGCCAAGCACCTGAGCATCGACGAGCGGATCGCGCTGATCGGCTCGACCAACATCGACATACGCTCGTTCGCCCTGAACGCCGAGGCGAGCGTGCTGATCTACGACCCCGCGGTGGTCGCCGAGCTGCACGCGCTGCAGATGCGTTACTTCGCCTACAGCCGCCGCCTCGACCCCGAAGCCTGGCGCCGCCGCTCGGTGCCGCGGCGCCTGCTGCAAGGCGTCGCGCGGCTGATGGATTCGCTGCTGTGAACGGCTCCACTGCCACAAGCTCTTGCAAAGGGGCGTGCGGGGCGGCTTGACACCCGCTTACTCGGAAACCAGATTGGTTGCATATCGGTTTCATTGAGAGTCCGACCATGCCTGCCACCATCACCTTGAAGAACATCCCCGATGAGCTTTATGCCCGTCTCAAGGAAGCCGCCGAGGCTCACCATCGCAGCCTGAACAGCGAGGTGCTCGCCTGCCTGGAGCGAACCTTGCTGCCGACCCGGATCGGCCCCGACGAGCGGCTGGCACGCGCCCGCCGGCTCAGGGAAGGCTTGCCGGGCTTCGCGGCCGACGAGATCGTCGGCGCCATCGAGCAGGGACGGCCGTGATCGTCGTCGACACCAACGTGACCGCCTACCTGTACCTGCCGAGCGAGTACACCGAGCTGGCCGAGCGCCTGCTGAGGCAGGATCCTGACTGGGTGGTCCCGACTCTCTGGCGGAGCGAATTCCGCAACGTGCTCGCACTCTACCTGCGCAAGCAGCTACTGAGGTTCGACCGGGCCTATGCGATACAGCGTGAAGCCGAAGCCCTGTTGGCGGGCCGCGAGTACGAGCTCGATTCCTACGATGTGCTCCGCCTCGCCGAGGCCAGCGGCTGCTCGGCATACGACTGCGAGTTCGTGGCCCTGGCCGGGAAGCTCGGCGTGCGGTTGGTGACGATGGACCGGAAAGTCCTCGACGCCTTCCCGGCCATCGCCCGCTCGCTGGTGGCGGCCACGCACTGAGTCAGCGGCGCTAGCGCCGCGCCGGCAGCAGCTGGCCGAGCAGGAACAGCGCTGCGGCGGACACGACGATCGAGGGGCCGGCCGGCGTGTCTTCGCTCAGCGACAGCGCCAGGCCGCCGGCGACCGCGAGGCAGCCGATGAGGCTCGCCGCCGCCGCCATCACCTCGGGCGTGCGGGCGAAGCGCCGCGCGCAGGCGGCGGGGATGATCAGCAGCGAAGTGATCAAGAGGATGCCGACCACCTTCATCGCCACCGCGATCACCAGCGCGATCAGCAGCATGAACGCCAGGCGCACCGCGAGCACCGGCACGCCTTCGACGCGGGCCAGCTCTTCGTGCACGGTCGCGGCGAGCAGCGGCCGCCACAGCGCGGCGAGCAGCGCCAGCGCGAGCGCGCCGCCACCCCAGATCCAGCCGAGGTCGGTGCGGCTCACGGCGAGGATGTCGCCGAACAGGTACGAAGCCAGGTCGATGCGCGCGCCGAGCACGAAGGCGAGCGCGACCAGGCCGAGCGACAGCGCGCTGTGCGCGAGGATGCCGAGCAGCGTGTCGGTGGCCAGCTGCTTGCGCCGCTGCAGCGCCACCAGCACCAGTGCCAGCACCAGGCAGACGACGAGCACGCCGGGTCCTTCGCCGATGCCGGCGAGCACGCCGAGCGCCACGCCGAGCAGCCCCGAGTGCGCCAGCGTGTCGCCGAAGTACGCCATCCGTCGCCAGACCACGAAGGCGCCCAGGGGGCCGGCGGCCAGCGCGACACCGAGGCCGCCGAGCAGGGCGCGGAACAGGAAGTCGTCGAGCAGCGCGGTCATCGGTGCGAAGGCGGTTCGGCGGCGTGGTGGTGCTCGTGCGCGCACAGCGGGGCGTCGGCTGCGCTCGGCAGTACGTCGCCGTGGGCGTCGTGGCGGTGGTCGTGATGGTGGTGGTAGAGCGCGACGTGCGCCGCGCCCTCGAGCCCGAACAGCGCGCGGTAGGCCGGGTCGCGGCTGACGCTGTCGGGTGTGCCCGAGCAGCAGACGTGGCGGTTGAGGCAGACCACGCGGTCGGTGGCGGCCATCACCAGGTGCAGATCGTGCGACACCATCAGGATGCCGCAACCGTGGCGGTGGCGGATCTCGCCGATCAGGTCGTACAGCTCGTACTGGCCGCCGACGTCGACCGCCTGCACCGGCTCGTCGAGCACCAGCAGCTCGGGCTCGCGCAGCATCGCGCGCGCCAGCAGCACGCGCTGCATCTCGCCGCCCGAGACCGCCTGGACCGGGCTGTCGAGTACGTGCGCGGCACCGGTCTCGGCCAGCGTCGCGCGCACGCGCGCCCGCGGCGCCGGCACGCCGAGCGTGACGAAGCGCTCGACCGTCAGCGGCAGCGTGTCGGCGACGACGATGCGCTGCGGCATGTAGCCGATGCGCGCGCCGGGCTTGCGCCAGACGCGGCCGCGCCCGGGCGCCAGCAGCCCGAGCGCGACCTGGACCAGCGTGCTCTTGCCGGCGCCGTTGGGGCCGATCAGCGTGACGATCTCGCCGGCGGCGAGCTCGAGCGAGACGCCGTCGATCAGCGCCCGCCCACGCACCGACAGACCGACCGCCTCGAGCCTCAGCAGGATCTCCGGTCTCATGCCGGCACGGCCGCGGTGCACTCGGCGCAGCGGCCGAGCACTTCGACCATCTGCGTCTCGACGCCGAAGCCCAGGGCCGCGGCTTCGGCGACGATGGTGGCTTCGACCAGGCCGCTGTGCAGCTCGCCGACGCGGCCGCAGCCGCGGCAGATCAGGAACTGGCCGCCGTGGCGCTCGGCCGGATGCGGACAGCCGATGTAGGCGTTCAGCGAGGCGAGGCGGTGGATCAGCCCCTGCTCGAGCAGGAAGTCGAGTGCGCGGTACACGGTCGGCGGCGCGCCGGCGCGGCCCTCGTCGCGCAGCACGTCGAGGATCGCGTAGGCGCCGATCGGCCTGGGGCTGGCGGCGATGATCTCGAACACGCGCCGGCGCAACTCGGTCAGGCGCATGCCGCGGGCCAGGCACAGGCGCTCGGCTTCGGCGAGGGGGTCGATGGGGCGGGGTATCGCTGGCATGGGGCCTGGTCTGTGCTGGAGCGGACGTTATAGTGTAACATTCGTTACGATATAACAGTACGGAGTGTGCCGTAATGAAGCCCACGGTCAAGTCCCGGCTGCGGTCCGCGCTGCTGGGGGGGGTGCTGGCGCTGCCGGCGGCGGGCACCTCGGCCGCGCCCGAGGTGGTGGCGTCGATCGCGCCGCTGCATTCGCTGGTCGCGGCGGTGATGCAGGGCGTCGGCGAGCCCAGGCTGCTGCTGATGCCGGGCGTGTCCGAGCACGACCATGCGCTGAAGCCCTCCGATGCCAAGGCGCTCGGCGAAGCCGACGCGGTGTTCTGGATCGGCGACGGGCTCGAGACCTTCCTGGCCAAGCCGCTCGCGGCGGCGCGCAAGGCGCGCACGGTCGAGCTGATCGCCGCCGAGGGCGTGGCGACGGTCGAGCCGCGCGAAGGCGGGCCGTGGCAGGCGCACGACCACGGCCATGCGTACGGGCACGGCGCGGCGGTCGATCCGCACATCTGGCTCGACCCGCGCAATGCCGCGGCGATGGTCGGCGCGATCGCGAAGACGCTGGCCGAGATCGACCCGGCCAACGCGCAGACCTATGCCGCCAACGCCGCCGCGACGCGCGACAAGCTCGTGCAGCTCGAGGCCGAGCTCGCCGCTGCGCTGGCGCCGGTCAGGGACGTGCCCTACGTCGTGTTCCACGACGCCTATCACTACTTCGAGGCGCGCTTCGGCCTGAGCCCGGTCGGCGCGCTGGCGAGCCTCACGCCCGAGGCCAGGCCGTCGGCGAAGCGACTGAAGGCCGTGCGCGAGCGGATCGTCGAGGTCAAGGCGCGCTGCGTGTTCAGCGAGCCGCAGTACGAGCCGGCGCTGGTCGGCACCGTGATCGAGGGCACGCAGGCCCGCCGCGGCGAGCTCGACCCGCTCGGCGCGACGCTGCCGCCGGGGCCGGAAGCCTACTTCGCGCTGATGCGCCATCTCGCCGGCAGCCTGAAGGCGTGCCTGGCGGCGACCACGCCGTGAAGGCTTGGCCGCTGCGCCCGCCGCAAGCCGCTCGCCACCGGATTCCTTTCACCGGAGACATGCCATGTCGACGCTTCCCGATTCCGACAAGCTGCCGGTGGTGCTGCTGACCGGCTTCCTCGGCAGCGGCAAGACCACGCTGCTGTCGCGGCTGCTGCGCCACCCGGGAATGGCTCGCAGCGCGGTGATCATCAACGAGTTCGGCGAGGTCGGGCTCGACCACGAGCTGGTCGAGAAGGGCGCCGAGGACGACGTGGTCGAGCTCGCCGGCGGCTGCCTGTGCTGCACGCGCAAGAGCGACCTGGCGGCGACCCTGGTCGGCCTGCGGGACAAGCGTGCCCGCGGCGCGGTCGCGCCCTTCGAGCGCGTGCTGATCGAGACCACCGGGCTGGCCGACCCCGGACCGATCCTGCGCACGCTGCTCGCCGACGAGTGGGTGACGTATTCGTACCGGCTCGACGGCGTGGTGACGACCGTCGACGCGGTGCACGGGCTGGCGACGCTCGAGCGGCAGCCCGAGGCGCTGCGCCAGGCGGCGCTCGCCGACCGCCTGCTGCTGACCAAGACCGACCTCGCCGCGCTCGAGGCGGTCGCGGCACTCGTCCGCCGGCTGGCCGAGCTGAATCCGCTCGCCGAGCCGCGGGCGGTGGTGCACGGCGACATCAGCCCCGCGGCGCTGCTCGGTGCGGTGCCGCGCGACACGCAGACGCTGCTGGCGCAGGTCGACGCGTGGCTGGGCGGGCCCGCGGCGTTCACGCGCTTCAGCCTCGTGCCGCCGGACCCCGACCGCCACGGCGAGCACATACGCGCGTTCGCCTTCGTCCGCGACGCGCCGCTCCCGGTGGCGGTGTTCCGCCAGGCCTTCCAGCTGCTGATCGACAGCCGCGCGCCGGACCTGTTGCGGGTCAAGGGTCTGGTCGCGCTCGCCGGCGCCCCCGGCCCGGCGCTGATCCACGGCGTGCAGGGCGACTTCGCGCCGACGGCGCTGCTCGAGCGCTGGCCGAGCGAAGATCGCCGCACCCGCATCGTGTTCATCACCCGCGACCTGTCGCCGGAATGGGTCGAGCGGACCTTCAGGGCGTTCGAGGGATGAGGGATGAGGGATGAGGGATGAGGGATGAAGCTACACTTGTTCCCCATTCCCCATTCCCCATTCCCCATTCCCCATCGCTCAGGCCAGCAGCACCGCGACGATGCCGGTGATGAAGATGCCGTCGAAGGTGCCGGCGCCGCCGATCGAGGCGACCGGGGCGCCGAGGCGGCGGATGTCGCCCAGGCGCGAGAGGTCGGCACCGATCAGCACGCCGAGCGTGCCGGCGACGTAGGCGAGCGGCGCGCGCAGCCCCGGTTCGGGTGCGAGCCACAGCGCGACCAGCGCGGTCGCGACCGGGGCGACGAGCACCGGCATCGCGATGCCGAAGCCCGGCAGCGGCCGGCTCGCCAGCCGGCACACCAGCGCCACCAGCGCGGTGGCCGCCGCCGCGGTGCCGAGGGGCAGCGGGAAAACGCTCAGCAGGTGCAGCGCGAACACCGTCGGCAAGAGCCCGCCGCCGACGTTCAGCGCCAGCACGGTCTTGCCGGTGAACGGCGGCGCGTGCCGCAGCAGCCGCCAGCCGGGTCCGGGCGAGGGCGGTGGCGTCGGCGGCGCTTCGGTGTGGACCGTCGCCAGCGGCAGGTTGACCGCGCTGCCGAGCAGGCAGGCGGCGAGCAGCAGCAGCGCCTGTCCGGGCGACAGCCCGAGGCGCTCGAAGGCGGCGCCGATCAGCTGCAGCTGCAGCATCAGCAGCAGGCCGCCGAGCGCGGCGGCGAACAGCAGCAGGGGGCCGGGGGCGAACGGCGGGCGCATCATGCCAGGCTGCGCACGGCCTCGGCCAGCAGCGGAGCGAGCTCGACCACGCTCGCGGCGTGCGGCACGCTGTCGCTCGCGCCGATCGAGCCGATGCCGGCTGCGGCGAGCTCGGCCTCGGCCTGACCGTCGAGCAGCGCATGCGTGACCAGCGCGTGCAGTGCGCCCGCGCCGCGCGCTTGCAGGGCGTGCGCCGCCTCGATCAGGGTGCGGCCGGTGCTGGCCATGTCGTCGATCAGTACCGCGGCGCGGCCGGCGACGTCGATGCCGCCCGGCAGCGTCACGCGCACCTCGCGGTCGCCGAAGCGCTCCTTGCGCGCGATCGCGTGCTCGGCGCCGATCGCGCCGGCGATGCGCGCGACCCATTGCTCGGATTCGGCATCGGGCCCGATCAGCAGCGGCGCTCCCCAGCGGCTGCGGATCCAGTCGCCGAGCAGGGGGCCGGCGGACACCGCGAGCGTGCGCGCGTTCGGGATCGCCTGCGCGAGCGTGCCGGTACGGTGCAGGTGCGGGTCGACGGTGACGACGGCATCGAACAGCCCGCCGAGGAAGCGCCCGACGATGGGCTGGCTGACCGCTTCGCCGGGATGGAATTCGGCGTCCTGGCGCATGTAGCACAGGTAGGGCGCGACCAGCGTCAGGCGCCGGGCGCCGTGGCGGCGCGCGGTTTCGGCGGCGAGCATCAGCTCGACCAGCTTGGCGTTGGGCTGGTCGAGGCTGCGCACGACGATCACCTGCGCGGGCAGCGGCACGGGCAAAGTCAGCCTGCTCTCGCCGTCGGGGAAGCGGTGCAGCGCGACTTCCCGGTAAGGCAGGTCGAGCGC
The DNA here is from genome assembly GCA_039807445.1 of Candidatus Competibacteraceae bacterium. Taxonomy (GTDB): domain Bacteria; phylum Pseudomonadota; class Gammaproteobacteria; order Competibacterales; family Competibacteraceae; genus JBDHRG01. Next base: position 14,133 of record JBDHRG010000042.1, read on the forward strand.
CTGCGCGAGCCGCCGTGCCGGGGCGGCGTAGTCTGCGAAACCGAGTACGAGCACGAGGTCCCTCCGCGAACGGCCGGGGCTTGGTTTCGGCGACCGCGCCCCCATCGAGCGCGCAGGGTACTGCGGACCGGGCCGGGTGCGCCAGCGCGCCGACGCGGCGGCGTTTGCGGCCGATCCACAGCCCTTCGGTTCGGGACGATTTTCCGTATAATCCCGGCATTTGCGCGCGCCCGCCCGGGGCGCGGAGACTTTCGAAAGGACCCCGGTCATGCCGATCTACGAATACCGCTGCGACACCTGTGGCCACGAGCTCGAAGCGATGCAGAAGATGAGCGACGCGCCGCTCGCCGACTGCCCCGCATGTGACACCGACGGGCTGAAGAAGCTGATCTCGGCCGCCGGCTTCCGCCTGGCGGGCGGCGGCTGGTACGAAACCGACTTCAAGTCCGGCGGCCAGAGGAACGTCGCCAAGAAAGACGAGGCGCCAGCGGCGGCCTGCGGCGCCGGCGGCTGCGGCGCGGGTGCCTGCGCTGCGGCCTGACGGCTGCCGGGTGACACCCGGGCCGGTTGCGGCCCCCGGTGCCGGCCCTTACCATGCATCCCTTCGCAGCGCCGCGCACCTCGCGCGGCGCGCGCGTTTCCGCGATTCATCCGAACGGTATCCACGAATGATGCGCAGCCATTATTGCGGCAGGGTCAACGAGGACCTGCTCGGCCAGGAAGTGCAACTGTGCGGTTGGGCCCACCGCCGCCGCGACCACGGCGGGGTGATCTTCATCGACCTGCGCGACCGCGACGGGCTGGTGCAGGTGGTGATCGACCCCGACACCGTCGAGGCCTTCGCCGCCGCCGAGCGCGTGCGCTCGGAGTTCGTGCTGCGCGTGGTCGGGCGTGTCCGCCCGCGCCCCGAGGGCACCGAGAACCCCAACCTGGTCTCGGGCAAGGTCGAGGTGCTGGGCAAGCAGCTCGAGATCCTCAACCGCGCCGACACCCCGCCGTTCCAGATGGACGACGAGGACCTGTCCGAAGAGCTGCGGCTGCGCTACCGCTACCTCGACCTGCGCCGCCCGGTGATGCAGGAGCGGCTGAAGCTGCGCGCGCGCGCGGTCGGCTTCTTCCGCCGCTACCTCGACGAGCACGGCTTCCTCGACATCGAGACGCCGATGCTGACCAAGGCCACGCCCGAAGGTGCGCGCGACTACCTGGTGCCCTCGCGCACCCACCCGGGCGAGTTCTTCGCGCTGCCGCAGTCGCCGCAGCTGTTCAAGCAGCTGCTGATGATGGCGGGCTTCGACCGCTACTACCAGGTCGTGCGCTGCTTCCGTGACGAGGACCTGCGCGCCGACCGCCAGCCCGAGTTCACCCAGCTCGACATCGAGACCTCGTTCCTGAACGAGGACGAGATCACCGGGCTGATGGAGGGCATGATCCGCGGCGCCTTCCGCGACGTGCTCGGCGTCGAGCTGCCCGAACCGTTTCCGCGCATGCCCTACGCCGAGGCGATGGGCCGCTTCGGCTCGGACAAGCCCGACCTGCGCATCCCGATGGAGCTGACCGAGCTGACCGACGTGATGGTCTCGGAGGCGTTCAAGGTCTTCGCTGACGCCGCCAGGCAGCCGCGCGGGCGCGTCGCGGCGCTGCGCGTGCCGCAGGGCGGGCAGTTGTCGCGCAAGCAGATCGACGACTACACGGCTTTCGTCGCGCGCTACGGCGCCAGGGGGCTGGCCTACATCAAGGTCAACGAGCGTGCCGCCGGCCGCGACGGGCTGCAGTCGCCGATCGTCAAGAACCTGTCCGACGATGCGCTGGGCGCCATCCTCGAGCGCACCGGCGCGCAGGACGGCGACCTGGTGTTCTTCGGCGCCGACAAGGCCAGGGTGGTCAACGACGCCCTCGGCGGGCTGCGCCTGAAGCTCGGCCACGATCTCGGCCTGATCCAGGGCGAGTGGGCGCCGCTGTGGGTGGTCGACTTTCCCATGTTCGAGTGGGACGAGGGCGAGAACCGCTGGAACGCGATGCATCACCCGTTCACCTCGCCGCGCGATTCGGTCGAGGCGGTCAAGGCCGACCCCGAAGCCGCGGTGGCGCGCGCCTACGACATGGTGCTGAACGGCACCGAGATCGGCGGCGGCTCGATCCGTATCTTTCGCCCCGAGATGCAGACCGCGGTGTTCGAACTGCTCGGCATCGACGAGGCGCAGGCCAAGTCGAAGTTCGGTTTCCTGCTCGATGCGCTGAAGTTCGGCTGCCCGCCGCACGGCGGGCTCGCCTTCGGCATCGACCGCCTGGTGATGCTGATGGCCGGTGCCAGGTCGATCCGCGACGTGATGGCCTTCCCCAAGACCCAGACCGCCGCCTGCCTGCTGACCCACGCCCCGGCCGCGGTCGGCGAGCAGCAGTTGCACGAGCTCAACATCCGCCTGCGCCGTACGCCGTAAGGCCTGTGACGCTTGTCGCTCCGGTGCGGGCGGCGGACGCAGCACGAAGACAGGGCGCCTGCGGGCGCCCTGTTGTATTTCGCAGCCGGGGCCGGTGTCATCGGCGGATGCCCGGATGGAATTCGAACGAGGAAGTACGCTCGTGCAAGCCGCGCCGCCGAACGTGCTGACCGAGGCCGACACCTGCCGCGGATCGGATACACCACCTCGAAGCCGGCCGCCGGCGATACTGGGGTGGGTGTTCCAGGAGGCGCCAGGCGATGACGGAGGCCATGGTGTGATACGGATCGCAAGAGCGATGGAGGTTTTCGCTGCCTCGACGGTGGAGGGCGACATTGAGGGACGCTTTCTCGATGCCGAGGCTGACGATCGACGGGGGGGCCGATAGCGTGTGCTGCGCGCATGCCCGAGCGCTCGAAAGCGAGCGTCACCGGCGAGGGCGGCCCCTGCTGATCGACCCGTCCGTGTGCGATCCCTGGGATCACCTGGTCTACGTCGAGGAAACCGGCGAGTTCGCCGCGCGCGTCGATCCGGCGGGCGGCTGCGAAGACCCGCGCGGTGCGACGACGCTTGACGAGCGATGCATGCGCTTGAATATCGAGGCGGTCGCCGTCGGTCGGCAGCGCGTTGTCGGCACGTTGCGCCGCGAGGTCAAGGGTTTCCTCGGCTCGCCCCGTGACGCTATGGCCATCCAGGCGCTCGTTGCTGCGCTCGCCGATCTCGATCACCCCGAACTGGTCGTCTGGTATCTGTGCCGCGACGGGCGCGCCGAGCCGCCGTCCGCCGCGCTGATCGAAACCGCACCGGGCCTGATCGAGCGCATCCTCGCGCGTCTCGATGAGTTCGCGCCCGGCGTCCGCGAGGCGGTGCGCTGATACCAGAGGCCGGGTAGTCGGCGCCGGCGCCGATCGGGTCTGTTGCGCGGTGGTATCCGTGCGTGACGCTCGGCGGCTTCCTGGTCGAAGCCTACGACTGAACCGCCCCGGGAGTCTCGGAGGCTCTTTGGCTTGAGTCACGCTGCCAGGGCAAACTCGTTCGGTTGTCGATAATGCGCCTCTTCGGCTTCCGCTGGCGGCACGTTGCCGATCGGCTCCTGCTGCCGTCGGTTGTTGTACCAGTCCACCCAGGTCAGGGTGACCAGTTCCACTGCCTCGCGGCTCTTCCAGGACTGTCGGTGAATCACCTCCCACCGACGGTGTCCCCGTAGCCCGCCTGACCGGGATCAATGCGATCGCGGCGGTTCCGCGGCGATATGGAGGCATGGACGGTATTGCGAGCGAGGTATAACCACCGGTCGCTGCCCTTGCCGTCCGTTCACAGAGGAGGAACCATGGCCAGTCGACGCATCGTATTCATCGTCAAGGATCAGGACCCGGTCCAGTTGACGGCAACCGAGACCGTGCAGCGCGCCTGCCAGCGCATGTGGGAGCGCCGTGTCGGCGCGGTGCTGGTCACCGACGGCAGCGGTCGTCTCGTCGGGATCTTCACCGGCCGCGATGCCGTGCACAGCCTCGCGCAAGGCAAGGACATCGCCGGGACGCCGCTGGCGCTCGCGATGACGCCGAACCCCGACACGATTGCGCCCGAGCGCACCGCCATCGACGCGCTGCGGATGATGAGCGACGGCGGCTACCGCCATCTGCCGGTGGTCGAAGGCGGCAGGATCCTCGGCATCGTCTCGCGCGGCGACTTCAAGGGCCTCGAACTGGAGCAGATGGAAGACGAAACCTATCTCTGGGAGCGGATCTGCTGAGCTCGCCCGCGCGCATCCCGCCGTATCCGTGGGGGCGTCGGCAAGCCGTTTCATAAGGGAGAGATCGAGGTTTTCGCTGCTTCGACGGTGGTGGGCGACCCCGAGGAACGCTTTCTCGATGGCGAAGGAGTTGATCGACCGGGCGGGTGGGAGGAGGCCGATAGCGTGTGCTGCACCCTCCCCACGGGCGCTCGGAAGCGAGCGTCACCGGGGAGGGGCGCACTGATAGGGTGATCGGCTCGTCGCTGGAATCGAGGCCGTGCACTTTTCGAGCATGACAAACCCCCATCGACGACCTTGTACCGAGTCGCCTTGCGTTCCCTGTCTCGCGAAGAGCGTGAGGGGAGGCGTTCGCGAACTCCAGAGTTTGAGCTGTTTCAATAAAATCTATCCATAAATCATCAAAATTGACTATTTTGACGAAATTTTCAACTGTCGCCGCTTCGACAACGTTTTGATGCACCACTACACTGCATCTCGGTACGGCGAGTTCCGCCGAAACCGGTCGCAAGACCGAATGCCTGTGGAGAGGTCGTGAGACCTGGGGGAGCATGCGGTCGCCTCGCCGGCGTAAAGCTCCCCGCTGTGGGGAGTTTTATCGGCGAAAACCAAGCCGATCCCCCGGCAGCCTCGATGAAGCAGGAAGTCAGCGCCAAAGCTACCTATGGGTAGATTCGGGTAGGTCTGACGGAACGGCAATACGACAGCAGAGGTTTCTACATGATCCGCATCAGCAGCGCCTTCGACGCCGGCAACATCGTGGTCGAGTCCGCCGGGTGTTCCGACGACATCCGCGTGCGCATCCGCCCCGACACCGCGGCCGAGTTCGCTCAGTGGTTCCACTTCCGCCTCAGCGGTGCCAAGGGCGTGCCGTGCACGATCCGCGTGCTGAACGCGGCCGAGTGCAGCTACCCAGAAGGCTGGCAGGGCTACCGGGCCTGCGCCAGCCACGACGGCGAGACCTGGTTCCGCGTGCCGACCGCGTACGACGGCACGGTGCTGACGATCCGCCACACCCCCGAGGCGGATGCCGTCTGGTACGCCTACTTCGAGCCGTACTCGTACGAGCGCCACCAGTCGCTGCTCGCCGGCAGCCAGGCGGTCGAGGGCGTGCGCCTCGAGAGCCTCGGCGCGACGCTGCAGGGCCGCGACCTCGATCTGCTGACCATCGGCGACGAAGACCCGGCCAGGCCGAAGCTGTGGGTGATCGCGCGCCAGCACCCGGGCGAGACCATGGCCGAGTGGTTCGTCGAGGGTCTGCTCGAGCGCCTGCTCGACGCCGCCGAGCCGGTGGCGCGCGCGCTGCGCGCGCGGGCGACGTTCTACGTGGTGCCGAACATGAACCCCGACGGCGCGGTCGCGGGCAATCTGCGCACCAACGCCGCCGGCGCCAACCTGAACCGCGAGTGGCTGGAGCCAAGCGCCGAGCGCAGCCCCGAGGTCCTGCACGTGCGCACCCGGATGCAGGCCACCGGCGTCGACCTGTTCCTCGACGTGCACGGCGACGAAGTCTTGCCGTACGTGTTCGTCGCCGGCAACGAAGGCATCCCGTCGTACGATCCGCGCCTGGCGGCGCTCGAGGATGCGTTCAAGACCGCGTACGCGCGTGTTTCGCCCGACTTCCAGGACGAGCACGGCTACGCCCGCAACGCCCCCGGCCAGGCCAACCTGACGATGGCGTCGAAGTGGGTCGGCGAAACCTTCGGCTGCCTGTCGTACACGCTCGAGATGCCGTTCAAGGACAACGCCGATGCGCCCGATCCGGCGGTGGGCTGGGACGGTGGCCGCAGCCGTCACCTCGGCCGCGCCGCGCTCGACGTGATGCTCGCGCTGCTCGAGCGGCTGCGCGCCTGAGCCGGAGGGGTTCCGGCCGCCGTAGCGGCCGGCTATGCTGCCCCGCAGCGGACCGGAGGGCGCGATGAGCGGAGAACGGGCCTGGAAACGCCCCGAGTCGGTGCTGGTGCTGGTCCACACCGCCGCCGGCGAAGTGCTGCTGCTGCGGCGCGTGCAGCCGGCCGGGGACTGGTGGCAGTCGGTGACCGGCAGCCTCGAGTGGGACGAAGCCGAGCCGCTGACGGCCGCGCGCCGCGAACTGCTCGAGGAGACCGGGCTCGCGCTCGAGCCCGTGCCGACGGGGATCGTCAACCGTTTCGCCATCATGCCGCCCTGGCGGCACCGCTACGCCCCCGGCGTCGAGATCAACGTCGAGCACGTGTTCGCGCTCGCCGTGCCCGCACGGGTGCCGGTGCGGCTGCAGCCCGACGAGCACGATGCCTTCGTCTGGATGGCGCGCGATGCGGCGGCCGAGCGCGTATTCTCGGCCACCAACCGCGCCGCGATCCTGACGCTGGTGCCCGCGCGGCGGGGGTGATGCCGAGGCGCTATCGACCGGTAATCCGATCAGGTAACGCTTGTTTCAATACCGCCGTTTTCAGTGATCGTGACCAGCTGGCCGACCGCGACGTTCCTTTCCTGTTTCCCGTCGAAAACTATCGTAACCACTCCCACCGTCGGCAGCAGCGGCCCCGTAAACGTTCGCTCAGGAAATACAGTCTCCGAATTCGGAGCCAGTGTTTGAGTCCCATTCGGAAGTGTTCCAAGCCGCCAGCCATCGTTGGTATTATAGAACTTAAGTTCCATGCGGTTTCCAGATAGATTCTTGAATCTCCATCGCTTGGCCGGTAGAGAAAAACTTCTAGGAGGGGTGGGTCCGGTTCCGACTTGTTTACCTGTCTTCAGGGCTATAGCCAGTTTGCGGAACTCCTGCTGATAAGCGAGCAAGGTATACGGGCCAAACAGGTTGGACGCGCCCTCGTAATGCTGCATATCATATTCTTCCTTGGTAGTGACATACTGGGAGTACTCATTGGCGTAAGCGGCCATCGCCAAACGCCGAACCCCGATGTCTTGCAGTTCGGCGAGGAGGGTTTCGCGCAGCCGTCTGCCCGCCATCGTGGTAATTTCCGCAGGAAATCCGGCAAGAACTAGCTGCCCGATCTTGAGAAGCTGGAGCGGCAGTATTTTTGGAATCAGTCCTTCACGCTTGCCGACTGCGAATAAAATTGGCTTGGGGGAATGTCCGTCTATAATCTCTTGCCCGAATTCCGTTCCGAACGGGATATTTTCCTTGAGCTTGCCCGCCCAACCGGCAATTCCCAGCATCGCTTTTTCGGTAGCCTGAATATTCTCCGTGGTGATGCCTTCCCTTAACAGCGTGGGTGGCTGCGGAACACTGTCTTCGGTGCTGCCGGCGGCAAAGGACAAGCCCAGCGCGGCTGGCCATGTTCTTTGGTCGGGATTTTCCTCAAGCACCACGCAGGACATGTCGACGTGGGTGTGACGGTAATCGATAGTCCCCGACAACAGCTCCGATGCTGTATCGAATAGCTGTTTGGCTTTTTCGTATTGCAGCCTTCCGTGCTTCTGCATGTGTGATGCATCATCGATCCCATTGGGTATGCGCCCGAACTCGACGTTCCCCGAAACGTCACCGGCATTGGCATTGGCAAAGGCGGCGACGAAGGTTTCAGCCGCCGCTGGATTGGTATTCATGCCGGCTTCAAAGAGCGTCGAGGCGTATCCCTTGCTGTCGCCACAGACGAGCCGATTTTGTTGACCTCGGTCGGTCGGGTGAATGGCAAACCATGATAAAACCCCGACGGGGCGTTCGTTTCCTGCATCATCCACCTTGGTGAACTTCAGCAGCAACATTTCCTTGTCGGTATTGCGGTTGGCATATTTATCCAGCTCACTCTTGGGGTTGTTGAGGTAAGCTCCCAATGAGCGGTTTCGCCCACAATCCTCGATATCACCCTGATGCACATAAATCCTGCCCGGGGCGAGATTATTGTGAGCTTTCTCAATCGATGCAACCATGCCTGACACTATGCATTCACAGGTATGGGGCTCCAGTCCCCCACCGGTAAGATCATAAAGGATATAGCCGGCATAGCCACCTGGAGCGCTATGAGTATGGGTTCCGCTGATCAGGACGTTGTCGCTGCTGTAGAGTGTCCCAAACCGTGCCTGTAGCCGACTCATTACGGCTTGTTTGATCAGGCCCGTAGCAGCCCAAATATCGGCGGAAACAATGACTACGCGCGTTCTGGCTTGCGGATCATCCACTATGAATGTCCTTGAAAAAAGTGCCGCTTCAACGCCTTGAGTCGTCTGCCGGTCGTCCGCGAAACCCTGCATCTGGAGTCCAAACGTTGGATCGGT
>JBDHRG010000294.1:0-3633 GCA_039807445.1 Candidatus Competibacteraceae bacterium
CCGTAGCTCAGCTGGATAGAGCGCTGCCCTCCGGAGGCAGAGGTCAGGGGTTCGAATCCCTTCGGGCGCGCCATTTTTCAAGCACTTGGACAACTCTGCCGACGACCGTCCGGAATCAGTACGGAATACCGCTCCCGGACAGGGGCGGACAACGGGGCAGCGGGGCGGGCGCCAGTACCAGACTGGACGCCAGAAGCGACGAACCCGCCACGGTGGGCGGGATCGATGATGGGCGGATGGAGCGGTACGCGGCTACTCGGTCGGTTGCTTCCAGCGGCCGACGACGAACACGGCAGCCAGCCCGATCACGGTGGTTCCGCCTATGGTCATCGCGGCCTTCTCGTGCCCCATGGCCAGCGCGGCCAAGGCTACGGCGAGCGCCGCCAGCCCGTAATGCTGCCCTCGTGCCTCTACCCGCGCGGCTTCGACGAGCGCCTGTGTCTCGATCTCGTGTCGGTGCGCGGCCTCGGCTTCGGTCAGGCGCATCAAGCGCTCGACCAGATCGGGCTGTACGCGCTGATAGTGCTCCAGCATTTCCGGCGGCGGGAGCGGGCCACTGAACGCGCGGGAAGCCACTTGCACGAGGTGGGCCGCGGCGGTGTTGATGGTGTTGATGTCCGCGACGATCTCGGTCTGAGCGTCTTGGGCCCCCTCGGCGGGTAGCGCCGCCCCGGCTTCGATGGCCTTGTCAGCGTCGCTCATCGTTCAGCCGACCGACAGCCTTCCACATGTCCCGGCCGATGCGCTCCAAGTCTCGGCGTAGTGCTTCGGCATCGGTGCCGTAAGGGCGCACGCGCTGCACACGTTGGCGGAAGCCCCGCACCCCCGTACCCGGCGCGATGTCCAGAACGCTCCCCACGCCACGCAGCAAGGTACGCAGACGTTCGCTCATGCTGGTTCCCTCACCTCGTCCCGGATTCGTTGCGAACCGACCGCAGTATACGGCCGCGCACAGCCTCGGACTATTACGGCAACCTGACGACGTAAGCCCGCACCTGCCGATCCGTCCCCGGCAGGCGCGTTTTCGTCGCCTTGCCCTCGCCATCGAGCCGAAGCCACCCTCGTGCCACCAGCGCCGCCACGACCGCCTTGTGATCCAGTCCGGCGCAGACCTCGGCAGCCCACACCTTGGGCAGCACGTAGAACACCTCGCCCTCCAGCGTGGACCGTCGCCAGCCTGCGTGGTCGGGCAGTGGATCGGCGCCCCAGGCGGTGAAGCGCTCGGTGTGGTGCTCGAGCCAGTCCTTCACCCGCCCGAGCGGCTCGGTCTCGGGCGCCTCGGGGACGGGCAGCGCAGGCGCGGCGGGTCCAGCCTCCTCAACCTCGGCGGCCTCGATCTGGGCTACCTCGGCCTCGGCAGCGGCTTGGTCGTCCGGTGAGTACCCGGCTGCGTACTCGGCTTCGGCGAGCTCCTCGGCGGCGATCGCAGCCTCCAATGCCTCGGTCGTGGTGCGCCACCAGCCCTCGGCGATCGCCTGCGCCTCGACCTCGGCTTCGAGGTGAGGTAGGAAATTGGGGGTGTTCTGGCGCTAGCGGGATCTCGCGGTTCCGCGTACCCGTGGCAGTCCGTCTCCAGAGGGACCCCGGCGGGTCTCGGCCGGCCCGGCCTTGAGCGCATTGGGCTGGCGGCAGACCGACAGCGCGAGCCGGCGCTTGTAGTTGACCACGGGTCGCGGCCCTTGCCGGTCAGTCCTCGAGCAACACGCTCGAACTCGCATCGAGCCGGCGCTCGCCGCTGAACCCCGCCGCCTCCAGCTCGCGGATCAAGCTCTCCTCGGCGCGCTCGATCGACAGCAACTCGGCGTCGATCTCCTTCAGGCGCGCGCGGCGCTCGTTGCTGGCGATGCCGCCCTCGGGCAGCAAGGACGACAGCCGCTCGGCCAGTTGGTCGCCGAGGACGAAGCACAGCAGCGACAGCAGCGCCGCCGGTTCCTCGAGCTTGGACGCCAGGGTCAGCCGCACGTCGCCGGCGCCGGCGCCGTCCTGCGCAGCGTCCAGCACGCCCATTCCGTAGTCGATGGCGTAGCGCTCGGCGTACTCAGCGATGAGCTGACGAAGCAACGCGGTCGCCTCGGCGCCAGCCACCGGCAGCGCCACGCACGAGCGCATCCAGGGTTTTCCATACGCGCGGCTGACGGGTCCGGGCCTTCGTCAACGGATCGCCGCCCACATACAGCGTCACCACGCCTTCGGCGATCCGCGCGATCGCCTGCAACTCGTCGCCGCGCCGCACGGCGCGCTGAATCTCTCTCACCAGCATGTTGTGTTCTCGATCATGAAATCACAGTTACAGTATAACGTAACATCCTGGATCAAGCACCCAAAATGCTGATTCGTGACGTGATCGAGCGTGATCATCGGCGAACGTGGTGAAAGGGTGTCATCGGGAGCGACACCCTTGCGGGCCGGCTGGAACGGCTGCTTGCCGAGGCGGAGCGGGGCGCGCTCGATCAGCTCGATCCGCAGGGGCAGCGCCGATACCTGGCGTGACGCAGTAACAGCGGAGGCCCTGGCCAAGTGAGCGACAGGGCACGGGATGGGCTCGAAACTCCGGAGATTCCCGGAGTTGTTAGAAGTTGAGCTCGTCGTCGAAGTCGGGCGCCGCGGCCTGCGGCTCACGTCGCGCTCGCGCCGCGGCCTGCGAGCGCCGCGCCGGTGCTGTCATGATCTCGCCGGCCAGGATCGACAGCCCGGCCTGCGGCTTGCCGTCGCGGTCGAGGTAGGGCCTGGCTTGCAGGCGACCACTGACGGCAATCATCTCGCCACGCTCGAGGCCGGCCAGGCGTTCACGCAGCGTGTCGTCGAAAGCGGTCACGCTCACCAGCGCCTCGCCCACGCGCACCAGTGCCGTGACGTAGGGGTTGCCGTTGGCTCCGGCCCTGGCTTCGGGGTCGCGGATCAGCTCGCCGGCAGCGAAGGCGGTCATGGTCATGGGGCGGTTCCTCGTGTCGGGTTCTGTTCGGCCTTCGCGCGCGCGTTGGGGGTGCGTACCTGGCCATGCATCGCGCGCATCAGCACGGCCACCAGACCGTCCTGCGGTCGCGCGCGCAGGCTGGCGATGGCCTGTTCGGCGTTGGCCTCGGTGCGCAGCCACGCCAGCAGCCGCGGTGCGGTGCGCGCCAGGTACTCGCGCAGTTCCTCAGCGGTGTCGCCGAGCTCGGCTGCGACACGGGCCAGCGGATCGACGGGGACGGCTGCCACCAGACCCTGTGCGAGCAGCGCGTCGACGAACGCTTCCAGCGCCTCGACGTCGAGCAGGTCGGCCATGTCGGCATCGTCGGCGTGGCTGAGTACGTCGGCCACACGACAGCTCGCCACGATGGACGGATGCGCGCGAGCCACGTCGGCACGGGTGACGGCGGGGCGTTCGAGGGGCGGCGCCCCATCGTTGGCGGCGAGCAGCCGCAGCAGCTCGGCCTTGTGGGTGCGGATTGCGGCGCGATCGGCGTCGGTAAACCGCCCGGCCGGCGCCGAGTAGCGCAGCCGGCCGGCTGCGACGCTCAGCACGATGTCGGGGCTGGCCAGGTGGACGAACAGCGCGCGCGCGGTCACAGCCCGCCCTCCTCGCGCTCGGCGTCGATGGGGGCGGCGCAGTCTGCGTGCCTGCGCGGAAATTCCAGGCCGTAAAACCCC
>JBDHRG010000043.1:0-22419 GCA_039807445.1 Candidatus Competibacteraceae bacterium
GCCGGCGGGTGCAGCAGCTCGAAGCGCACGCCGTCCCACGCCCAGGCCGTGCCGGCGCGGCACGGCTCGGCGCCGGCGATCGGGACGGCATCGGCGGCGACGATGCGCGCCACCGGCAGGCGCTCGCGCAGGCTGCGCGTGCCGCCATCGTGCGCGCCATCGGCGTGGCTCAGGACCAGGGCGTCGACGCGCCGCACGCCCTCGTGCTGCAGGTACGGCACCAGCGTCAGTCGCGCGGCGTCGAGCGTGGGTCCGAGCCGCGGACCGGTGTCGTAGACCAGCGCGTGCTCGGCGGTCAGCACCACTGCGGCGAAGCCCTGGCCGACGTCGAGCAGCGCCAGACGGAAGCCGCCGGCCGGTGGGCGCGGATAGGGCCAGGCGAGCAGCGGCAGCACGATCACCCAGCCCAGCCAGCGCGCTGGCCAGCCGGGCGGTGCCAGCGCCCAGACGAGCCCCGGCGCCGCGAAGGCGAACGCCACCGGCGGTGGCGTCGGCAGCACCAGCGTCGCCCAGGCCGGGCGTCCGGCCCAGGCGAGGAAGTCGAGCAGTGCGCCGACCGCCCAGGAGCACGCTGCCAGCAGCGGGCCGGCGAGCGTATCGCAGGCCAGCGCCGCCAAGGCGCCGGCGAGTGCCAGCGGTGTCAGCACCAGGCTGGCCCACGGCACCGCGGCGAGGTTGGCGAGCGGCGACACCAGCGGGAACTGCCCGAACAGCAGCAGCCCCGCCGGCAGCAGCCCGAGCGCGACCACCCACTGCAGCCGCAGCGCCGTGCCGGCCGCGCCGCGGCCGTCACGCCAGCCGGACACCGCGTAGCCGATCAGCGCGACCGCGCCGAACGACAACCAGAAGCCCGCCGACAGCGGCGCCAGCGGATCGGCGAGCAGCACCGCGATCAGCGCCAGCGCCAGCGCGTGGCTCGACAGCGGGTTGCGGCCCCAGGCGAGCGCCAGCGTCGCCACCGCCGCCATCAGCAGCGCGCGCTGCAACGGCAGCCCGAAACCAGCCAGCAGCGCGTAGCCGGCCGCCAGCGCCAGCGCGACCAGCGCCGCCGCGCGCAGCGGCGCGATCCGCCCCGGCCACGGCAGCCGGCGCGCCAGCCACAGCGCGGCGAGGTAGACCAGCGCGATCTGCTGCCCCGACACCGCGAGCAAGTGGCCGGTGCCGGTGCGCTGGAAGGTGTCCCACTGCGCCGCGGCGATGCCGCCCTGGTCGCCGATCGCCAGCGCCGTCACCAGCCCGGCGTGCGGATCGGCGGGCAAGAGCCGGGCGATGGCCTCACTGAGGCGCTGACGCAGCCGCTCGACCGGGTAGCGCGGCGCGCCGGGCCGAGGCTGCGGTGCCGGCGCGGCGTGCACCGTGCCGCGCGCGTGGATGCCGGCGGCGTACAGCCGCCGCTCGGGGTCCGGGCCGCCGGGGTTGGCGAAGCCTCGCGGGCGTTGCAGCCGCACCGCCAGGCGCCAGCGCTCACCGACCCGCGGCGGCGCACCGAGCGCTGCGGGCCACGCCAGCCGTACCTTGCCGACGAACGGCACGGCGACGCCCTCGGGCGTCGCCAGCCCGGCGACCTCGACCGTCAGCCGCGTGCCGCGCGCCGGCAAGGGCTGCGGGTTCGCGGCGACCCAGCCCTCGAGGCGCAGCGTCGCGCCTTCGAGCGCCGCAGGCAACTGGTCTTGCACCGCCCCGGGCGACAGCCACAGCGCCCACAGCAAGCCGCTGGCTGCGGCCGCCGACAGCCGCAGCCAGCGGCCAGGGGTAAACGCGAGCGGGACGGCGAGCACCAACCCCCAGGCCCAGCCCCGCGGCGGCAGCGCGGGCAGGCCGTGCAGCGCCAGCATCCCGGCGAGCACGGCGAGCGCGACCAGGCGCACGGCCCGCCTCCGGCAGGCTCAGCCGATCCGCTTCAGCCCGTCGGCATCGAGGCGCCAGACCTCGTCCATGCGCGCGGCGAGGTGCTCGTCGTGGGTGACGATCACGAAGCTGGTGCCGAGGTCGCGGTTGAGTTCGAGCATCAGTTCGAACACCGCCTCGGCGTTGCCGCGGTCGAGGTTGCCGGTCGGCTCGTCGGCGAGCACGCAGGCGGGGTTCGTGACCAGCGCGCGCGCGATCGCCGCGCGCTGGCGCTCGCCGCCCGAGAGCTGACCGGGCTTGTGGCGCAAGCGCTGCGCCAGGCCGACGCGGCCGAGCAGCGCGGCGGCGCGCTCGGCGGCGGCCCTGGGCTTCAGCCCGCGCACCAGCAGCGGCATCGCGACGTTCTCGAGCGCGCTGAACTCGGGCAGCAGGTGATGGAACTGGTAGATGAAGCCGAGCCGCTCGTTGCGCAGCCGACCGCGCTCGGTTTCGTTCAGCGCCGCCAGGCTGCGGCCGTCGACCCAGACCTCGCCGCGCGTCGGCTTGTCGAGCCCGCCGAGCAGGTGCAGCAGCGTGCTCTTGCCCGAGCCCGAAGCGCCGACGATCGCCGCGCGCGTGCCGCGCGCGACGCTGAAGTCGAGATCGCGGAAGATCTCGAGCTCGTTGCCGCCCTCGCGGAAGACCTTGCTCAGGCCGACGGCGCGCAGCGCCGGGGTCGCGTCGTGGTTCACCTTCACCTCGGGGGCGATGCGGAAAGCCGGATCACTCATAGCGCAGCGCCTCCGCCGGCTGCGTGCGCGCCGCGCGCCACGCCGGGTAGAGCGTCGCCACCGTCGCCAGCAGGAAGGCGATGGTGCCGATCGCGATCACGTCGCCGGGGATCACGTGCGCGGGCAGGTCGGTGATCGGGTAAACGTCGGGCGACAGGAACTTGATCTTGAAGATCTGCTCGAGGAACGCCACCGCCTCCTTGACGTTCAGCGCCAGCGACACGCCGCCGATCAGCCCGAGCACGGTACCGACCAGGCCGATGGTGACGCCCTGGACGACGAAGATGGCCATGATCCCCGCCGGGCTGACGCCGAGCGTGCGCAGGATGGCGATGTCGGACTGCTTGTCGGTGACCACCATCACCAGCGTCGAAACCAGGTTGAACGCCGCGACTGCGACGATCAGCAGCAGGATCACGAACATCGCGGTCTTCTCGATCTGCACCGCGCGGAAGAAGCTGGCGTGGTCCTGCGTCCAGTCGCGCACCCAGTACAGCCCGCCGGGCAGTTGCTGCGCGATCGCGCGCGCCACCGCCGGCGCCCGGAACAGCTCGTCGAGCTTCAGGCGGATGCCGCTGACCTGGCCCTCCATCTGGTAGAGGCGTGCGGCATCGTCGATGTGGATCAGCGCCAGCCCGCGGTCGTACTCCGACAGCCCCGAGTCGAAGATGCCGACCACGTCGAAGCGCTTGAAGCGCGGCGCGACCCCGGCCGGCGTGACCGAAGCCTGCGGCGTCACCACCGTGACCTTGTCGCCGAGGCGCACGCCGAGCAGGTAGGCGAGATCCTTGCCGAGCACGATGCCGAAGCCGCCCGGGCCGAGCGCATCCCAGCGACCTTCGACCAGCTTGCTCATCACCTCCGACACCCTGACTTCGTCCTCGGGCAGGATGCCCTGGATGATCGCGCCGCTGACTTGCGAACCGTTGGTCAGCATGCCTTCGCCGCGGATGTAGGGGGCGCTGGCGAGCACCTCGGGGTTGCGCGCGGCGACTTCGCGCGCCTCGCGCCAGTGCGCGAGCCGGCCGTCGGCGCCGCTGATGGTCGCGTGCGCCGCCATCGACAGGATGCGGCTGCGCACCTCCTGCTGGAAGCCGTTCATCACCGACAGCACGGTGATCAGCGCGGTGATGCCGAGCGCGATGCCGAACATCGAGGTCGCCGAGATGAACGAGATGAAGTGGTTGCGTCGCTTGGCCCGCGTATAGCGCAGGCCGATGAACACCGACAGGGGCTGGAACATGGGACGGTGATTCCGTGGCTGGGGGCGCACCGGCCTTGCGGACCGGTCCGGCGGGATGGGACCGCACACGCCCGGCCGGGTTCACCGCGGCCGGCGCGGGAAGGCCGATTATAAGCCCAAGCGCCGTTGCGCGCCGCCGAACCGACCGGCTTCTCGGTGCGCTTCTTCGAACTGCCGCCGCGGGGCGCCCGCCCGGGCCCGGTCGCCAAGCCGCTACAGTCGCCCTCCGTAGTCGACCGTCAGCGGCGCATGATCGGAGAAGCGTTCGTCCTTGTATACAGTGGCGGCGCGCAGCCGCTCGGCCAGCCCCGGCGTGACGATCTGGTAGTCGATGCGCCAGCCGACGTTCTTGGCCCAGGCCTGGCCGCGGTTGCTCCACCACGTGTAGGCCTCGCCTTCGACCTCGGGGTGGAGCCGGCGGTAGGCGTCGACCCAGCCGGCCTGGTCGAACAGCGCGTCGAGCCAGGCGCGCTCCTCGGGCAGGAAGCCCGAGTTCTTCTGGTTGCCGCGCCAGTTCTTCAGGTCGATGTTGCGGTGGGCGATGTTCCAGTCGCCGCAGATCACGTAGTCGCGCCCGCTGGCCTTCAGCGCCCGCAGCCGCGGCAGGAAGCGCTCGAGGAACGAGAACTTGACCGCCTGGCGCGCTTCGCTCGACGAGCCCGAGGGCAGGTACAGCGAGGCCACCGACAGCGCGCCGAAGCGCGCCTCGAGGTAGCGCCCCTCGGCATCCATGTCTTCGAAGCCTTCGCCCAGGCCGGTGATCACCGCGTCGGGTGCGCGCCGCGCGTACAGGCCGACGCCGCTGTAGCCTTTCTTGTCGGCGTCGACGTAGAAGCAGTGGTAGCCCTCGGGGCAGAAGTCGGCGCCGCGCTGGTGCTCCTGCGACTTGGTTTCCTGCAGGCAGACGACGTCGGCGTCCTGCTGCGCCAGCCAGTCGAACAGGCCCTTGCGGGCCGCCGAGCGGATGCCGTTGACGTTGACGGTGACGATACGCACTCGGTTCTCCCGGGCTCGTTGCGAGCCCGGGATTGTCCCGGAAAGCCCGCCGCCCCGCGAGCACCGGCATCGGCGCGGTGCGCCCGAGCGCGCTTGGTGGCCGAACCGTGCCCGGCGATAATGGCGCGCTTTCGTTTCCAGCCGCGGGACCGCCCCACCATGCAGACTTACCAACGCGAATTCCTCGACGACGCGATCCGTCTCGGCGTGCTGCGCTTCGGCGAATTCACGCTGAAGTCGGGCCGCATCAGCCCGTACTTCTTCAACGCCGGCCTGTTCGACACCGGCTCGGCGCTGGCACGCCTCGGGCGCTGCTACGCGCAGGCGATCGCCGACAGCGGGCTCGCCTTCGACACCCTGTTCGGCCCGGCGTACAAGGGCATCCCGTTGGCCGCGGCGACCGCGATCGCGCTGGCCGAACGCCACGGCCGCGACCTGCCCTGGTGCTTCAACCGCAAGGAAGCCAAGGACCACGGCGAGGGCGGCACCCTGGTCGGCAGCCCCTTGGCCGGGCGCGTGCTGATCGTCGACGACGTGATCACCGCCGGCACCGCGATCGGCGAATCGATGGCGCTGATCGAGGCCGCCGGTGCCACGGCCGCCGGCGTCGTGATCGCGCTCGACCGCCAGGAGCGCGGCAGCGGCGCACGCTCGGCGATCCAGGAGGTCGAGGAGCGCTACGGCATGCGCGCCGTCAGCATCGTCACGCTCGCCGACCTGATCGACTACGTCGCCGAGCACCCCGAGTACGCCCGCCACCTGCCCGCGATCCGCGCCTACCGCGAACGCTACGGCATCTGAGACCGATCCCGCGCGTCTTTTCGAACCCGTCACGCCGCCAGCGGCGTGCGCTTCGCGGCGCGGAACAGGCGGTAGAAGTTCGCGGTGGTGTTCGCCGCGACGTGCTCGAGCGTCTCGCCGCGCAGGCGGGCGACGAAGGCGGCGACATCGCGCACCAGGGCCGGGTGGTTGGACTTGCCGCGGTGCGGCACCGGCGCCAGGTAGGGCGAATCGGTCTCGACCAGCATGCGCTCGACCGGCATCCGCCGGGCGGCGTCCTGGATCTGCGCGGCGTTGCGGAAGGTGACGATGCCCGAGAACGAGACGTGGAAGTTCAGGTCCATCGCCCGCGCCGCCATGCCCCAGTCTTCGGTGAAGCAGTGCAGCACGCCGCCGACCTCGGCGGCGCCCTCTTCGCGCAGGATTCGCAGCGTGTCTTCGCGCGCCTCGCGCGTGTGCACGATCACCGGCTTGCCGGCCTCGCGTGCGGCGCGGATGTGCAGCCGGAACCACGCGCGCTGGCGCTCGCCCGAATCGCCGCCGTAGTGGTAGTCGAGCCCGGTCTCGCCGATCGCGACCACACCGGGGCGCGCAGCCAGTTCGACCAGCTCGGCGATCGCCGGCGCGCGCCCCTCGTCTTCGCTCGGGTGCACGCCGACCGACAGCGACACGTTCGGGTACGGCGCCACGAGCTCGACCATCGCCGGCCAGGCCTCGAGGTCGACCGAGACGCAGAGCATGTGTTCGACGCCGGCAGCCGCGGCGGCGGCCATCATCGTGTCGAACGAGTGGTCGAAGGCGTCGAGCTTGACGCGGTCCAGGTGGCAGTGCGAATCGACGAGCATGGTTCGGGATCGGGACTCGAGGGGACGGGTCGGAGCGCAACGGCGCTCAGAGGGTGTAGGTGGGCCGCTCGGACTGCAGGCTGCCGGCGAGGTAAGTCTCGATGCGCTTGACCACGGCGGCGGCGTCCATGCCGGTGAACTGCACGCCGATGCCGGCAGGCCGTCCGCCGATCGCGGCTTTCGGCGTCAGCCACACCACGCGCCCCGACACCGGGTAGCGCTGCGGCTCGTCGAGCAGCGTCAGCAGCAGGAACACTTCGTCGCCGAGCGCGAAGCCGCGGTCGGTGGCGACGAACAGGCCACCGTTCTTCAGGAACGGCATGTAGGCCTGGTACAGCGTCTGCAGGTCGCGGATCGCGACCGGGATCACGCCCGGCCTCTGGCTGACGGAGTCCATGTCCGGCTCCTGCGGGCTCAGGCAGCACGCCCGATGCGTTCGGCCCACGCGATGAAGAAGTCTTCGAGCATCGCCTGCGCATTGACCTGGGTCGCGGCGAGCCCGCGCAGCCGGTTCACGGCGTCGAGCCGGCGCTGCCATTCCGCCGCCGGCAAGCGCGGCGCGAGCCGGGCCAGCCCGGCGCGCAGGTCCGGGTTGTCGAGCCGCGGCGGATCGGTGGCCATGTTAAGGCGGATCACGTCCATGTGCCAGCCGGCGAGCCAGCGCAGGTTCTCGTCGAGCGCGCCTTCGAGCCAGGCTTCGGCGACGCGCACCGGGTCGGCCTGATCGGCGGCGAGCGCGAGCAGCGTCTTGAACAGCTCGCGGCGGCGCGCGATACCCTCGGCGCCGGCCAGCGCGGCCAGCGGCGCGCCGCCGGCCAGCGCCAGCAGCACGGCCGGATCGGCATCCCCGACCCGCGGTGCGAGCCAGGCCAGCGCCGCTGCCGCCGGCGGCGGCGCGAACGCGAGCGTCTGGCAGCGGCTGCGCACCGTCGCCGGCAGCGCCGCGGCGCGCTCGGCGACCAGCAGCAGCAGGCTCCGGGGGGGCGGTTCTTCGAGCGTCTTCAGCAGGCTGTTGGCGGCGTTGACGTTCATGCGCTCGGCAGGGCTGACGATCACGAGCTTGCGCCCGCCGAAGCCGCTGGTGTAGCCGAGGAAGTCGCTCAGCTCGCGGATCTGGTCGACGCGGATCACCTTGCCGTCCTCGGCCGGCGACACCTGCGCGAAGTCCGGGTGGCTGCCGGCGGCGAGCAGCCTGCACGCGCGGCAGGCGCCGCACGCCAGCCCTTCGCCGCTCGGCCGCTCGCACAGCAGGCCGTGCGCCAGCGCCTCGGCGAAGCGCGCCTTGCCCAGCCCGCGCGGACCGCTCAGCAGCAGCGCGTGCGGCAGACGTCCGCACGCGCGCATGCGCTGCACGCGCACCCAGGGCTCGGCGTGCCAGGGCAGCAACGGACTGTCGTCGGGCATCGCCGTCATCCCCTGAACGTCGCGCAAAACGCGGCGAGCTGCGTCTCGACCTCGGCGCGCACGGTTTCGATGTCGCGATTCGCGTCGACGATGCGGTAACGTGCCGGATCGACTTGCGCGCGGGACAGATAACCGTCACGCACCCGCTCGAAGAACGCGCGCGCTTCGCGTTCGAAGCGCGTGGCTTCACCGCGCCTGCCGGCACGCCTCAGCCCCACGTCGACCGGCAGATCGAACACCAAGGTCAGATCCGGGCGCAGCTCGCCTTGCACCCACTGCTCCAGCGCCGCGATCCGCGCTTCCGGTTCGCCACGCCCGGCCCCTTGATAGGCATAAGTCGCGTCGGTGAAGCGATCGCAAACCACCCAGTGCCCCGCATCGAGCGCTGGGCGGATCACGCGCGCCAGGTGCTCGGCGCGGGCTGCAAACATCAGCAGCAGCTCGGCATCCGGCGTCATGCCGTCATCGCGCCGGGACAGGAGCACCGCGCGCAGTTCCTCTCCCAGCGTCGTTCCGCCGGGCTCGCGGGTGGCGATCACGCGCCGTCCCGATGCCTCGAGCCAGTCGCGCATCGCTGCGATCTGCGTGGTCTTGCCGGCCCCGTCGACTCCCTCGACGGTGATGAAACATCCGCGCGTACTGTTGATCATTCATTCCTCGGCCTTGATGCGCTGGTGCCATTCGCGCACGGCACGGTTGTGCTCGTCCAGCGTCTTCGAAAACGCATGTCCGCCGCTGCCGTCGGCGACGAAGTACAGCTCTTCGCCCTCGGCCGGGTCGACCGCAGCCGCCAGCGCGGCGGCACCGGCGAGCGCGATCGGCGTCGGCGGCAGGCCGGCGCGCGTGTAGGTGTTGTACGGCGTGTCGGCGCGCAGCTGCGCGCCGCTCAGCTCGCCGGCGTAGTCCGCACCGAGGCCGTAGATCACCGCCGGGTCGGTCTGCAGCCGCATGCCGAGCTTGATGCGCCGCACGAACACGCCGGCGATGCGCCGCCGCTCGTCGGCACGGCCGGTCTCCTTCTCGATGATCGACGCCAGGACCAGCGCCTCGTACGGCGTATCGAACGGCAGCCCCGGCCGGCGCGCGGCCCAGGCGGCCTGGAGCTTGGCCTGCAGCGTGCGGTGCGCGCGCTTCAGGACCTCGAGATCGCTGGTGCCCGCCGCGAAGCGGTAGGTGTCCGGGAACAGCAGCCCTTCGGGGTTCGAGCGCTCGATGCCGATGCGCGCCGCGACCTCGACGTCCGGCAGCCCTGCCAGCGTTTGCCTGAGCTTCGGGTGCGCGCGCACCGCCTCGAGCGCCTGGCGGAAGGTCCAGCCTTCGAGCAGGGTCAGGCCGTGCAGCACCACGCGCCCCTCGGCCCACTGCTCGAGCAGCCCGCGCGGCGTCTGGCCGCGGGCGATCAGGTATTCGCCGGCCTGGAGCCGCGGTGCGAGCCCTTCGAGCCGGGCGTAGACCTCGAAGTACAGCGGCCGCGACAACACGCCGCGCGCCTCGAGCGCGCGCGCCAGGTCGCCGACCGAACTGCCCGGCGCGACGGTGAACTCGAGCCCGCGCTCGGGCAGCGCCAGCGGACGCTCGAGGAAACGCAGGTAGTCCCAAACCAGCGCGAACCCGGCGGCGAACAGCACCAAGCCCGCGGCGATCGCGATCGGCACCGCGCGCCGCCGCAGCCATCGGCGCAGCCTCATGCCGATCGCCGCGCCACCGCCACGGCCGCCGCCAGCGCGCGCGTCAGCGGCCTCGGTGTGGCGTAGCGGCGCTCACCGAGCGCGCGCACCGGCAGCACGCCGCTGAGGCTGTTGCTCAGCAACAGCTCGTCGGCCGACTCGAGCGCGGCGCGCTCGAGCACCGCCTCGCGGGCGTGAATCCCGAGCCCGGCGGCGCACTTGAGCACCAGAGCGCGCATCACGCCGGCGACACCGGCGCCGACCAGCGCCGGCGTCAGCAGGCGCCCGCCACGGACGGCGAACACGTTGCCGGCCGTGGCTTCGATCACGTGCCCCGCGGGGTTGCACATCAGCCCCTCGGCGATGCCGGGGTCGTCCCACTCGGCGCGCGCCAGCACCTGGTCGAGCCGGTTCAAGTGCTTGAGCCCGGCCAGGCGCGGGTTCAGCGACACCGGATGTTCGCACCAGCGCACGGCGATGCCGTGCTCGAACCAGGCCGCGGGGTAGTCGGGCCAGGGATGCAGGCTGACGATGCGCGTCGGCCGACACGGCTCGGGCGGGCGGTAGCCGCGTCCGCCGACCCCGCGCGTCCACACCAGCTTCAGCACGCCGCGTGCGACGCCGGCGCACAGCGCATCGGCTTCGGCGCGGACCTGCGCCTGCACGGGCGTCGGCAGGCGCAGCCGCTCGCAGCCGCGGGCCAGCCGCGCCCAGTGTCGCGCCCACAGCTCGGGCGCGCCATCGACCACCGCGAAGGTCTCGAACAGCCCGTCACCGTACTGCAAGCCCCGATCGGCCACGGCGATCGTGTCGGCAGGTGCGCCGTTGACGAGCACCGCCGGTTTCACCTCACGCTTCACATCTCACGCCTCAGCGGCACCCAGCGCCAGCAGCAGCCCGCGCGCCTTGGCGCGCGTCTCGTCGAGCTCGCGCTCGGGAATCGAGTCGGCGACGATGCCGCCGCCGGTGCGCAGCCGCAAGGTCCTGTCGTCGAGCGCCAGCGTGCGGATCAGGATGTTCAGGTCGAGCGAGCCGTCGCGGTTCAGGTAGCCCATCGAACCGGTGTACGGCCCGCGCCCCACGCGCTCGAGCTCGGCGAGGAGCTCCATGCAGCGCACCTTGGGGCAGCCGGTGATCGTGCCCCCCGGGAACACCGCGCGGATCAGCTGCCCTGGCGTCACGCCTTCGCGCAGCTCGCCGCGGACGTTGGAGACGATGTGGTGCACGTGCGCGTAGCTCTCGATCACCATCAGCTCGTCGACCCGGACGCTGCCCGGGCGGCAGACGCGGCCCAGGTCGTTGCGCTCGAGGTCGATCAGCATCACGTGCTCGGCACGCTCCTTGGGGTGCGCGATCAGCTCGCCGGCGAGCCCCGCGTCGTCCTCGGCGCCCTGGCCGCGGCGGCGCGTGCCGGCGATCGGTCGCGTCTCGGCGACGCCGTCGGGCCTCAGCCGCACCAGGCGCTCGGGCGAAGAGCTGATCACCGCCGCGTCGCCGTGCACGGCGAGCCCGGCGAACGGTGCCGGGTTGGCGCGGCGCAGCCGCGCGTACAGCTCGGCGGCGTCGACGCCCTCGGCCAACCGCCCTTGCCAGGCGCGCGACAGGTTCACCTGGAACACGTCGCCGTCGACGATATAGCGCTTGATGCGCTCGACGCCGGCGCGGTGCGCTGCCGGCGCATCTTCGAGCAGCGCGCCGGCCAGCACCGGGCCGGTGCCCGGCTCGACCGGTGCCAGCCGCGCGGCATCCGCCGCCATCGCCGCGAGCGCGTCTTCGCGCCCGGGTTCGGCCAGGAGCCAGGCCGCGCCCTCGGCGTGGTCGACGATCACCGCCGCCGGCACGCGCGTCGCGAACGCGACCGGCAGCCCGGCTTCCGGCGCCGCCGGCAGGCGCAGCCGCGGCTCGACCTGACCGGCGAGCTCGTAGCCGAGGTACACGAACCAGCCGCCGCGAAACGGCAGCCGCGCGGCCTCGTCGGTCGCGGGCGCGGTGCGCGCCGCGGTCCATTCGCAGTCGAGCGCCTCGAGGAAGTCGACCGCCGGATCGAAGGCCAGCGTTTCGCCCGGGAAGGCGAACACGATGCTGAAGCGCGCATTACGGGCGTCGACCGCCGCGCTCTCGAGCAGAAAGGGGTAACGCGCCCGATCCAGCCGGTGGAAGGCGAGCGGATCGGGCAACGAAGGCAGGCGTCGGATCAGTATCCCCACCGGGTTCTCCACGAACGAAGACGCGGAGCCGCCGGACGGCAGGGCGATCGGCCCCGCGCGATCCCCGCGCCTCCGCGTCCGGATGTAGCCTTTATACGGATCACGACACGGATCACGACAAGTTCCGTGCGTATTGCGGCGGGGCGAGGGGGATGTCGCTGCCCGGCGCCCGCGGCGCGCGTAATCCGCTCCGCGACATCCCCCTCGCCCCGCCGCCCGAACGTCCAGCAAAACGGCGATTACTTCTTGAGATCCGTATTACTTCAGCTTGCTGAAGATCAGCGTGCCGTTGGTGCCGCCGAAGCCGAACGAGTTCGACAGCGCGACCTCGATCTTCATCGCGCGCGCGGTGTGCGGCACGTAGTCGAGGTCGCAGCCCTCGCCCGGCACGTCGAGGTTGATCGTCGGCGGCGCGACCTGGTCGCGGATCGCCAGCACCGAGAACACCGCCTCGATGCCGCCGGCAGCGCCGAGCAGGTGGCCGGTCATCGACTTGGTCGAGCTCATCGCCAGCCGGGAGGCGTGCTCGCCGAACGCCGCCTTGGCCGCCATCGTCTCGGCCAGGTCGCCGGCCGGGGTCGAGGTGCCGTGGGCATTGATGTAGTCGACCTGTTCCGGGTTCAGCCCGGCGTCGCGCAGCGCGTTGACCATGCAGCGGCGCGCGCCGTCGCCGTTCTCGGCCGGCAGCGTCATGTGGTGCGCGTCGCCGCTCATGCCGAAGCCGATCAGCTCGGCGTAGATGTTCGCGCCGCGGGCCTTGGCGTACTCGTACTCCTCGAGCACCAGCACGCCGGCGCCGTCGGACAGCACGAAACCGTCGCGGTCCTGGTCCCACGGGCGGCTGGCCTGCTGCGGCGCGTCGTTGCGCGTCGACAGCGCACGCGCCGCGGCGAAGCCGCCGAGCCCGGTGGCGGTGGTCGCCATCTCGGCACCGCCGGCGATCATCACGTCGGCGTCGCCGTAGGCGATGATGCGTGCGGCTTCGCCGATGTTGTGCGTGCCGGTGGTGCAGGCGGTGACGATCGCGATGTTCGGCCCCTGGATCCCGTACAGGATCGACAGGTTGCCGGAAATCATGTTGATGATGCTGCGGGGCACGAAGAACGGCGTGATCTTGCGCGGACCGCCCTTGAGGTAGGCATCGTGACCCTCCTCGATGCCGGGCAGGCCGCCGATGCCGGAGCCGATCGCCACGCCGACGCGCTCGGCATTGGCGGCGCTGATCTCCAGGCCGGAATCACGGATCGCGTCGACCGCCGCGGCGATGCCGTAATGGATGAAGGTATCCATCTTCTTGGCATCCTTGCGCGGGACGTACCGCTCGACGTCGAAGTCGCGCACCGAGCCGCCGAAGCGGACCGGAAAGGCGCTGACGTCGAAGGTGTCGATCGGAGCGATGCCGCTCTTGCCGGCCAGGATGTTGGCCCAGGCGGTCTCAACGGTGTTGCCGACCGGGGAGACGATCCCCAGACCGGTCACCACAACGCGTCGTTTGGCCAAGCGACGTTCCTCTTCAATGTCCCCGGACAGCGCCGCGCCGCAGCGAGCGTGCCGCGGCCGGCGATGCGTGTTTCGGCAATCAACTGCCCAGGTGGGCGCTGACGTAATCGATGGCCTGCTGCACCGTGGTGATCTTCTCGGCGTCCTCGTCAGGAATCTCGCACTCGAACTCCTCTTCCAGCGCCATCACCAGCTCGACGGTGTCCAGCGAATCGGCACCCAGATCCTCGACGAAGGAAGCGTCGGTGGTGACCTGCTCTTCCTTGACGCCCAGTTGTTCGATGATGATCTTCTTGACGCGTTCTTCGATATTGCTCATTGGTTTCCTCACCAGAAGTGACCGGGGCACGATGCCGCCGGTATTGTATGTAAACACCCCCCCCACCGGAAGGGACGCGCCCCGCCGGTGTCCGGACGCCCGAGGCGGGGATGAACCTCAGGCCATGTACATGCCGCCGTTGACGTGCAGCGTCTCGCCGGTGATGTAGCCCGCCTGCGGCGAGGCGAGAAAGGCGACCGCATGCGCGATGTCTTCGGGGCTGCCCAGGCGTGCCAGCGGCACCGCGCCGACCAGTGCGG
Source organism: Candidatus Competibacteraceae bacterium (assembly GCA_039807445.1). Classification (GTDB taxonomy): domain Bacteria; phylum Pseudomonadota; class Gammaproteobacteria; order Competibacterales; family Competibacteraceae; genus JBDHRG01. The sequence continues at coordinate 13,840 of JBDHRG010000043.1, forward strand.
CGCGCTGGTCTTCGGGCAGCGCCTGGGTCATGTCGGTGTCGATGAAGCCCGGCGCGACCGCGTTGACGGTGATGCCGCGCGAGCCGATCTCGCGCGCCAGCGACTTGGTGAAGCCGAGCAGCCCGGCCTTGGCGGCGGCGTAGTTGGTCTGGCCGGCATTGCCGATGCTGCCGACCACCGAGCCGATGCTGATGATGCGGCCGTGCCTGGCCTTCATCATGCCGCGGATCACCGCTTTCGACAGGCGGTAGACCGAGCTCAGGTTGGTCGCGATGATCGCGTCCCACTCCTCGTCCTTCATCCGCATCAGCAGGTTGTCGCGCGTGATGCCGGCGTTGTTGACGAGGATGGTCGGCGCGCCGAACGCTTCGTTGACCGCCTTCAGCACCGCCTCGATCGCGGCCGGGTCGGTGACGTCCAGCACCAGCCCCCGGCCCTGGATGCCCTGCGCGGCGAGATCGGCCGAGATCGCCGCGGCGCCGGCTTCCGAGGTCGCGGTGCCGACGACGATCGCGCCTCGGCGGCCCAGCTCGCGGGCGATGGCCTGGCCGATGCCGCGGCTGGCGCCGGTGACCAGCGCGATCTGCTTGTCGAGATTCGAATCCATGGCCTTCAGGCTCCCTTCAGCTCGGCCAGCACCGCGTTCAGGCCGGCGAGATCGGCGATCGCCAGGGCGGCGAGCCCCTTGACGATGCGCTTGTTCAGGCCGGCGAGCACCTTGCCCGGGCCGCACTCGACCGTGGTCGCGATGCCGGCGGCGGCCATCGCCTCGACCGTTTCGACCCAGCGCACCGGTCTGTGCAGCTGCGCCACCAGCGCCGCGCGGATCGCCTCGGGCTCGGCGTGACGCGCGACGTCGACGTTGTGGATCACCGGGATCGCGGGCGCGCCGATCGCGACCGCCGCCAGGCGCTCGGCGAGCTGCTCGGCCGCCGGGCGCATCAGCGCGCAGTGCGAAGGCACCGACACCGGCAGCGGCAGCGCGCGCTTGGCGCCCCGGCCCTTGGCGATCTCGCAGGCGCGCGCGACCGCAGCCGCGGTTCCGGCGATCACGACCTGGCCGGGCGCGTTGAAGTTGACCGCCTCGACCACCTCGTCCTGCGCCGCTTCGACGCACGCGGCGCGCACCGCATCGTCGTCGAGGCCGAGGATCGCCGCCATGCCGCCGCTGCCGGCCGGCACCGCGGCCTGCATCAGCCGGCCGCGCTCGGCGACCAGCTTCACCGCGTCGGCGAAGCCCAGGCTGCCGGCGCAGACCAATGCGCTGTACTCGCCGAGGCTGTGCCCGGCCATCAGCGCCGGGCGCGGGCCGCCCTCGGCTTCCCAGACGCGCCACAGCGCGACCGAAGCGGCGAGCATCGCCGGCTGGGTATTGCGGGTCTGGTTCAGCTCGGCCTCGGGGCCGTCCTGGATCAGCGCCCACAGGTCGAAGCCGAGCGCCTCGCCCGCCTCGGCGAAGGTGGCGCGGACTTCGGGGCGGGCGGCGGAATCGGCGAGCATGCCGACCGACTGCGAGCCCTGCCCCGGGAAAACGAAGGCGAGCTGGGATGCGGGTGCTGTCATGCGTTCCTCCCCTGCGCGCCGCGGGCATCGCGCCCGCGGCGTGGATTCTTGGTTCTTGCAGTCTGCACGGTGGGCAAGCGCGAGACGCTCGCCCACCTATCCTTCAGGTTCTGCGTCGGGCTGCCGGGTGGGCAGCGCCGCGCGCTGCCCACCCGCATGCGCCTCCCGTCAGTACTTCAGCAGCACCGCCCCCCAGGTGAAGCCGCCGCCGAAGGCCTCGAGCAGCACCGTATGCCCCGGCTGGATGCGGCCGTCGCGCACGGCGACATCGAGCGCCAGCGGCACCGAGGCCGCCGACGTGTTGCCGTGCTCGGCGACGGTGCTGATCACGCGCTCGGGCGGCAGGCCGAGCTTGCGCCCGGTGGCGGCGATGATGCGCGCGTTGGCCTGGTGCGGGATCAGCCAGTCGATGTCGTCGCCGCTGAGGCCGTTGGCGGCGAGCGTCTCGACGACGACGCGCCCGAGCGTGTTGACGGCGACCTTGAACACTTCGTTGCCGCGCATCTCGACGAAGGCGGCATTGCGGCGCGTCTGCTCGTAGCCGCTGGAGACGCCGTTCGGCACCCACAGCAGCTCCTTGTAACGGCCGTCGGCGTGGATGCGCGCATCGAGGATGCCCGGCGCGTCGGCGGCCTCGAGCACCACGGCGCCGGCGCCGTCGCCGAACAGGATGCAGGTGCCGCGGTCGCTCCAGTCGATGATGCGCGAAAAGGTCTCGGCGCCGACCACCAGCGCACGGCGCGCGCTGCCGGTGCAGATGAACTTGTCGGCCACCGTCAGCGCATAGACGAAGCCGCTGCACACCGCCTGCACGTCGAAGGCCGGGCAGCCGTAGCAGCCGAGGCTGTGCTGGAGCTGGGTCGCGACCGCCGGGAACACGTGGTCCGGCGTGCTGGTCGCGACGATGATCAGGTCGATGCTGCCGGGGTCGACCCCGGCCATCGCCAGCGCGCGGCGCGAGGCGTGTTCGGCCAGATCGGCGGTGGTTTCGCCTTCGGCGGCGATGTGGCGCCGCTCGATGCCGGTGCGCTCGCGGATCCACGCATCCGAGGTGTCGACCATGCGCTCGAGCTCGGCGTTGGTCAGGGCTTTTTCGGGCAGGTAGCCGCCGGTGCCGGTGATCTTTGCGTACTTCACTGCGCTTGCCTCTCGGCGTGGAGGGCGGACAGGGTGGCCTTGATCCGCTGCGGCACCGCCTTCTCGACCTCGAGCATCGCGATGCGGATCGCGTTGCCGAACGCGAGCTCGTCGGCGCCGCCGTGGCTCTTGATCACGATACCCGAAAGTCCGAGCAGGCTGGCACCGTTGTAGCGGCGGGGGTCGATGCGCCGGGCGAAGCCGCGCAGCACCGGCATCGCCACCAGCGCCACCAACCGCGTGAAGACGTTGCGCTTGAACTCCTGGGTCATGAAGTGGCGCACGAGCTTGGCCACGCCTTCGCTGGTCTTCAGCGCGACGTTGCCGACGAAGCCGTCGGTGACCACCACGTCGGCCGGCTCGAGGTAGACGCCATCGCCCTCGATGTAGCCGATGTAGTTCAGCTCGCCGGCGGCGGCGAGCAGCGCGCCGGCTTCCTTGACCAGCTCGTTGCCCTTGATGTCTTCGGCGCCGATGTTCAACAGCCCCACGCGCGGGCGCTCGACGCCGTCGACCGCGCGCGCGAGCTCGGAGCCCATCACCGCGAACTGCAGCAGGTGCTCGGGCTTGCAGTCGGCGTTGGCACCGAGGTCGAGCATGTGCGTGTGGCCGCGCACGGTCGGGATCGCGGTGCAGATCGCCGGGCGGTCGATGCCGGGCAGGGTCTTCAGCACGAAGCGCGCGGTCGCCATCAGCGCGCCGGTGTTGCCGGCGCTGACGCAGGCGTCGGCTGCACCGTTCTTGACCAGGTTGATCGCCACGCGCATCGACGAGTCTTTCTTGCTGCGCAGCGCGCTGGCCGGAGACTCGTCCATGCCGACGACGTCGGCGGCGTGGTGCACGACGATGCCGGCACGGCCCTTGGCGCCGAGCGCCTCGAGCTTGGCTTCGATTACGTCGGCGCGGCCGACCAGGATCAGGGTGAGGTCGCTGCGCGACGCGAGCGTCGCCAGCGCGGCGGGGACGACCACGTCGGGGCCGATGTCCCCGCCCATCGCATCCAGGGCGATGGTGAGCGGCCGTGTCATACGCAAGGCTACCGGGATTCGGGAAGGGGGTCGCACGACGCCCGGCAGGCGCCGGGCGTCACGGAGCGCGGCCGGCGGACGCCGGCCGCGGGCGCGTCAGTCTTCGACCTTGGCGGCGGCCACGTCGATGACCTTGCGGCCACGGTAGAAGCCGTCCGGGGTCACGTGGTGGCGCAGGTGGGTTTCGCCCGAGGTCGGGTCGACCGACAGCGCGCTGGCGGTCAGGAAATCGTGCGCACGGCGCATGTCGCGCTTCGAGCGGCTCTTGCGGTTCTGCTGGACGGCCATGGTTCACTCCTGATCTTTGTTCGATTCTTTCAACAGTGCCGACAGGCCGGCGAAGGGCTTGCGCTTCCTCTCCGCCGGCCCGGCGGCGGCATCCGGCAGCACGAAACCGTGGGCTTCGCACTCGCGAACATCGTCATGCAATGCCACCAGCGGCAGCGCGAGGATCAGCTCGTCCTCGGCAAGCGCCGCCGGCGTCACCCCGGTCTCGTCCGCCACCAGCGGCTCGTAGGCCTCGGGCAGCGAGCCGGCGCGCGACTCGTCGGCGATCAGCGCCAGCGCCACGTCGATGCGCAGCGGCAGCAGCACCGGCCCGAAGCAGCGCTGGCAACTGAGCCGCACGTCGGCTTCGACGTGGCCGCGGATCAGCTTGCGCCCCTCGGCGTCGCGTGCGCCTTCGAGGCGAAAACGCACCTCCCCCCCGTCGTCGCGCAGCAGGTCGGCGAGCCGCGGCAGCGCTGCGAGCGGCACGACCCCCTCGAGGCGTTCGCCCGACGCGGCGAGCTTCCAGGGATCGAACTTTTCGGGGAGGCGGTCTTGCATAAGGGGCGCAATCTTAAAGCCACGTTCCCCCCAAGTCAAAGCACGCGCCGCCCCGACGGGTCGGCCAAGGTCCCAGGCTGCAAGGCATTTGTCGCGCCGACCGCGACTGCCTACCATCCGCGGGACCGCTGCAGCCAGGAACACGACCGATGCCGCTCGCCGACGGCCGCCGCCTGATCCTCGCCTCGACTTCGCCGTTCCGCCGCGAGCTGCTGGCCCGCCTGGGGCTGGCGTTCGAGGCCCTGCCCCCCGGCGTCGACGAGACGCCGCTGCCCGGCGAACCCGCCGAAACGCTGGTCGCGCGCCTGGCGCACGCCAAGGCGGCAGCCATCGCCGCGCACGCGCCGGGCGCGCTGGTGATCGGTTCGGACCAGGCCGCGGTGCTCGACGGGCGCATCCTCGGCAAGCCCGGCGACCACGCGCGCGCGCTCGAGCAGTTGCGCGCCGCTTCGGGACGCGCGGTCGACTTCTTCACCGGGCTGTGCCTGATCGACGCCGACAGCGGCCGCGCGCAGCTCGAGGTGGTGCCGTTTCGCGTGCACTTCCGCACGCTCGACGAAACCCGCCTCGAACGCTACCTGCGCCACGAGCAGCCGTACGACTGCGCCGGCAGCTTCAAGTCCGAGGGGCTCGGCATCGCGCTGTTCGAGCGCCTCGAGGGCGACGACCCAAACGCGCTGATCGGCCTGCCGCTGATCCGGCTGGTGCGGATGCTCGAGGCCGAAGGCCTCGAAATGCCGTAGCCGACAGCGGCTCATCGGCCGGTACTGCGCCAATCTTGCCCGACATCCGGCGGCCAACCTCCTTGCGACGCGGCGGGACTGCGCGATTGCACGCTCGGGCGTGGTGGATCGTGCTCGGGACGCTCGTCGTCGTGTGCCTCCCGCTGTGGCTCGCCGGCTGCGCGACACCGACCGCCGAGCGCTTGCCGCCGCCCGCCGGTGCCCCCGACGCTGTCCGCATCTGGGTCGTCAGCCACGGCTGGCACACCGGCATCGTGGTCCCGCGCGCGCACGCGCTGCCGGCGCTCGCCGGCGAGTTTCCGGATGCCGCGTACCTCGAGATCGGCTGGGGCGACGAAGGCTTCTACACCGCGCCCGATCAGGACATCGGGCCGGCGCTGGCACTGGAAGCGGCGTTCGCCTCGCGCGGCGCCGTGCTGCACGTGGTCGCGCTGCCGGTCGAGCCCGCGCGTTATTTCATGGCGAGCGAAGTCGCGCCGCTGCGGCTGTCGGCGGCCGGCTTGCGCGCGATGCTCGCCGCGATCGACGCCGATTTCGTCCGCGATGCGCAGGGCGCCGCGCAGCCGCTCGGCCGCGGGCTGTACGGCGACAGCCGCTTCTTCCGCGCCCACGGCCGCTTCGGCCTTTGGCGCACCTGCAACACCTGGACCGCCGAACGCCTGCGCGCCGGCGGCTGTCCGGTCGGCGGGGCGCTGACCGCCGCCAGCGTGATGGCCCAGGTGCGCCAGCGCTGCCAGCCGTGATGCCGACCCCGGGACTAGCTATCCTTAGCCAGACAGCGCGCGGTCGAGGTAACCGTGATGACCACCATCAACATCTACGAGGCCCGCAACCAGCTCTCGCGCCTGGTCGAGCTGGTCGAGAGCGGTGCCGAACGCGAGATCGTGCTGGCGCGCAACGGCAAGCCGGCGGCGCGGCTGGTACCCCTGCAGGAAAAACGTCCGATCCGCTTCGGTCTCGCCAGGGGCGAAATCCGGGCTCCGGACGACATCCATGCCGGAGACGCGGAGATCCAGGCGATGTTCGACGAATCGCTCGAGAGGGACATCAACCCGTGAACCTGCTGCTCGACACGCACATCGCCTTGTGGCTGGTGACGGACGCCATGCAGCTTTCGCCCGAGGCGCGCCGGGCGATCGTCTCGGCAGAGGCGGTGCACGTCAGCGTCGTCAGCATTTGGGAGCTGGCCATCAAACACTCGACGGGCAAGTTCGAAACCCCGGCAGAACGTGTACGCTTCCGCTTCGAGGAAGCGGGCCTGCTGCTGTTGCCCGTTACGCCCGAGCACGCGATCACCGTCGATCGCCTGCCCTGGCACCACCGCGACCCGTTCGACCGCATGCTGGTCGCGCAAGCCCTGTGCGAGCCGCTGCGCCTGCTGACCCACGATGCCCGGCTCGCGGCGTACAGCGACACCGTGATCGTGGTCTGAAACCGCCCCCGCACGCCCGCCTCACCCGCCTTCCGCCGCCTCGATGAACACGTCGACCTGCTGGCCGACGTGCGCCGCGAAGTCGGCGCGCTCGATGCGGTAGATCGCCTGCACGACGCGCGTGTCGACGCGCTCGGCGGCGCCGCCCGACAGCGCGGTCTTCGGCACCGCCAGCGGCTCGAGGCGCACGAAGCCGAGCGGCGCGCGCCCGGCACCGTTGCCGCGCAGCACCGCGATCGCCGCGCGCCCGGGCTGCAGCCGCCAGGCTTCGTGCTCGTCGATGTCGACGCGCACGTGCAGCGGGCGGGTGGCGCCGAGCACCAGCAGCGCCGCCGGGCCGGCGGCGTACTCGCCGGCGTGGATGCGCGCCTGCAGCACCTGCCCGGCGATCGGCGCGCGCACGGTCGCGCGCTCGAGCTCGACTCGGGCTTCGGCGAGCGCCGCGCGCGCGCGCTCGACCTCGGCCCGTGCCTCGTCGAGCCGCGCCTGCGCGATCTCGAGCGCCGCCCTGCGCCGGCTGATCTCCTCGACGCTGACCGCCTGCGCCGCGGGCAGCTTCTCGACATAGCCGTACTGCACGCGGGCATCGGCCGCGACGACCTGCGCCGTCTTCACCCCGGCCTCGGCGGCTTTCAGCGCCGCCTCGCGCAGCGCCAGCGCCGCGCGCAGCTGGCGCTCGTCGAGCGTGAACAGCGGCGCACCGGCCGCTACCGTGTCGCCGGCGGCGACGTACACCCGCTCGACCACGCCGGCCAGCGGCGTGCCGATCGCGATGCTCTCGCTGGAAGGCTCGACCAGGCCGACGGCGGCGATCGCGTGCGCGTACGGGTGCGTCGGCGGTACGCGCGGCGGCTCGGCGGCCAGCCGCTCGGGTTGGGTGCGGATCACCGAGGCGCTCGCGAAGGCCAGCGCCAGCGCCGCCAGCAGCGGCAGACCGAAGCGCCTCATACGGGCAACCCCGGCGGCTGCACTCCCTCCCCCCTTGCGGGAGAGGGTTGGGGTGGGGGGTATGCCAGCCCTCCCCCGTCAAGGATGAGGGAGCATGAGGACGCTTCACGGGCACCGCGTATCATGGCCGCTCTCCAGAACTCCCCCCTTCGACGCGCGTGATTCGGCCGTCGTCCATGTGCGCGATGCGGTCGGCGTACGCGAGTATGCGGGCATCGTGGGTGACGACCACGACGGCGCGGTCCGGGCGCAGCGCGACCGCGCGCAGCAGCTCCAGCACGCGCTGGCCGGTGTCGGCATCGAGCGCCGCGGTCGGCTCGTCGCACAGCACCAGCCGCGGTTCGTGCACCAGCGCGCGCGCGAAGGCGACGCGCTGCTGCTCGCCGCCCGAAAGCTGCTTCGGCAACTGCCCGGCGCGCGCGGCCAGCCCCAGCTCGGCGAGCAGCGCGCCGGCGCGCTCGAGCGCGATGCGGCGCGGCCGGCCGGCGGCGATCAGCGGCACCGCGGCGTTTTCGGCGGCGCTCAGCGCCGGCAGCAGGTGATATTGCTGGAACACGAAGCCGAGGTTGTCACGGCGGAAGTCGACCTGCTCGCGCCGCCCGAGCCGCTGCGGCTCGCGCCCCAGCACTTCGAGCTCGCCGTCGTCCGGCGCCAGCAGCCCGGCGATCAGCGACAGCAGCGTGGTCTTGCCACAGCCGCTGGGCCCGACCAAGAAGCTCATCTCGCCGAGCCGCGCCTCGAAGTCGACGCCGCGCAAGGCGCGGATGCGCGCCTCGCCGTCGCCGAACGCCTTGACCAGCCCGTGCGCGCGCACCGCGGCTTCTGCGCTCATCGCCTCATCCCCGGAACACCTCCGCCGGCTCGAGCACCAGCACGCGGCGCACCGACAGCAGGCTCGCCA
>JBDHRG010000295.1:0-3597 GCA_039807445.1 Candidatus Competibacteraceae bacterium
GTACGCTGCGCGCCGAAGAGCTCGAGGCGGTGCGCCAGGCGCTGAGCCGCCACTACGTCGAGCGCGGCTACCTGAACTCGGGGGCGCTGCTGCCCGACCAGGCGGTGCGCGAGGACGTGGTGCGGCTGCACATCGTCGAGGGGCGGCTCGGCGACATCCGCATCGAAGGCACCGAGGCGCTGGCCGCCGACTACGTGCGCGAGCGCCTGGCGCGCGCGGCGGGCGAGCCGCTGCACCTGCCTTCGCTGCAGCAGGGCCTGCTGCTGCTGCAAGACGATCCCGCGATCGCGCGCATCGAAGCCGAGCTCGCGCCGGGCGCCGCACCCGGCGACGCCGTGCTCCGCGCCCGCGTCGAAGAGCAGCCGCGCGCCTGGGCGGGGCTGCGCTACGCCAACGACCAGTCGCCGCAGATCGGGCCGAACCGCACCGAAGCCGAGCTCGGTCTGCGCAACCTCGCCGGTCGGGGCGACACGCTGCAGCTGCGCCACGACCTCGGTGACGACGGCAACGCCGCGCTCGGCTACGCGCTGCCGCTGAACGCGCGCGACACCGCGCTGAGCCTGTACGCCGAGCGCAGCGATGCCGACATCGTCGAAGCGCCGTTCAACGAGCTCGACATCGACAGTCGCACGCGCCTGGCCGGCATCGGCATCGACCACCCGGTCTACCGCGTGCCCGGCCGCCGCCTGGACCTCGGTCTGGGCTTCGAGCACAGCAAGGCCGAAACCTTCCTCGCCGGCGAACCGTTCTCGTTTTCGCCGGGCGTCGAGGACGGGCACAGCGTGGTCAGCGCGCTGCGCCTGCGCCAGCAATGGCTGGAGCGCTCGCCCGAAACCGTGCTCGCGCTGTATTCGCGCTTCAGCGTGGGCCTGCCGCTGCTCGGCGCCACCCGCCACGACCATGCGCCCGACAGCCGCTTCTTCAGCTGGCTGGGGCAGGGGCAATGGGTACAGCGCGTGCCGGGGGACGGCCAGCTGCTGCTGCGCGGCGGCGCGCAGCTGGCGGCACAAGGCTTGCTGCCGCAGGAGAAGTTCGCGCTCGGCGGCCAGGCCACGGTGCGCGGCTACCGCGAAAACCTGCTGGTGCGCGACAACGGCGCTTTCGTCTCGCTCGAGGGGCGCTGGCCGATCCCCGGCAGCGAAGGGCTGGGGCGGCTCGAGCTCGCCCCCTTCACCGACTGGGGCCAGAGCTGGGACAAGGACGACGAGCGGCAGACGCTGGCGAGCGTGGGCCTGGGCTTGCGCTGGCAGCCCGTGCCGGGCTCGCTGCTGCAGATCTACAAGGGTTTCGCGCTGCGCGACGTCGGCCAGCCCGACACCGATCTGCAGGACCGCGGCGTGCACTTCCTGGTGAGCTTCGTCTGGCCCGAGCCGCGCTGAGCCCGCAAGGGCTATGCGCCGAGCTGCTCTAGCTGCGCGCGGTCGCGGATCACCAGGTAGCCCTCGTCGACCGCGATCAAGCCTTCGTCTTTCCAGCGGCGCAACTGCTGGTTGACGCTCTCGCGCGTGCCGCCGATCAAGTGGCCGAGCTCCTGCTGCGACAGCTTCAGCCCGAGGCGGATGCCCTGCGGCGTGGGTCGGCCGCAGTGCTGCGCCAGCAGCAGCAGGCGCTTGGCCAGCCGCGCCGACAGCGGCAGGAACAGTGCGTCCTCGGTCATCAGCGTCGCCAGTCGCAGCCGCCGGCACAGGGTGTGCAGCAGCTTGACCGCGGTCTGCGGATGGCGCTCGAGGAAGGTGAGCACGTCGCGGCGCTCGAGCACCAGCAGTTCGCAGGGCTCGAGCGCGGCTACCGTGGCGGTGCGCTCGCCGCCGTCGAGCATCGAGATTTCGCCGAACACGTCGCCGTCTTCGATCAGCCCCAGGGTCGCTTCGCGGCCGTCGGCGGACAGCGTGGACACCTTGGCCCGGCCGTGCACCAGCACGAACAGTTGTCCGCCGCGCGTGCCCTTGTGGCAGATGACTTGGTGCGCCTGCACGGTGCGCCGCTTGGCGTAGCGTGCCAGACCCTCGCGCTCGGCCGGCGCGAGCTCGGCGAACAGCGTACCATGGCCGAGCAGTACTGCCTTGTCGATCTCTGCAGCCATGGGGTTTCCTCGCGCGCTGCCCGACCATCGCGTGTCGCGAGTGTAGCCGAGCGGCCGCGCTGCGGCGGGTGGGACTCCCTGCTGGACTATCGAGCAGCCGCGCGGTCCTCGGCGGCGGCTTCGGGCAGGCCGACCTGCTCGAGCAGTGCGGCGCGTTCGGCGCGCAGCTGCGGGTCGCGCGGCGCGGCGTCGATCAGCGCTGCCAGCGTCGCCAGCGCGTCGTACCAGTAGCCGGCTTCGGCGTACAGCCGTACCTGCTCATGCCGGCCGGCGCGCGCGAGGCGCTCGGCCAGCGCCGCGGGCGGCGTTACGCGCTCGATCGCGCCGCGGGCGACGAGGTCGGCGGAGCGGCGTGCCGGGTCGGCCACCAGCGCGACGAACCATTCGTAGGCGACGCCGGGCTGCAGCCTGATGCCGTGCCGGCCCAGCGCCACGCCGTGGATGCCGGGCGCAGGCGGCAGGCTCAGCCGCAGCAGCGGGCGCGGTGCCGCCACCGCCGACAGCGTCAGCTCCAGCGCCGTGCCGGCCGGCGCCTCCAGGTACCAGTAGAGCGTGGGCTGGGCCTGGACGGTGAGGCCGACGTGCTCGGGGCTCAGCGTGCTCAGGAAAGGCGTTGCGCCGGCAGCGCCACGGCTGCCGCCGCCGACCAGCCGCTCCTGCGCCGGGGCGCCGCGTCGCGGCGGCTGGTACTGGTAGGCGTTCGGCTCGGCGCAGACCGGCGGGCTCAGCAGCGCCAGACAGGCCAGCAGCGGCAGCGCTTTCATCGTCGCACCTCCTCAGCGGTCCGCGCCGGGGGCGCCGACGCGGTGGATGGTGATCGGCGCGTCCTTGCCCTTGAGCCGGACGCTGCCGACTGCGCGCGTCGGGAAGCAGTCCTGCAGCTGGGCGCGGGTCGCTTCGCTGATCAGGATACGGCACGGCTCGCCTTCGGCCAGCGCCTTGTCGAAGGCTTCGAGGCGCGAAGCGATGTTCACGGTGTCGCCGAGCACGGTGTATTCGAGGCGCTCGGGGCTGCCCAGCTCGCCGGCGATCACCGCCCCGGTGTGGATGCCGATGCGCATCGCCGCCTGCGGCAGGCCGCGGCGCAGCCAGTCGCGGTTCAGGCCGGCGAGCGCCGCTTCCATCGCCAGCGCGCAGCGCACCGCGGCGAGGGCGTCGGCGCGGATGCCGGCCGCGTCGGTGCGCGCCAGTGGTGCGCCGAACACCGCCATCATGCCGTCGCCCATGAAGCGCTCGACCAGCCCGCCGTGCGCGAGCACCGCGCGCGCCATCGCGCCCATGACGTCGTTCAGCCAGTCGAGCAGCGCGGCCGGCGCCATGTGCTCGGCCGTCGCGGTGAAATCGCGCAGATCGAGGAACAGCACGGTGACGGTCAGGGTGCGCGGGCGCAGCCGGCCGCCGTCGAGCACGGCATCGCGCTGTCGCCAGACGGCTTGCGCGACTTCGGCCGAGACGTAGCGGGCGAACAGCCGCATCAGCACGCCGCGCTGCGCCCGCTCGGCGCCGGCGAGCCA